>DKBS01000186.1:2252-20902 GCA_002451275.1 Planctomycetaceae bacterium UBA6894 | reverse complement strand
CAAAACCTTGGCTCACGGCTAGAAACCCGCCTTCCGACAACACCTTTTTCCATTCACCCGGCGGCCATCAGGCTTGGCCAGGGGATATTTTCTAATATTTTCCCTGAAAGATCGCCAAAAGGTACCTGGGCCAGCACCGGTACCGTGGTCAAACGGGCCATTTCCTCGGCCACAGCTTCCTCCACCGGGTCATTTCCGGGGTGGGTCTGGTTGAAAACGATACCCGCCACACGCAGACCACGCTGTTGCGCGGCCTCCAGGGTCAAAAGTGTGTGATTGAGGGTACCCAGAGTCCTTTTGGCCACCACCAGGACTGGAATCTCCAGGCTGGCGGCAAAATCAGCGATGGTTTTTCCCGGCGCGAGCGGGCACAAAATGCCTCCAGCCCCCTCCACCACCGCCACATGATCCGCCGGGACTGCCGCCCGCAGGGATCGCGCCATGTCATCAGCATCCAGGTATTTGCCTTCCCAACGCGAGGCCAGGGAGGGCGCGGCAGGGTGCGGGCTCTCGTAGCCCACCCAAACGGTCCCTCCCCCGAGGGCCTTGGAAATTTGCGCCACATCGGGATGCCTCAAAGAGCCATCCGGCTGCATCTCGCTGCCAGTGGCTAGCGGCTTGGCGGCAAAAACCGGGAAATGCCAAGCCGCCATGGCCCGAATGATGGCGCAGGTCACCAGGGTTTTGCCCACCCCGGTGTCGGTTCCCGTGATAAACAGCCCCTTTTTCACTTCAATTCCCTTCAATTCCTCCTCCACCCGCTTTTACCCAATTTCCCCAGCTGGCAGTATTTGGTGGACCGACCGGATCACCGCATCGGCCAGGTGACCGATCTCGCCTGACTGAATGGCAAGGGGCGGCATCAACACCACCACATCCCCGAGCGGCCGAAGCAGGACACCCAGGCCCCGGGCATGGTCGCAGACCGCCCGCCCGGTGCGCCGGGCGGGGGGCAAGGGTTCGCGGGTTTGACGGTTGGCCACCAGCTCCACCCCCAGCATGAGGCCCTTGCGGCGGATCTCCCCCACCCGCGGATGGTCCAGCAGCGGCGCCAGGGCATCTTCCAGCAGCCGGCCCTTCTTCTCCACGGCCTCGAGATACCCGGGTTCCAGCAGGATCTCCAGGCTGGCCAGGGCGGCTGCCGCGCCCAGGGGGTTCCCCGAATAGGTGTGGCCGTGGTAGAACGCCCGGCCCGCGGATGCCGGCCCGCAGAAGGCCTGAAAGACCTGGTCGGTTGCCAAAGTCGCCGCCAGGGGCAGGTAGCCACCCGTGATGCCCTTGGCCAAGCAAAGCAGATCGGGGGTGACCCCCTCGTGCTCGCAGGCAAACAGCCTGCCGGTGCGTCCGAAACCGGTGGCGACCTCATCGGCTATCAGCAGGACATCATGCCGCTTGCAGGCCCGTGCCACCGAACCCAGCCAGCCTTCCGGGGCGACCACCATGCCGGCAGCCCCCTGCACCACGGGTTCCACAATCACCGCCGCCAGGGTATCGGCGTGACGCTCGATCAGGCCCACCGCCTCGTCGGCGCAGGCCAGATTGCAGGCCGGCCTGGCCTTGCCCAAGGGGCAGCGGTAACAGAACGGCTGGCAGGCCCGGTGCACGGGGAACAGCAACGGGCCGAATTGCCGGTGGAACCGCGGGATGTCTCCCACCGCCACAGCGCCCAGGGTGTCGCCATGGTAGGCCTCATTCAATGCCAGGTAGCGGTTCTTGCCGGGCTTGGGATCGGGCCGCTGTTGCTGGTACTGGAAGGCAATCTTCAGGGCCGCCTCGACGGCCGTGGCGCCATCATCGGAAAAAAACACCCGCTGGAGGCCCCGGGGTGCGACCTCCACCAACTTGCGGGCCAACTGGACCGCGGGGACATTGGCGGCCCCCAGCAAGGTGGCGTGGGCCAACCGGGCAAGCTGGTCCCGCACGGCCTGGTCGATGCGTGGCACCCGGTGGCCGTGCAGGTTGCACCACAGGGAAGAGACACCATCGAGGAGCCGGTTCCCCTCGCTGTCGATCAGCCAGCAGCCTTCCCCGGCGACAAACAACGGGGGCTGGCGCGGATCGAGAGGGTCGTGCGGTTCGAAGGGGTGCCAGAGATGGTCCCGATCCCATTGACGGAGTGTCTCGGGGGAAGGAAGCTCCGGCAGGTTGCCTGGATTGTCGGTTGCAGGAACCATGGGCTTGGGGGTTAACCTCCTGCAATCGGGCTGGCAGAAACTTTTCCTGCCCATCAGCTTAGGAAAACCATGGCCTTTTGTGGGCCTTTGGTCGTCGGGTCGGTTGTGCGCTATAAAGATCTTTTCCGGAAAGCCGGTTTTGGCTCGAGTCGGATTCCATGGGGTGTTGATCGCATGTCCAAGCGATTGAAGGATTTACTGTCGGCAAACCAGCCCGTCTGGTCGTTTGAGGTGTTCCCGCCGAAAACCGCGGCAGGCCTGGAGTCGATGTATGCCGCGGTAGACCGGTTGATGGCCTTCAAGCCCGCCTACTTCAGTTGCACCTTCGGGGCGGGCGGATCGACCCAGGGACCCACCCTGGATATTTGCTCTGAAATCATGCGGCGGCACGGTGTGGCCACCATGGCGCACCTTACCTGCGTGGGACTGACGGTGGACGCCCTGCGCGATTTCGTGCGCCAAGCCAAGGCGCGGGGTATTTCCAACATCATGGCGCTGCGCGGTGACCCTCCCAAGGGACAGGAGGGCTTCCGGAAGGTCGAGGGCGGGCTTGGCTACGCCAATGAGCTGGTCGCGCTGATCCACAGGGAATTCCCCGACATGGGTATCGGCGTGGGTGGCTACCCGGAAACCCACCAGGAGGCCTCCAGCCCCGAGGACGACCTGCGGCATTTGAAGGTGAAGGTGGATGCCGGCGCCGATGCGGTGGTCTGCCAGCTTTTCTATGACAACGCAGATTACTACCGTTTTGTGGAACGGTGCCGGAAACTGGGCATCCATGTTCCTCTGGTGCCCGGCCTGCTGCCGATTGTGAACTTCCCGCAGATCCAGCGGATCACATCGCTTTGCGGCGCCAAGCTGCCCAAGGCGCTCTATTCCGAGCTGGAAAAACACAAGGATGATCCGGCCGCCACGGCGCGTATCGGCGCGGAGCACGCCCGGAAGCAGACGGAGGACCTGATCCGTCAGGGCGCGCCGGGCGTGCATTTCTATGTGCTGAACCAGGCCGAGGCGGCGCATCAGGTCCTGACAGCCCTAGGCGCGTAGGCATCCTTTTTCCTGGATCTATCACTCCCCCGCGGCGGCGCACTTTACGGGGGCTTTTCATCCACCGAACCCAGGCTGTCTTGGGATCGCCAGGGTTGTTGTTTGCACGTTGACCAGGAAACGGGGGCGAGCCCGCTTGGCTGGATGGATCTGGCGAAGTATTAGGGAGGCTTCCCGGAAAGATTCCGCAGCTTTCCGCACTTCTAAACGCGATAACTCCAGCCCAAAAACGACAGGTCGAAGATCAGCAAAAACAATCCCTGGATCAGCACGGCCCAGCCGAAACCCTTGAGCAGTGGTTTTTGGCGCGTGGCCAGGATGATGCCGGTGGTGATGTAGGCCAGGTCGAGTCCGGAATTGACCATGAGGATCTTGCGGAGAAATTCCATCTCCACCGGGCCGGTCAGCAGGTTGGCCCAGCCAATGAGGCCATCGATAAGCCCCCAGATCGCATTCATGAACCAGAAGCCGCGCCAGCATTCCGTATTGGCTTTGGCTGGAAAATAAAGACCCGCGACGGCCGCCCCCATGCTGAGGAAGGCCCAAGCGATCAGTCCGATGGTCAAGTGGAGCAGAATGGGTGGTTCCATGCCTTATTCATAGCGGGTTTGCGGCCGTTCCGTTGCTTCGGTCCACAGGCGGCCCATAATACGTAAGATTCATCAGGTTGGAACCATCGAAAAAGGGAGCGATTCCATGGGTTGGATGCGTTGGAAAAAGGTGGCGGCGGGCTCGGCTTTGGCACTGGCGGGAATGGCAAGCATCCCCGCCGCGCTGGAGGCCTGCACCCGTTGCGTGTACCTGGGCCCCAAGGACACCGTGGTGGTGGCGCGGTCCATGGACTGGGTCGAGGATCCGGGCACCGACCTGTACGCCTTCCCGCGCGGCATGAAGCGCGACGGGGCCTCGGGCCCGGGTTCGCTGGAATGGACCAGCAAGTATGGCAGCGTGGTCTGCTCGTTCTACGGGGTGGCCAGCGTGGATGGCATGAACGAGAAGGGGCTGGTGGCCAACACGTTGTACCTGGTGGAATCCGACTACGGCACCCCGGACGGGACCAAACCGGTCTTATCCATCGCCTGTTGGGCCCAATATGCCCTGGACCATTTCGCCACCGTGGCCGAGGCGGTGGAGGTGTTGAAAAAGGAGCCCTTCGCCATTCTCGCGCCCACGCTCCCCAACGGGGCCAAGGGGCACGGGCACCTGTCGCTGTCGGACCCGACGGGCGATTCGGCCATCTTTGAATATGTGGGCGGAAAGCTGGTGATCCACCACGGGCGGAAGTACCAGGTGATGACCAACTCACCCACCTTTGACGAGCAACTGGCCCTCAACAAATACTGGGAGCAGATCGGCGGGCTGGCGATGCTGCCGGGTACCAACCGCGCTTCCGACCGATTCGCGCGCGCATCGTTTTTCATCCATGCCGTGCCCCAAACCGATGACACGAAAAAGGCGGTGGCCGAGGTATTCAGCATCATCCGCGGCGTGTCGGTTCCGCTGGGCATCTCGGTGCCCGGGCAGCCCAACATCGCCAGCACCATCTGGCGCACGGTGCACGACCAGAAGGACCGGGTGTTTTATTTCGATTCGGCCACCAGCCCTACGGTCTTCTGGGTTCCCCTGGCGGACCTGGACCTGAAGGAAGGCGCGCCGGTGAAGAAACTGGCCGTGGCCGGCGGCAAGACTTACAGCGGCAATGCGGCGGAGAAATTTGAAAAGGCGGAACCGTTCAAGTTTTTGCCGGGGAGGTAAACGTTTGAGCCATCCCGGGGCTCACGCCTCGGGATGGTCGAGAATTTGACGCAAACGCTCGGAAAGGAGTGGCGGGTACTTGACGGGCCATGCGTGATCGATCAGCCCCACCGAAGCCAGGTCCTGCAAATGGACCTGATCCTTCAGGCGGAAGGATGTCAGCTTCATCCCGACCAACAATTCCAGTTCCAAGAGCCGATGCCCCGGTCCGACAATCACCGTGGAAAGGCTGGGCGCCGGTTGGCTGTGTTCGGGGCGCACCTTTTCGCCCGCAAAAACCACCTGGATGGCATCACGGGCCCGGGCCTCGGGGCCATCCAGAAACATGGTGATACCCGAGGAAACCCGTCGCACAAAGCCGGCTGGAGCCAAGGCTTTTTCAGCATCGTCAAGGTCCGACCTGTTCAGAAGAATGTCCACATCCTGGGTGTTGCGCACCGCCAAGGGGTCCACCTCGCTCACCCAGGCAGCCACGGCGTTCCCCCCCACAACCGCATAGGGAATCCCTGCGGCTTCCAAGGCTGTGGCAGCCCGCTTCAACCTTTCCCGTACTTTTTCCACCGCCAGCACCATCCTGTGCAAGGTGCCATCACCAATCAGGTGAACACCGGAGGTCCCATCCTGGTTTTGATACAGACTGACCATGCCCGGATGTGCTCCCTAAATCTGGTTTGATTATGGGCTTCCTCTGGATTTCATGCAAATTCTAGGTGTGGGGGAACCAAAAAATGTGGGTTTGAACAAGCCTGTGGGAAGCCGGTCCTCTGTGGCGTGGCTCAAGCCCTGTCCGGGCTTTCATCAGCCTCACCCAATCACAAACACAGAGGGCCGCCCTGGCAAGGGCGGCCCTCTGTGAATTCCCACAAGGGTTAAAACAGACTCAGGGCAGGCGCTTGATCTGCACATTGCGGAAGGCGACAGCGTCGCCGTGGCCGGCGAAGCCGAAGTAGCCTTCCTTCAGGTCCTTGCCGGGGTGCGGCGTGTTGGCCATGAACTTGTCCACCTTGGACAGGTCGGTCTCCAGCACGCGGGAGCCGTTCAGCTCGGCGGTGATGGTGGAGCCGTTGACGGTGATCTCGGCGAAGTTCCACTCGCCCACCTTGCGCATGTAGCCGCGCTTGGCGGGGGTCATGCCATAGGCGGACAGGTTGTACTGGCGGGGATCGAGCATGTTGTACTTCTCGGAGGTGTCATCCAGCACCTGCAGTTCGCACATGCCGGTGTAGGCGGCATCGCCAGAGCCGGGATAGCGGATGGCCAGGCCGTTGTTGCCCGCGGGCGGCACCTTGTACTCGAGGCGGGCGACAAAGTTGGCGTATTTCTCCTTAGTGTGCAACACGCCGCCCTTGCCGGGCTTGCAGGTCACCGCGCCGTCCTTGATCTCGCAGTTGCCGGCGGCGCCGGTCCACTGGTCCAGGGTGGTGCCGTCGAACAGGGTGTTGAAACCCTCTCCCTTGCCAAGGCCCTTCAGCATCTCATTGCCCTCGGCCGCTGGGATGTTGCGCACGAAAATGTTGCGCCAGCGGATCTCGCCGCCGTGGGTCTGGAGCAGAACCTTGCCCTGCTTGGGCAACGGAGACTTGCGGTCCCAGAAGTTTTCCATGCGGGCCCCGTCCACCACCAGCTTGCCGTTCAGGTGGATCCAGGTGCGCTCGCCGACCTGGCGGATGCGGAAGCTGTTCCACTCGCCTAGGGGCTTGTCGGCGAGGACGGAGGGGTCCTTGCCGGGCGCGTCCTTCGAGTTGTTCCACAGACCGCCCGAGCCCTTGTCGGCGCCCAGGTTCCATTTGCCACCTTCCTTGGTGTAGTCCCAGATCTGGACCTGGGGGGTGCCACGCAGGTAGATGCCGCTGTCTGCTTTGGCCACGGTACGGTAGTCGATCAGCAACTCGATGTCGCCCAGGTCCTCCTCGGTGGCGAGGTAGGCGCCATTGCCGTCGTTGACCAGCTCGCCATTCTCGACAGACCAGTGCTTTTTGGCGTCCTCGGTCCACTTGGCGATCTTCGCCTTGCGGTCCTCGACGGAGGAGAGAGCCATTTCCTGCGGATTGGCTCCCTTTTCATGGATGGCCCAGCCATGCCAGCCGGTCAGGTCCTTTCCGTTGAACAGGGGGCGGAAACCTTCGGGAACCTTCAATTCCTGGGCCCGGACCGGGGCGACGACAGCCATTGCCGCCATCATGCCGGCAGCCAGCAAAGTCCTGCGCATGCGTGAGACTCCTCAAGAGAAAAACCAGGCAACAACCTCAAACGGGGCATTTTTCAGAACCGGACCGCCCCAGGCAGGCCGCGCCATGGAGCGGTTTGGGCGGGTTATGAGGCCGATACGGATATTACCACAGCGAATTGAGGGGTGCGACAAGCCCGGCCGGTCTATTTTCACAGGGAAACCCTCCCCGGCCGATAAGGTAAAAATCATTCTGTAAGACAGGCAGTCCAGGCGAACCTCTCCGTCAAGGCAAACCCCAACGCCATGAGCCAGACCCAAAATCCCAACCAGGCCCCCCGGACTGCCATTTTGCTGATCGATTGCCCCGACCAGCGTGGCATTGTGGCAGCGGTGGCCGATTTCCTGTCCCGGCACCAAGCGAACATCCTCCACGCCGACCAGCACCAGGACGCCGAGCGCGACCTGTTCTTGATGCGGGTGGAGTGGGACCTGGAAGGTTTCACGCTGGACCTCGACGAGTTCCCGCGCCGGTTCGCGGCCGTGGCCGACCGTTTCAACATGCGCTGGAAGCTGGAGCGGTCGGACAAGCCGCTGCGGGTGGCCCTGTTCTGCTCGCAGCACCTGCATTGCCTGGTGGACCTGCTGTACCGGCACCATTCCGGGGAACTGGCCTGCGAAATTCCGTTGATTGTGGCGAACCACGATGACGGCAGGCGATGGGCGGAGTTTTACAACATCCCCTTCCACCTGATCCCGGTGGAACCCGGCAAGAAACCGGCCGCCGAGAAAAAACAACTGGCCCTGCTGGAAGAGCACAATATCGACCTGGTGGTGCTGGCCCGCTACATGCAGGTGGTGTCGCCCGATTTTGTGGCGCGGTACCCCCGGCGAATCATCAATGTGCACCATTCGTTTTTGCCGGCGTTCATCGGGGCGCGACCGTACCACCGGGCCTTCGAGCGCGGCGTGAAGCTGATCGGCGCGACCAGCCACTATGTGACCGATGAGTTGGACGAGGGACCGATCATCGAGCAGGATGTGGTGCGCATCTCGCACCGCGACAACCTGGCCGACCTGCTGGAAAAAGGACGGGACCTGGAGAAGATCGTGCTTTCCCGCGGCCTTCGCTGGCACCTGAACCACCGAGTGCTGGTGTATGACCGCAAGACGGTGGTGTTTGATTGACGGCTCCGCCCGTCACCGTGCTGGGAACCCCAGTTCCGCCGGTGTTTTGGGGGTGACCGTGAAGGTGAACTCCGCCCCCGGGCGGAAGGGCTCCTCCAGTTCGCAATTCTCAAACGATATGCCGCCGGGAATGGGTCCGCTTTCGCCCCAGTAGGTCTTGCGCGCGTTGACGCGGGCCTCCAGGCCGGGAACGGCACGGGCTTCCCACATCTGGGTGGCTTTCCCACCCTGATAACGCCAATGGAGAGAGACTCCCGGAGCATATTCGGCCTGGGAGGGGTTTTCCTCGTCACCATCCCAGGCAACCCGGGTTATCCCATCCTTCCGGGCGAGCTCATTCCCCTTCCAGCCATGCCAGGGCGCGAAGTTGAGGCGGTCCGGCTGGTAATCCCCCCACAGGTCCCGGGCATGCCGTGGGCCATCGGCCAGCCAGGTCCGGCGCAGGCGGGCGTAGTTGCCCATGGTGGCGCTGAGCACCAGACTCCGCAGGGGGGCAGACCCGGGAGCCGCGTGGGTGCGAAAGGTCACCGCATGGGGCCGGCGGGAATCAAACTCCACCTCCACCACCGGGTGGGCGCCATTGGTCATCTTCTCGCTGGCAATGAACAGCCGCAGCGTCTGGTGGTCGGCCTGGTTTCCGATGATGGCCGTCGCGGGGCTGGCCACTTCCGCCCGCAGGGCTTCCCCGAGCGAATTGCCGCTGGTGAAACGAAGCCCGGGTTGGCCATCCGCGGACCGTTCGAGTTCGGACTGGCTGCGGCGGCCGTTGGCGACCGGCTCCATGGACACAAAATTGATCACCCGGGGAAACGGCTGGCCCAGGTAGGGCGCATGGATGCGGATGAGACCCCGGGGACCGGGGCTGGGGTGCAGGCTGATGGACAGCCCCTGGGCATGACCCCAGCGGGGCGCCTGCCCCGGTTCGGGGCGCAGCCAGTCCTGGGCGTTCAGCGGGGCCGGGCTGCCACAAAAAAGCATGGAAAGCAGCCCAAACCATTGAAAAACCCGTCTACAACACATTTTCAGGCTTCCCCGGGCCCCTGCTTGTGGCATCTGTCAGACTGGCATATCATGCGGTTACTTCGCGAGACTATTCCCCCGCGCACGGATTTTCCCTTATTCCACCACCAGGCCTAGCGAATCGGGCCGTTTCCCCACCAGAGGAGTTCGCCATGCGTCATCTTCCCATGAATCGCCGTAGCTTCGTGCTGAGTTCAGCCACCGCCACCGCGGGCCTGATGGCCGCCCGTCTGCCCGCCAAGGCGGCACTGGCTGACAAGGTGCGCGTGGGCGTGATCGGCATCGGCGGCCGCGGCATGAACAACCTGGTGGAGATCGAGCCCTCTGGTGGCATCGTCGCCGCCCTGTGTGATGTGGATGACAAGCGCGCCGCCGAGGCCCGCAAGAAGTGGCCCGATGTGCCCTTTGAGCGCGATTTCCGCAAGCTGCTCGACCGCAAGGATCTGGATGCCATTCTGGTGGCCACACCCGACCACACCCACTTCCCTGCCGCCGTTATGGGTCTGGACGCCGGCAAGCATGTCTACTGCGAGAAGCCGCTCACCCACACCGTGGAAGAGGCCCGCATTCTGCGCAACATGGCCGCCGCCAAGAAGCTGCAGACCCAGATGGGCACCCAGATCCACTCGGGCGACAACTACCGCCGGGTGGTGGAGATCATCCAGGCCGGCGTGATCGGCCCGGTGAAGGAAGTCCATGTGTGGTGCGCCAAGTCCTGGGGTGGCAACGGCCAGCAGCCCGTGGGCGAGAAGGTGCCCGAAGGTCTGGACTATGACCTTTGGCTGGGGCCCATCCAGCCCGTGCCCTACAGCAAGGAATATGTGCCTTTCAACTGGCGCAAGTACTGGGCCTTTGGTGGAGGCACGCTGGCCGACATGGGGTGCCACTTCATCGACCTGGCCTTCTGGGCGCTGAATCTGGACATCCCCACCCGGGTTTCCGCCGAGGGAACGCCGGTCAGTCCCTACACCGCCGCCACCGAGTTGACCGCCCACTGGGAATTCGCCGCCAATGGCAACCGCCCCGCCGTGAAGGTGCACTGGTACGACGGCGGCCGCAAGCCCGGCGTGGAGGGCATGCTGAAGTGGGACAACGGCGTGCTATTCGTGGGTGAGAAGGGCATGGTTCAGGCCGACTACGGCCGCTACAGCTTCCTGCCCAAGGAAAAATTCGAGGGCGTGAAGCTGCCTGAGCCGACCATCGCCAAATCGATCGGCCACTGGAAGGAATGGCTGATGGCCATCCAGGGCGAAGGCAAGCCGCTGTGCTCTTTCGACTACAGCGCCCGGCTGACCGAAATGGTGCTGCTGGGCACCGTGGCCTACCGCGCGGGCAAGGCGTTTGACTGGGACGCTAAGAACTTCCAGGCCAGCGACCCGGCGGCCCAGGCCTACCTGACCAAGACCTACCGTGAAGGCTGGTCGGAAAAGCTGAGCGGGTACAAGCAGTACCTGAAGGGCTAATCCGGCCGCACCGAAGGAGCGAACCCATGACCACATTTTCCCGACGCGGCTTTGTTTCCGCGGCATCCGCAGCGGTCGCATCGGCCCCCGCGCTGGCAAGCCTTGCCAGCCGGGCGGCGGCCCCTGGCTTTTTGCTGGGCTGCCAAACCTACACCTTCCGGGAGTTCGACCTGGAGGGGGCGCTGAAGCGGATGAAGGAACTGGGCATCCAGCATGCCGAGTTCTACCAGAAGCACCTACCCCTGGGTGCAACTGGTCGGCAGCTTGAGGCCTTCCAGAAGCTGTGCGCCGATTACGGCGTTTCCCCCCGGGCCTGGGGCGTGCAGCGGTTCACCAAGGACCACGACGCCAACCGCAAGGTTTTTGACTTCGCGAAGGGCGCTGGTTTGAAGGTGCTGACCGCCGATCCGGACCCGGACAGCTTCGACAGCCTGGACAAGTGCTGCGAGGAATACGGCATCGCGGTGGCGATCCACCCGCACGGACCAGTGGGTGGCGGCAAGCTGCACCGCTGGTACGACGCCGACACCATCCTGGCGGCGGTGAAGGATCACCACCGGCTGATCGGTTCGTGCCTGGACACCGGGCACCTGATCCGCTCCGCCCAGGTGGGCAAGAAACTGGATCCGGCGCAACAGATCCTGAAGATGGGCAAGCGCAACTTTGCGGTCCATCTGAAGGACCATGACAACGCCACCAAGGAAGATGTGATTTTCGGCAAGGGCGTGCTGGATGTTCCCGGCGTGCTGAAAGCCCTGGCGGATGTCGGTTTCACCGAGATGGTGAGCATCGAATACGAGGCCAAACCGCAGGACCCGACCGGGGATGTGCGGGAATGCGTGGCAATCTACAACAAGGCAGTCAAGGAACTGGGCTGAAGAAGCCGATTTGACAGCATCGGGGCCCCGTTGCTAGATTAAGCTTGCTTGATTGGCAAATGGGGCAAACTTTCCGGGATGGTGTAACGGTAGCACGACTGGCTCTGAACCAGTTAGTCTAGGTTCGAATCCTAGTCCCGGAACTCTTGCTACCAACCGCTATCACCTTCAGGTGGCAATCAAACAACGGGGCGTAGCTCAGCCTGGCTAGAGCGCTTGGTTTGGGACCAAGAAGTCGCAGGTTCGAATCCTGTCGCCCCGATTTGAATCACTCACAGCTCGTCCTCAAAAAATGGGACGAGCTGTTTTAGTTTGGCAGTCAACGACTTGCAGGTGCTTTGTCCCCGGCGTTGCTGCTCCAAAACAAAAACGCTTTTCTCACACCTTTTCAAAAAATATCGATTTGTGAAACATGTCATCCGTCTCAAATCCCTCGGCCCGCCCCATAAATCTTTGAGCAAAAGCAATATCTTTCGTCTATCCTGCGATGTTCTGGAACTGATTGTTTCCTTTAGACTCAATGAGGAGCAATGCTCATGGCCGCGACGACTTCGATTCTCGCAGAGAAACTGCACGAGTATCCCCAACAAAATGTGATCGATGGGTCGGGCGGTGGCATCGCTACGGTTCTCGATAACTGTCTCAACAAGAACGGCGGAGTCTTCCAACTTCTCCACCGCTACGCCGGCCGGACATTTTGTTCCCCAGGTAAACGCCTTCGCCTTGATGCGCGATCGTACTATCCGGACTACATGGGTGGCACCGGTCTCGATGAACTTTGGATGTGTTGCACCGTTCCCATCGTGACGGGCGTCATTGACACCAGAACGAAGAAAGCCCCGTTTCGCGAAGGAGAAGCGCACGTTCTCACTTCGGACGGCCAAGTGATCTCCCTTCAGGATTTGATCTCCGCAAACCCGAATGCCGTCCTCGGCGACAAGGTTACGGACTTTTCAAAACAGCTTTTTGGCAAGCCGACCTGGCCGATTGTCTCGAAGAAGTTCGACAATCTGAATCCGATTCCGGATCACCTGCACTGGTCAAAGTGGGAAGTGTATGACATCAACTCCTTTGACAATCCGGGAGTCAGCGCGTCGCATTATCACACTACGGCGATGGGCCTGTATGGTTTTGTGACGAAGGATCAGTTCCTCGCCTGCATGAAGCGGTTTGGGAAAACCGATTACAACGGGATCCGCCACCTGGCACCTCATGTGATGATGAAACTGGATGACGGCTTCGTGATGCCCAATGGCGTACTGCACTCACCGACAAACCTGTGCACCCACGAACTGCATGTCACGATGGATGAGCACTTCCTGGCCGAGGATCTGACGCTGGACGGACGCATCGGCGCCAAGGATGCATTTTACGCCTGCCGGCAAGAGGACTATCCCCGGGCCCGACATGAAGACTGGGATTACCTGGTGGAGAAATTCGACTTTGCAGCGAATCAGGATCCCCATTTCGTCTTGAAGAATTCGCGTCCGGCGATCCCTGCCGAAGAATTCAAGGGCAGCGGAGTCGACGCCAAATGGATCGTTTACGGAAATTTCCTCGGCGATCAGAAGTGCTCGATTCTCCGGCTCATCGTCGAGCCTGGCGCGAAGACGACTTTCCATCCCGAGTGCCCAACAATGTTCCACACGAACAGGGGCAGCGGTCGCGTTGGAAAGCTGGCCGTGGGTTATCACCAGAATATGGTTCTCGGAGAAATCTATCCCGAGATTGGATTCATCACACAAGCGGCGCTGGCAAACGGCGGTGTGGAGATCGAGAACACGGGAACGGAACCATTCGTGTTGACATTCGACTTCCCGCAGAACGCACATAAAAAGACGCCCGGCGTTGCCGCCGCAAAGTAATCGAGCTGAAGGGGACATTCTGGTTTACACCTTGGGCAAACCAAAAAATCGTTGCCCCTTTGGGAAAATTTGAATGTCCCCTTTAGTCATCTACCACGATCCTCTTTAACTTGTTTTCCAGTTAATCCAGATCGGTGTAACGCCGAAATATCCGTGGTCATCCATCGGATGCCATGCCGCGACTATCCCCTCGCTGGCGGGGATTTCGCCTCAATCCGCTTGAATGGTCCCACACATCGCCATATCGTAAGCCTCGTTAACCCCTGTACCAGCCAGCCAAAAGGGTATTTCTTTAGAAAAACAAGTTAGCCGAAGAGGAACATATGAACGATTCGTTGTTCCTGAGCGAGAAGCACCCTGATTCGGGTCGAACTGCGACCTTCGAGGACAACGGCACATCGGCTTGGCTGTACCTCTCCGAATCTGGTTCCGCTGAAGTCGTTGCCGATGCATGGGTATTTAATCGCGTGACGGCACCCAAGAGGTCGGAAATCGGTTTCTATCGTGGCGGTCCTCCACCGGCTGCCGAGGGCTATGCCGGCCCCCAAGGTTTGTTTGAAGATCCGTTCAAATATAAATGGTCTTTGCAATGGTCCGACGATGGAGAGTCGTGTGCTGTAGTACAGGACGGGCAGCCTATTGCCATGATCGCCAACGGGCAACGACCTGGATATTCGCGGTACCTCACGCAAACAGGACCATGGGGCCAACCATGGAACGAAGTGTTGTATCGTTCTCTAATGGACCAGGACGGTTAACAAGGTAATCAAATCGAGTGGCGGATCGGGCGTGTTTTGCAATCAAAGTCTGTCGGTGGCCGCGCGGTTGCGACAGTCATTAGTGGGCTAATACGAATGGCTTTCCACACCGCCAACTATGATACCTATGTCGTTCTCGGCCGCCCTGATGCCGCGCCGCTCTGGCGTTGGAAGGTCTGGCAACGGCTGTGGCCGACGATCGACCCGTTGATTCAAGCTGCGCGTGGCAACCCGGCGGTGCGCTCGACCCAATTCCTGCCGAAGCTGGCACGCGAGGTCAAGTTTGGACGGCTCGGCTGGAAGGACGCTGATCACCAAAAATGGTGCCACGGCTCCCCGGCGAACAAGGATGCATCCAAGTCGTGGAAATTCTTTAATTTGGAAGTGTGGGCACCTGCGTGGACGGAGTGCGAACGCGAGGACCTTGCTCCCGATGTATTTCTGTCGATCGGGAACGAGTCTTTCGCTGGTGGTTCCCGCAAAAGCCTCTCGTTCAATCCGGTTGTGGTCTTTGCGGTCGTCTCGGAACTGGCTCGGAAGCAACCGTCAAAGGTCAGCGCGGTTGTGTCAGCCTTGCGCGAACCGACATCAGCAAAGCTCATCGGCTACAAACGCCGTCCGTGGGGCAAGCCGTGTGGATCGGATGGCTTCACGAATGCGATCCAAGATTTGACCTTGAGCGGCCTGTTCAAACCGGGTCCGCGCCATGGAGGCGAGTTCGGTTTTCACCTTTTAGCGGATAAGTGGAAAACGCTAACGCCCGCGGATACCGCCCCCTAAAAAGGCGGTCCACCCGAGCCGCGGATCGGGCGTATTTTGAAGTCAACTGATCTTGGCCGCCGGCGGGCTATCTTGGTCGTTTTGCCTCTGAAACAATGCCATGACCTCTGAAATCGAATCTTGGGAACGGAAGCATCTAGTCGCTGGTGGCGGCGATCCGATGTTGTTCTATGTCGTTTACGGCGAGATCAATTTATCCACTCCATTGCCGCGGCTTGAATACCGCACCAATGGCGCGCCTGACGGCATCAAGGTAATGTCGTATGGCCCGAACAAGCGCCCTGAAGTGCCCGGAAATTTCCGCCAGGGATACCCCTGGGACGTATTCGTCAACGATAATCCCAAACTCGCTGCAGTCGTGAAAGAATCCCAGTATTGCGTGGTCTTGCGGGGCACACCGACCGATTCATCGACGCTGGATTATTTACGCGACACGGTCGGCTTTATAACATATTTGATCGATCACGGCGGATGTGCAATATACGATCCGTTTATGTTCCGCTGGTGGCAACCTTCGGATTGGAAACAACAAGTTTTTGATCCTGCTGCCGCGGTTCCCGGTCATCACACGGTGATCCTCGTCTCGGAAGAACCCGATTCCTCGTTGAAGTGGTACCATTCACGCGGCATGCGAAAATTCGGCAGGCCGGATATCAGCGTCCACAATGTCACAACCGAACTCGAAGACGGTGTCATTGATCTTTGCAATCGTTTGATCGAACTCCAGGCGTTTGGCCATATTGTCCAGGATGGCCAACAGGTCAAAATGTCTTCGTTGCCATCCGGCGGCGTCATTCGGCATGCTGGCGATTTGAATGATCCCGATTTCAACAACTTTCACCTGGATGTGAGCTGGCCAAAACCCGGAAGAACAAAGCGGTGAACCGGAGCCGCCGATCACGCGGGTTTTGAAACCATCGTCTTTTGACGGCAGCCCGGTTTCCGCTGCCGTTCGGCTGCGGAGGGCGTGGTGCATGGGAGTCTACTGGCTCAGGGCAGAGGAATCGGTGGCGGCAGTCATCGCGAGGTCCGAATCTCGGGGCGTGTACGATTGGCCGAGCTTGTCTATGCAAGCACTCAAGCCCAGCGAGCTGGCTGCCCTCTGGAACATCCTCGTTAGCGCCACCGGCGACGCCGGGGCCCGCACAGGACTGGGGCTGGCCATCTGCAAGAGCATCGCCATGGCCCACAAGGGCATCATCCGCTACAGCCCAGGGCCCCAGGGTGGCGCCCTGTACGAGCTGCTGCTGCCGGCGAAATCGGCGAAGGATCATACAGGCTGACTTGCCTTGCCATTCAGCCGTTTATTCCACCGCGCTAGCAACATCCGTCCATTCGCGGTCCGGCCAGGTCCGGTCTGCCTGCACCACTTTTACCAAACTCGGTTCGACAAAAATTCTGCGTAGAATGCGATGCGATACCCACAGGCCGATGTGACAACCTGGGGCCCGCCATAGGATGTCACAAATGTTATAATTCACACTCCGCTATTCGCCGACCGTCGTCGGCTCACCTGACCTTGATTCGAACTTTGAAGGAATGTGATGGAAAGCGCCATCTTGACCCAGCCCGATCAGGCTCGTCGGCGTCCGCCTTGGGCACCCCTCCTCGTACTCGTTCCACTGGTCATCTTGATAGTCACGATATTTGTGATGACAGACCGACATAGCGCCCAGTTGATGGAAATGATGGCCGTGCACAACCAACAGATCAGGAAGATGACCGAGGACCACAACATCCAGCTCTCGAAGATGACTGACGAGCACAACGCACAACTCGCAGCCCAGGCGGTCGAATTCCAGAAGCGGAAGTGAGTCGCCCGACCAATCCAGAACCCGCACGTCGGCTGGCAGTTCGATCGCCTCGGCTTTGCCGGTCGCGGCATCGACCAGAACGTTCCTGAGTTTGCCATCGCCGTTGGGAACGCAGGTCAAGAGCAACTTTTTCCCGTCCGGAGCCCAGCACAGTGTCACGAATCCTCATGTCGGAACTTCGGTCAGCGTAACCGGCAACCAAACAAGGAGAATAAACATGAGCGAATCTTGGATTGATACGAAAATCGCGATTTACATCGGCAGCCTCGGTGGAATCCTCGTTGGCATTTGAGGCAGCGTGATCGGCAACCTATGCGAGCTTCTCGTGCTAAAGGGTTGCGGCAGGCACTTCCTTATTCCGTACTCAACCTGCAGTAAGTCGTGGGCGGGGAGTGCCGCCTGAGGATGTGCCCGGGCTTATTCGAGCGGTTCATCCGTTCCCAATCTGACCGTCTGGGCCGCCCCAGAGGCCACGCAGGCATCCGCACCGGGCTGGGGATAGCCATCTGCAAGAGCATCTCCATGGCCCACCAAGGCATCATCCGCTACAGCCCAGGGCCCCAGGGTGGCGCCCTGTACGAGGTACTGTTGCCGGCAAATTCCGAGGCCGACAAGGCGGGGTAGCACACTTCCGTCAAGCTGGCTTATTGAGAGAACGCAGCTCCGGTCACACTCTCGGCCACTCCCCGTGTCCGCCTCCAAAATCTATCCCTTGAGCCACACGCTACCCTGCACCCAGTGTCGATCCGAATCCACCAAGAAGACCGGCGACATCCTTATGTGCACGGCCCCTAAGGCCCCCGCTGGAACTCCGGGGCGTGAGCAGACCCGCCATGCGCGCTACCAGCACCACGCTGCTTGTTTATCCCAAGCTGAAGCAAGGTCAGGGCTATTGCTTTTCATTTCGCCCGATCCGGCCTGGTGCGCCCTCTTCTTGCGATCTCGGCATCAAAATCGGCCAGGACCTCTGGCACCTGTTCTTCCAGCCAATCACGCAGCGCCATGCAGCCGGGGCATTCCACAAGAGGCGCCCCCGCCCGCAATTCACGGTTCACGGCCCGGATGATTGCCTGCAGATCATCCGGCAAGGTTTCACGCCGAAGGGAAACCCAAAGCCAGTAGCCAGGTCCGCCGTTTCTCTCCTCGATAAAAACGGTGTTCTTGGCCCACGCATTGTCCATTGTTCTTGACCGCACGCGGGTGATGCAATCCAGCGGTTTGCGCTTTTCACGAAAGACATACCGGCCAGGAAAACCTGGAAACATGATGCACTCTCCTTTTTCATGCCGTAACGAAGCGGAATCCCCGCACCTTGGCGGAGCCTGTTGCTGTACCTCCCCGGGATCACTGGTCCCGGCCGAAGAAGAACATCCAGTCCTCATGATCGAGTGGCAGTTCTGATCCCTGATTGGCCTCGAACACCTGGACCCAGCCCTGAAACGAGTCGAGCTCACCGGTGTGGAAGGCCAGCTTGCGCAGGCACTCGTCGAGCTGGGTCTGCAAGTCGTTGCGAACCATCACACGCGCACCCTGGTTCCAGTCCCGCGCCTTGTGCCCGGGATGCTGCAACGCCTGCGCCTCGGACACCTCCAGCCCTTCCGATCGAATCGTGTTCAGCAGGCTGTCTTTCGTGGCCAGCCACCAGGTGTATTTGCCCTGGTGATGGCTGACCTTGGCCTTGGCGGCTTCCAGCAGTTGCTTGCCGGTGTAATGGAATTTCCAGTCGTCGCGTTGCATGGCT
>DKBS01000186.1:1396-2022 GCA_002451275.1 Planctomycetaceae bacterium UBA6894 | reverse complement strand
TGTAATGGAATTTCCAGTCATCGCGCTGCATGGCTTTGCTCCTTGGCGGTGTGGCTCGTCTGCCCATCAATACTTCGCCGGCAAAGACATGGATTTTCGTTTTTGTCAGGGATTTTCGTACTAAGGTTGGTCTTGCAGCTGGTTGAAACTCGATTGAAAAACCTGTGGTTTCCTGTGGCATGTTTGGTGGGGAAAATCCCAAGGTTCTGGGTGCCAGTCCCGGTTGCGTAGAATCCTACAAGCCGAAATCCGCACCTAAACGGATTGGCTGGTCTGGGAACGGTTTGGCAACCAGGCGATCTGGAAGGGAACTGGATACTCCGGTCCTGTTGAAACCGGCTGGTGGCACGGGCGGCTTACCGTTGTTCAACCAGAAGGACGCAGCCGGGAAGATGCAGTACTTTTCGAAAAGGTTTCATGCAAACCAGCACACGATGCAGAAGGTCAGCGAGGAGTATGTTCAGCGAAACGGGGGGATCGTGTGGGGAACAGCTCGCCAAAACAGGCGCTACAGCAGATCGCCGGGGCACGGGCGCTTTTCCAAATGTAAAGCGCCCGTGCCCTTCCGACTGTTGAGCCGGGTCGTTCGACGGCGAAGGAGCAAAACCCTGCGTCCCACACCCTGT
>DKBS01000186.1:440-1141 GCA_002451275.1 Planctomycetaceae bacterium UBA6894 | reverse complement strand
ACCCTGTCGGTTGTCTGTTGCGTATTGAGCCTTGCCAGCGGCTGCGTGTGCCCCCAGGTCGAGGGCCCAAGGTGACGTGGAAACCAAACTAAAAGGCACCTTGAACCTGAAGACGGTCTCCCTGGCTGGACGACCTGAGGGGGGCTTCAAGGGAACGAGTCAGGCTACCCTGACCGTCTGGCCAATCCTTCAGCGCTCCTGTTGCTTCCCAGCAAAGCAGTATTTTTCGAAGGTTGACCAGTTTGTAGGTCAACCGGCCCCGGCACCGCGGGTTTTTCAAGTCCGACAGAGGAATGCTATAAATTATCCGGTGGTACTCAACATGGGGCCTGGACACAGGGATATTGCTGGGCGCATCAACGGATTAAAAGACACAAAGCTTTACACCTCAGCTATAGGCTTTGGCTCGGCGTGCCTTTTGGCATTTTTCCGCTTGCGCCACCAAGCACCACCGCCACCGCAGGCTGCCGCCATAGATGCCAGCAGCATGGTGCCGGGTTCGGGGACGGCGGAAAGTTGATAGGTTAAATACTGAGATCCCGTGACTGCGGTTTGAGTCGCATTTGAAAATCCGTAAGCAGAATTCGTAGTATTTGTAGGGGTATTATTATAATTATATCCAGCACTTAGGAATTCGTTCCCACTAATATTTGGACCTTTTATGCGCAAAAGATAGTTGCCTGCAGTAAGAACGTTATTTG
>DKBS01000186.1:0-205 GCA_002451275.1 Planctomycetaceae bacterium UBA6894 | reverse complement strand
AAAAGATAGTTTCCTGCAGTAAGAACGTTATTTGAAATGTAACCAATACCAACATTAAATATAAACTCATTGGTGCCAGTTACCGTATCTGCTGGCCCAAGAAAACTACCATCTCGAGATAACTCAAATGTAACATTATAAGAATCACCAGTATAACCAAACAGCTTGAAAGAAGAAAGCTTAACAGTCGTCGTTTGAGTCCAAC
>DKBS01000127.1 GCA_002451275.1 Planctomycetaceae bacterium UBA6894 | reverse complement strand
TTGGCGATAGATTCTTAGCATAAAGGCTTCATATTAATATGGCTCGGCTTTGGCATGGTAATTCACCAGCGTTGACGCACCCTGTATGGGAGCTGGCGAAAAACCCCGGAAACTGAACCAACCCCGCAGGTTCTTTAAAAGACCTGTGGTAAACGCCTAGGACCCAGGGGCGCGCGATGAGCACCGGCGGTATCAACAACCCAGAATCTTGTCCCCCCGAGGAAGAGCTGGCAGCATTCAAAGCCAAAACCCTGGAGGCGGAGGGCAGGGATCGGATTGGCAACCACCTGAAAACCTGCAAGACCTGCCAGAAAAAGCTGACCCAAACCATCCTGTCGGGGATCCGCGAGGCCAACCGGATCAGCGACCCGTCCCTAGTCCGGCCGGGGGTGGAGAAAACCGGTGAAACCAAGCCGTTGGCAAAACCCGCCGATCCAGCGACCATGATCGCCCCGGGCGGGGCCACGGCCCGGTCCGCTGATGCCCCCCCCGCGAAAGCCTCCGCCCACACTGCCTCAAGCGGCGAAAAGCCGCCCGAGGATTACCCGTATCTGGATCCGCCCGAAGAGCCGGGAGAGATGGCGCGGCTGGGGATGTACAACATCCTGCGCGTCTTGGGCTCCGGCGGCATGGGTGTGGTGTTTGACGCGATCGACCGCCGATTGAACCGCCGGGTTGCCCTGAAGGTGCTGCGCCCGGAACTTGCCGACGATTCCTATGTGGAACGGTTCAAACAGGAGGCGCGGCTGGCCGCCTCGCTTTCGGACGAACACATCGTGACCATCTTCGAGGTGGGGGTGAGCGCGAATGTGCCCTTCATGGCCATGGAATACCTGCACGGGGAGCCGCTGGACGGCAGGCTTTCGCGGGATGGCTGGCTGCCCGTGGACGACGCGCTGAACATCCTGAAGCAGGCCTCGCAAGGGCTTGCGACAGCGCACAAGGCAGGTCTGGTGCACCGGGACATCAAACCGGCCAACCTTTGGCTGGAGCGAGACAAGGAAAGCGGACAATTCAAACGGGTGAAAGTGCTCGACTTCGGCCTGGCCAAGGAAGTGGCCAAGGATTCGAGCCTGACAGCGGCAGGCATGGTGGTTGGCACCCCCAGCTACATGGCACCGGAGCAGGTGTATGGCCTGCCCTGCGACCAACGCACGGATCTTTTCTCATTGGGTTGCGTTCTTTACCGCATGGTGACGGGCAAACTGCCTTTTGCCGGCGAGGACACGATGGCGGTGCTGCAAAACACCGTGGACGAACCAATGCCTGACCTGGAGAACACAGGTCGGACCATTCCCAAAAAAGTGTTGGACCTGCTGAAACGCCTTCTGGCCAAGGATCCGGATGACCGCCCGCCCGACGCCGGCCTGGTGGTGAAACAGATCGAGGCCATTCAGAATGGCGGCGAGTTGCCGACTTACACCTCGCCCACCAAGATTGCCAGCCGGGTGGAAACATCACCCAGGGGCCGCGGCAAATCCAGTTGGCTGGCCTGGGCCAGCGGACTGATCGCCCTTCTGGCCGTGGCCAGCAGTCTGGCCCTGTTTTTTCTGAGGCCGGTCCCGAAGGGAGACACCAAGGACAACGGGGAGGGCCAGGACGGATCTGGTGGGGCCGTGGCTGTGTTCACGGGCGAACCGATCAAGGTAGGCGTGCTGTTTTCACGGAGCGGGCCGTTCGAGGTGGATGAACTTCCGTTGGCAGACGCGGTGCGGCATGCGGTGGATGAGATCAACGCAGGGGCGCTGGACAAGAATGACAAGCCCGGCATCGCGGGCCGGAAAGTGGAGATCGTGCGGGCCGACGGGGCATCCAACCCGACGGCTTACGCGGCCGAGGCCCAGCGGCTGGTGGAAAAGGAGGGCTGCCGCGTTATCTTTGGCTGCTGGACCAGTTCCTGCCGCAAGGCGGTGGTGGAAGTGCTGGAAAAGCAGGCCAAGGAGGGCAGGGACTGCCTGCTGTTCTACCCGATGCAGTTCGAGGGGCTTGAGGATTCGAAGCATGTGGTTTATTTGGGCCTGATCCCTAACCAGCAAATCGAGCGTTCGCTCTCGTTCGCCCGCAAAGAATGGCTTCCGGATACCAGCAAAAGGGCAAGGCGGCTTTACCTGGTGGGCAGCGATTACGTGTACCCGCGGGCGAGCTTCGAGGTGCTCCGGTTGTACCTGGACACGCGCTTCAAGGGTGATTTCGAGATTGTGGGCGAATCGTTTGTACCGCTCAAAAATCCGTCCTTGGCCGAGGAGGCCGCGGCCAAGGCGCTTGCCGCGCAACCGGACATGATTCTGAATACCTTGAACGGATTGCGGGTAAATGAACGGTTTTTCCATGCGCTGCGCAAAGGTGACAGGGGCAAGGCGGACAATCCCAACCGGGTGCCTGTCTTGAGCCTCTCCCTGACGGAACGGGATCTGGAGAAGGCGGAAGATCCCGGCCTTTTCGCCGGTGATTACCTGGTGTGGAGCTACCTTTCCAGCATTGCGGGTCAGGAAAACCAGCGCTTCAAGGACATCTGCAAGGACAAACTGACCGCCGCCACCGTGCCCTACGACCCCCTGGAAGCCGCCTATTACGGCACACGATTGTGGGCCAAGGCGGAGGAACACCTGCGGCAGGAGACCGGCAAGGATGGACCCGGGGGCGAGGTCGCCAAGGCCAGCCTGGAAGGGTTGCGCAAAGCCCTGGAGATGGTTTCCGAGGCAGCACCGCAAGGGAGGCTGAACGCTCTTCCCACCATCACCACGCCCAACGCTTTGTACACGCCTCACCGGCCCCGGTTTGGTCGCATCCTGAAGGACCGGGAGATCGAGGTTTTGGGGGCGCAACTGATGGACTCGGTGGCTGACCCGTTCCCGGGCCCGGAAATCCGGGAGGAAGCCACGGCTACCCAGATCAAGGCGGCCCGGGATGGCTGGGCCCAGTACCTGGAAACCCTGAAGAAGGCCTACGGAGGCCAATGGGAAAACCCGGGCAAGGAACCAGCCCAGGTGCCCCACGCCGACTGGTGGAAGAAGAAATGACCCAATCCGCTCCCCAGACCCGGCGTAACGGAAACCCCTCACGCGCATGATCACCTACGATCGCCATAACTGGTTTCGGCTGATCCTGCGGTACAAGGGTACGGTGTTGCCCCGGGTGCTGGGCCGGGTGGCATCTGTTGCGATCCTGAGCCTGTTTTTGACCGTGCTGAAGCTAGATGTGTTCCCCGTGGTAGAGGAACGCCTGAAATGGGATATTGTGATTCCCTCCCTAGATCCGATCGGGCACACAGTTCTGGGCGTGGCATTGAGCATGCTGATCGTGTTCCGTACCACCAGCTCCAACAGCAGGTACTGGGAAGGGCGTGGCCATTGGGGAATGCTTGTCAACCAAAGCCGCAGCCTGGTGCGCATCGGCCAGGTGTGGGCGGGGCCGGCTGACGATCTGGCCAGGCTGGTGGCAGCCTATGTGCTCTCGATCAAGCAAGGGCTTCGCGACGACCTGAACCTGGAGGAACTGGCGCATTACCTACCCGGCAGCCTTTTCGAACGGGTGCGGTCGGTCGGCAATCCACCCACACGGCTGGCGCGGGCCATGGAGGAGTGGGTGCACGAGAAGCAGATCACCGGCAAGATCGACACGCGCACGGCGCAACTGATGACCAACTGCATCACCATCATGGTGGACCAACAGGGGGCCTGCGAGAAGATCCACAAGACGCCCCTGCCGTTCATCTACGCGTCGCTGATCAAGCTGAGCATCACCCTGTACGTTTTCTCGCTTCCGTTCGTGCTGATCGAGAAGGTGGGCTTCGCGGCACCGGCGATCGCGGCGCTGGTGGCGCTAGGCATGCTGGGCATCGAGGAAGCGGGCGTGGAAATTGAGGATCCCTTCGGTCTGGAACCAAACGACCTGCCGCTGGAGCAGATCTGCGCCACCATCGCGCGCGACACCGCCCAACTGACCCGCAACTGAAACGCGGCCTCAGGCTTGCGCTTTGAAGAGGCCGCTGTCCCAGCGCTGGTTTTTCACCGGGGCGAGGACGGCCAGCACCTCCCCCAGCAGCGTCTGATCGACCGGCTGGCTGACGGCCTGGAGGTTCGACTCGACCTCGGCCGGGGTTTTCATGCCCACCAGGGTGGTGGCGATGCGGTCATCCATCAGTGGGTACTGCATGGCAAGCTGGGCCAGGTCGGCGTTGTGACGCGCGCACACCTCGGCGGCCTTGCGGCAGGCGACCTTCACGGCCTCAGGAGCGGGGTGCCAGTCCTGGGGGCCCGCCATGGTGAGAAGGCCCATGCTCATAGCGCTGGCGTTGATGATGCCGGTGCCGTTTTTTTGCGCCACGGGGATGAGATCGGTCTGCATGCCGTCATCGAGCAGGGTGGCATGGCAGTAGCTGATGACGACATCGAGCTTGCAGGTCTGGATGGCACGGGCCAGAAGGCGGATGGGGTAGCCGGTCATGCCGATGAAGCGGCACTTGCCCTGGCGCTTGAGATCCTGGAGGGCCTGGTAGGTCTCGGTGAAGACCATGTCCAGATTTGGCTCAAACTCGATGTCGTGAGCCTGGAGGATGTCGACATGGTCGGTCCGGAGCAGGCGCAGGGAGGTCTCGCAACTTTCCCGGATGTGCTTGGCGGTGAAGTCGAATCGGTCCTTGGCAATGCGGCCGCACTTGGTTGCCAGAATGACCTTGGCGCGCCAGCCGCCCTGAAGCCCCTTGCCGATGATTTCCTCGGACTTGCCACCGCCGTAGTAGGGGCTGGTATCGACCAGGTTGACACCGCGGTCGATGGCAAGGTGCAGGGCTCGGATGGATTCGGCCTCCTCAAAGCCACCGTAGAAACCACCCATGGGCCCGCCACCAAATCCCAGAACGGAAACCTGCAAACCGGTGTCGCCGAGAGTGTGCCTGCGCATGCTTTGAGCCGCCTTGTGGGCAGTCGGGCGCGGGGAAGGGGAACCGCCCCACCCATGCCGCCCGACCGGGAACCAAAGCCCCATGTTCCGCGGGGTGGGGATATCGCGCAAGTGGGGAAGGTGACTGTTGCCGGGCAATCCGCTTTCCAGCATGATGCGGGTAGGCCCACAGTCCGGGAGCGCCCATCCCATCGGCTCCCCAAACCTGTCAGGCCCTGGAAGCATGGTCTTGGCATTGTCGCTGGCTTTGTTGACGCTGGGCATTTACCTGCTGCGGGTGGCGCGGTGGCATTTGCGCACGCGCCCCACGCTGGTCGGCGGGGGTTGGGACCTGGGCTGGCTGTTGCTGGGCGCCTCGGGTCTGGTGGTGGTGGTAATCCCGCAGATGCTGGCCACCCTGCATGAAAACTGGCGCGCCCTGGCAGTGTCGCGCGCCAAGCCGGGGATTCTTGGCACCCCGTCCTTCTGGCACGGGTTGTTTTTCGGGTATTTCGCGCTGGTAATCCTGTGGGTGCTGGTGGAACTGTGGTTTCGCCTGGGGCTGACACATCTCTACAACCTGCGGGCGGCCAAACTGCGGCGTTTGTTGCTGCGAGCCTGCCTGGAGAGCGGGCTGAAACCGGAACTGGACGGAGACAAACTGCGCTTCGGCCCAGAATCCACCACGCATCGCTACCAGGGTGCCGCGTTCACCGACCCGGTCTGGCTTTCGATGAAAGCGGCCCCGCGATGGGCCTACGCGCAATTGCGGTGGAGCCGCTGGGACCATCCTGCTCGAGCGGTGCTGGAACAGGCGCTGGAAAGGGTGGCGCGCCGACACGCGCCCCGGGACAACGCGGTGGGCACGGCTTTCCTGACCGCATCGACCTGCGTGCTGGTGTTTTCCTCGGGCCTGAGCCTGCTTACCACATTCGGTCGCCTGGGACGCTGGTGACGCCCACGAAAAAACGCGCGCGGCCGTGAGCCGCGCGCGTTGCATCTCTCAGCCGGACTTGGCGGGTTACTTCTTGCCGCCGGCAGCCTTGCCGCCCTTGGCGTCCTTGGCATCTTCAGCGGTCTTGGCGGCCTTCTTGGGCTTCTTGCCAAGCTTCATCACGCGAACCTTGGGCAGGTTGAAGGGGCTGCGACCATCCGTCCATTTGTCATCAGCCTTGAGGGCCGCGATGCGCTCGGCGCGGGTGAGAACACTGCGGCTTCCCGACATGGAGCTTTTACGACGGAGACTTTTGTCGATGGACATTGCCAACAACCCCTCAAAAAAAATCCACACCCGCCCTTCAGCTATGGGGGCATGATGCGGGTGATCCTGAATTGTCAGGCTTCGAAACAGCACTTTCGGGCGCTG
>DKBS01000047.1:5982-20765 GCA_002451275.1 Planctomycetaceae bacterium UBA6894 | reverse complement strand
GCTGGTTGCTTACGAGAACGGCCCAGAAGGTGGGTTCCTTTTTTCGCTCGTCTCGATCCCGGAAGCCGTTCTTGAAAAGGACAGGCTTCAGCCAGAAGGCGGTGTCCTTTTTTCGCTCGTCTCGATCCCGACGCCGCAATGAACGGGAAATCCAAGGGGTTTCCCAATGAGCTCATCCACGGGCAATCGTTTATTGGCGGGTCTTTTGGACCAGCAGCTGTGGTGTTTCGGCCAGGATATTCGCCGCAAAGAAGGCAATCTACTGTGTCAGTTAGGCATGTGCAGGATTCGCCCGCCCCGGGGGGCCGGGCAATCCACCCTGTATCTGGCACGGCTCCGGGGTGACAGTCAGGTGTACCTGTGGGGATTCGGGGTACTGATCGCTGACGCTTCGGGAAACGCCTTGTGGGTCAAGCGCTATACCTTTGATCCGTTTTTGTTGGAGGGACCGCCTGCCATTCCGGTTCACAGCCATCAAGATCTTGGTGCCAGACGGCGACCGTTCAGCCGTCCAGATTTGGAGATTGCAAGCGGCTTGGTGAGGGCAATGGCTGAGTGGATGGGCGCCTACGAGCACTGGGTTGCCGAGAACCTGGTTGCCGGCTACCGACAGAAAAGTCTGCTGGGAAAGCCCACCCCGCCTGTGGTGCGAGGGAGGGAAATGGCGTTGGTTTGGGAAAGGGTGGCCCGCAGGAAATGGCGGCCTGGCAAAGTTGTTTCAGGTGCACTCGGCCCTTGGGGCGGGGTGCTGACCCAATTGCGTTCTTTCGCAGGGAAAACCGGAGTGGCAAGCGCGGGTGAGTCTTCGGGATCGAGAAGTTTTTTGAAGATGACAAGGGGAGGTGGCGGGCTATGGGTGGCATGACCAACAGGAAATCCGGCAAGGCCGGTAAGGACCGGCGGTTGCCGGTGACGGTGCTCTCTGGCTTTTTGGGTGCCGGGAAAACAACGCTTTTGAACCATGTATTGGCCAACCGGCAGGGCATGCGCGTTGCGGTGATTGTCAACGACATGTCGGAGGTGAATATTGATGCTTCGTTGGTCAAGGGGGGCAAGGCTGCCCTTTCCAGGACCGAGGAAAAGCTGGTGGAGATGCAAAACGGGTGCATCTGCTGCACGCTGCGGGAAGACCTGCTGAAGGAGGTGACCCGGCTCGCCAGGGAAGGGCGTTTCGACTACCTGCTCATTGAGTCCACCGGGATTTCCGAGCCACTTCCTGTGGCTGAGACCTTCACCTTCGAGGATGAGGAAGGTAATTCGCTTTCCGGGGTGGCAAGGCTGGACACCATGGTGACGGTGGTGGATGCCGCGCGATTTCTGGAGGATTACCATTCTCCCGATTCCCTTTTGGACAGGAAGCAAGCCCTGGGGGAAGAGGATGAGCGGCAGGTGGTGGACCTGCTAATCGACCAAATTGAATTCGCCGACGTGATCGTCGTGAACAAGGTGGACCTGCTCCCGATCAGTCGTCTGGAGCGCCTGGAGGCCTGCCTGAAATCACTGAACCCCCGCGCCGTCATCACGCGCAGCATCCGGGGCAGGGTTGCTTTGGAGGAGGTGCTGGGAACGGGGCTGTTTGATTTCGACAAGGCGGCAAGCGCCCCCGGCTGGCTGGCGGTGATGCGTGGGGAAGAACAGCCTGAGACCGAGGAATATGGCATCACATCGTTCGTATACCGGGCCAGAAAGCCCTTTCATCCCGCCCGGCTGGAGAAATTTTTCAACCGTAAACGGTTAATGCGGGGCATCCTGCGCTCGAAGGGGTTTTGCTGGATAGCCACCAGACCCGACTGGATCGGCATCTGGTCCCAGGCGGGGCGGGTGACCGAACTCTCGCCGCAGGGTTTCTGGTGGCACGCCACTCCACGGGATGACTGGCCTGACGACCCCGCCCAACAGGCGGAGGGCTTGCGGGAAATCACCGAGGGTGGGGTTTGGGGTGACCGCCGTCAGGAATTGGTGTTCATCGGCGACCGGATGGACATTGAAGCGGTGCGTGAGGCCTTGGACGCTGTTCAGCTGACCGATAAGGAGATGGAAAAAGGTCCGGCGGGGTGGGCGCGATTCAAGGATCCTTTGCCGGTCTGGCCAACCCCCGAAGAGGCCCGAAGTGCAATACGCGAAGGCGAAACGGAGTGCCCGTTGTGAGCGGTTTAGCCCCGCGGGCGAGCGGCGGGTGGGCAGGAGTGTTGGGGGAACTGGCCCGCCGCGATTTCTTTCCCGTTTTCAGCGCCAAAGTGCGCGCCGCGGTATACAACCCGTTCGGGGTGTTGGTTCTTGCTGCCCTTTCCTCGCTGGCCTGTGGATTTTTCCTGCATCCACAGGGTTTCGCGCTGGCTGCCGGAATCGGCGCGGTGGTGGTGGCCGGATCCGTCTGGCCGGTTGTTTCCATGGCATTTCTCCGCGCATCCATCGGCTTTGACAGGGGTGTTGTGACGGAAGGCGATGAATGTGCAGCACGGTTACTGGTTTCCAACCGGGCACCCTGGTCGGCATGGGGACTTTCGGTGCAAGGCGCTTTCCATCGCGAGAGTGGCGCGGTGGAAGTGGCCGTGGCGAGGATTCCGGGCAGGCGCGAGGTGGAATGCGGTTGGAAACTCCTTGCAAACAAGAGGGGAATATACCCTTTGGATTCGGCGAGGCTGGGTTCCGGGTTTCCCTTCGGTATCTGGAGGCGCTCCAGGAAAGTTTCGCAGAACGGCCGCCTGGTGGTCTGGCCAAGGGTTTTTCCCGCGGGTCCGGTGCCTTCTGTCATCTCGGAAAGGCTGGTGGAGGGACAGGTCTCACGGGGAAAAGTTGGTTCATACGGGGATGTCATGGGCGTTCGTCCCTACCGTCGGGGCGACTCACCCAGGCGCATTCACTGGGGCCAGTCGGCAAAACATGATCGGCTCATCGTCTGCGAGTTGCAATCCAATTCAAGGCCATTGGTTCAGATCGTTCTGGACACACACCCGGATAATCATTCGGAAGGTAGGGACAACTGTTCCTTCGAGTGGTCCATCCGGGTTGCCGCCAGTTTGGCAAGCGGTTGGCTGGACGAGGGAGCCGAGATTGGTTTTGCCTGCAGCGGAGTGGAGTTGCCTGCGGCATCGGGCTCCCTCCAGAAAAAAAGGATCCTGGACGCATTGGCATCCGCCGAGAAGGTTCCGAAGGAATTGGACGAGGTTTTGGCCTGCCCGGTTTGCCGGGGTTTCCGGGATGGACTCCAGGTGGTGGTGACCACCAACAAAGGGCATAGGGCTGCCCATTGCGGTCCATGCGACCGGGGCAATCGTCGTTGGGCCGTTCTTTCACTGAATGGTTTCGGGGGTGCCCCTTCGGATTGCTCCGAACGGCCGGGCGATGCCTGGATTTGGTTCCGGCGACCCGATGACGTGCCGGGTTTGCTGGTGGATGGCTGGAGTGAAGCCCGTCATGGTTCCTGAAATGCGGAAAATGGTGGGTAGGGTAACCTTCCTCCTGTTGTGCCTTGCCACAGCCGCCGTAGAAATGGCTGCTGACCACAACAGGCCGGCCTGGCAGGCAGTAGTCTGGGCTTCGGGTTGGGTGGCCCTTGCCGCCGTTTTGGGAAAATGGGCCAACAGTGGCTGGAAGGACAACACGAGACAAGCGCGCCTAGCCGGCCGGGTCCTCTCTGGACTTTTGATAGCTCCATTTGTTCTTGAATATTTTCGCCCATGGATGGGCCATGAGGGGTACCCCCTGGAATTGCAATTGCTTTTCGGGTTGCGGAACCTGGGTTTGGGACTTGCGGCCTTCTCGGTGATCCCGCTTTGCATGCGTTCGGCCTGTGTTGTCAGCCTTTTCCTGATGCTTTTTTCCGTGACCATGAGCGACCATCCCGTCACCATGGCCTTGCTGGCGGGTTACACCGCCGTCGGAAGCCTGTGGCTTGTGCTGGTTTACTGGGGAGGTTTGAGAAGCGTTTTTGCCGAACCAGTGACGGGCCAGTCCCTCGCAACCAGGCCCGTGCGAGGCCGGTTTCCCATGGCGGGGATTACTATTTCCCTGATCCTCGTGGCAGCGGTGGTTGCCCTGGTTGGGGCGGCAGCCCCACGCCAGGGGCTTTGGGTGCTTGCCGAATGGCTGCCGACATCCGGCGGCACCGGCCACCAGGATTCCAGGGCACGGGGTGGGGTTAATGACGGCGACGAGGAAGCGGCGGGCGAGAACCCGGAATCCACCGGCAATGTGAACAGCGACATCTTTCTCGACTCCCCTTTGCCAACCCTGTACGACCTTTCCAATGACATGTTTGGCGAACCCTTCAAGCCGCGGGAGCAGGAGCGGGCCATCGCGCTGGACATCAACCCGGAAAAGGCCCGTGAAACCGGCAAGGCTCCACCCGACAGCCAGCGCCCTGGCAGGGGTTTCCCGACAGCGCGGAAACCACCCAAAAAGAGGCGCGAGGCGCAGTCGCGTGACGCCCGGGCCCTTTTCGAGGTGGAAGGATTGACCCCTCTCCATCTCCGATTGACAGTGTTTGACCGAATTGTCGCGGGGGAATGGAAGGAGGCACCCCACCGGGTCGCGGAGCCTCCCATCGAGATGAGGGAAAACAGGTGGATGCACCCGAGACGACAGGGCCAACAAGACATTTACGCGCTCAACATGGCCCACAAATTCCGGATGACTGCCCCTGAAGGATCCTTCATCCCATCCCCGCCCAGTCTTCGCCGTTTTAGGGTCGGTCGGGTGAACGAGCCCGGGTTTTTCGGCTGGGCCCAGGACGGGGTCCTGGCCTTTTCCCAAAGAACCGCCCCCTCGGGTATCACGGTTGAAACCGAGGCAAGAACCGTGGACCCGTGGTTGCTAGCCAGGCTGGATTGGTCGGAATTGGTGGGACCTGATTTTAGTAAATTAAATACCGGATATGAATTAGATCCAGAAATAATCGCAATGATCCGAAGGTGGGTCGGCCCTGAGAGAAAACCCTGGTTGATGGCTCAGAGGTTAATGGATGGATTGCGCTCGGAATTCATCGTTGATTGGGATGCCGGAGTTCCCGAGGGCTGCACGGATCCCGTCGGTTATTTTCTGCTGGAGAGTCGCCGAGGGCCGGATTACCTCTTCGCCACCGCGGCTGCGGCCCTGCTGAAACATTGCGGACTGACCACCAGGCTGGTCAATGGTTTCTATGTGGACCCGGGGAAATATGACCCCGAGACCGGGCACACGCCGGTTACAGCCGGGGATCTCCATTTCTGGGTGGAAGTCGCCACCCGCGATGGGGATTGGCTGGTGGTCGAGCCGACACCGGGTTACAGGGTTTGTCCGCCCGTGTTGCCCTTTTGGGAAAGGTTGTCCCGTGCCGGGAGGCGGATCTTGGAGTGGTCGGGTGAACATTCGGTTTGGTTGGTGGGCGCTTTCACGGTCCTTGGCTTTTCCTTCCTTTGGCGTCGGGAAATCCTTGATCAGATCCGCTGCATCATACTTTGCATACCCAATTCAGCCGGGATCCGGTGGCGGGTGATGCAAACCGCCCGTCTGTTGGAGTGGAGGGGGCGTGTCTCGGGGTACCAGCGGCGGCCATGCCAGAGTGGATCGGCTTGGCTTTCCGAATTGGCACCGCTGGGAGATACAGAAGACATGGCGGTTTTTTCCCGCCTGGTGGCTTGGGCTGCCCATGCTCCGGCGGGTGATGATTGCCCGCAGTCTTTGGCGGCTGAAAAGGTGATGGACCTTTCTTCCAGGGTTCTTGCCCAGTGGGGGATTTCCCGCTTGCGAAGGGCAGCCCGGGTGCGTGGGGGAGGAGTTTGATGATCCAGCAGGTGGGTGTTGGGAACGGTTTGGCGCGCGTCCGTTCGGCGTTGAACAGGGCCTTGCGTGGAAAGTCGGCCCTGGTTGAAAAGGTGCTGGCTTGCCTGCTTGCCCAAGGACACCTGCTGCTGGAGGATATGCCCGGGCTCGGGAAGACCACCCTGGCCAAGGCTCTTGCCTCTGCCCTGGGGTGCGGATTCGCGCGGGTGCAATGCACGCCCGACTTGCTACCGGGCGACATCACGGGCTTTTCCCTCTTCAACCAGAAAACCCGGGAGTTTGAATTCCAGCAAGGGCCCGTCTTTTCGGAAATCCTACTTGCCGATGAAATCAACAGGGCCACACCCCGATCCCAGTCGGCACTGTTGGAGGCGATGGCGGAAAGGCAGGTCACCGTCGACAACCTTCGGCATGCCTTGCCGCCGATGTTTTTTGTCATCGCCACCCAGAACCCTGTGGAGCACCACGGAACCTACCCGCTACCCGAGGCGCAACTCGATCGATTCGCGATGAAACTGGCGGTGGGATATCCGGACCGGGCTGATGAGATGGCGATGCTTGAAAACGCCGTGGGTGATGGGTTGGAAACTGGTGCCCCCCGGGCCGAGGAGCCGATGGGCCGGAATGAACTTTCCGAAATGCAGCGGCTTGTTAGGGCTGTGGCTGTTGAGGCACCGGTGCGGGCTTATCTGGTCGATCTCAGCCGGGCGACCCGCGGTCATGCCGGCATCTCTTTGGGGGTTTCCCCCAGAGGCATGCTGATCTGGCAGCGTGTCGCCCAGGCATGGGCTTTTCTCGATGGCAGGCGGTTTGTGACTCCCGACGATGTGCAGGCTGTAGCGGAACCGGTGCTTTCGGTCCGCCTGGGAATTCACGGGGCCGCGCCGAAGGGCGTGACCCGTGTGATCGGCGATTTGTTGCGGGATATTCCGGCCCCTTTCTAAAAGGCTTGCAGCGAGGTGCGTATGGACGGGCAAACCATGGTCCTTTCTGTCCTGGTGAGGATGGGGCAGACTGCCATCGAGTGCACCCCGACGCTTGCCGTCGGTTTGCTGGTTGCCGCAATCCTCAGGCGGATGGTCGGAGCGGCTGGCACAAGGCGGATTTTTGGAGGTAAGGGGCTTGGTGGCCTATTTCGGGCGTGGTTCATCGGTTCCCTTTTGCCTGTCTGCAGTCTGGGGGTGATTCCCGTCGCCCGGGAAATGGTCCGGGCTGGTGTGCCATGGCCGACCGTATTGTCCTTCGTGCTGGCCGCGCCCCAGTTGAACCCGCTTTCCTTCCTGTACGGTCTCACCTTGTCAGAACCGATGGTGATCGTCTTTTTTGTTGTGACAACAATGGGGATATCCATAGTTGGGGGTGAGCTATGGCGCCGTTTTTTCTCCACTGGAGAGCCAATTCCTGTTCATGGTGATGAGGCGATGCCACCACCGGGCTTGGGAAGATTGGGCCTGGTATTTGTGACGGCTTGCAGGGAAACCATAGGGGCATCCTTCCCGTACTGCCTGGCATCGGTCCTGTTGACCGGGCTGTTGGCGGGGTTGATCCCTCATGGTGCCCTTTCCACCACCATGCGACATGATTCCTGGTTGAGCACACCAGTGATGGCCCTGGTAGGGACTGCGCTGTATTCGGGTGTGCTCCAGGGCATGATGCGTATCGGTTTGATTTTTGAGCATGGCAACAGCACCGGGGCTGCCTTCGCACTTTTCGCGGTAGGGGTAGGTCTCAACCTGGGACTGGTGGCCTGGCTGGTGGTTTCCAAGGGGCCCAGGGTTCTGGCTTGGCTTGCTTTGGTGCTTGGAATGGTGGTTCTGGCCGGCTGGTCTATGGACAAAACCCTCTACTTCGCCGAGGAGGAAGCAAGTCACACCCATGCTTTCGACGATTGGACCAGTCCGTTTCCTGCGGGGACAGGTGCGGGTTTCGGTGAGGTTTGGAACAAATGGGTGCAAAAGGCGGAGGTGTTGGAACCGTTAGCGATTGCTTTGCTTTTTGTGCAGGCCTTGGTGGGGGTTGTGCTTCTCGGACTGGACCGGAAAAGTCGAATCGAGACATGGCTTTGCCGGCCAAAGGTAAGCAATGGCCGGCCGGAGTCGATTTTTAATCGGGGCGTTCCCGGTCCGGTCTTGGGTTTGGTCGCCTTGGCGGGGCTTGTGGTTTTCAGCCTGGTTTCCCTTTACATCTACTACCCACCTGCGGAGGAGGCCTTCAATGAAATCTCCCGGGTTCGGGCAGATGCCCTGACCGCGGTTCGAACCGGAAAGACCCAGGATGCCATAAGGCAACTGGAGGCCTGGGATCTGCTGACCCGGAAGCTCCAGGTGGGTGAATTCTTGCGGACCGGCCGGCTCGACCAAGGAAAAAGGGAGAGGACGGAGGCGCTGCGGGAAGAGTTGGAGGGCATGCGCGACGATCTGTTGGCTGGAAATCTGGAGGGTGCGCGGTCAAAAATCTTGCAGGTGGAAAAGGCGCATGTCCTTTGCAGGTCAGGATTTCAATAATGATTTGGCCCTATCCCTCCGCCCTTTGGCTGAGTTCGCGCAGGGCGGAAACCGCCATGGGGTGGGTGGTGGCGGCCATCTTGGATAGGGAATGTCGCACGGTGGCCGAGTCGCGGCCCCCCAGCAGCGCGCCGATTTTTTCAAGCGACAGTTCGGTGTGGCGCCGCAGGATCGCCATGGCCACCTGCCGCGCCAGCACCAGGCTGGGTTGGCGGCCTTTGCCCTTGATTGCCGTCTCGGTCACGCCGAAATGCCTGGCGGTGAGCCGGATCAGGTCGGGCGCGCGCAATTTCGGCTTTTCCAGATCCGCCAATAGTTTTCTGCCCGCGGGGTGGTCAAGCTCCGGCCCATCGGGCGCCAGCCGCGCCTTGAGCACCCTTGCGACGGCCGCCAGGCCCCGCCAGGAAGGCCCCGCCTGACGGGCCAGCCATTCCCGTGTGGTATCGCACAACCGCCGGCGGGACAGCGGGGCAAGCTTGTCGAGCGCCTTCAACCGGGATGCCAGGCCCAACGGCTGGATGCCCACCACCAGGCCGGCACCCAGACGACCCCGTGCCCCCTCATCCAGTTCCAAACGGTGGAGGGGTTCGCGGCTGGTCAAGAGCGTGGCGCGGCCCCGGGAGGCCCGGTGGTCCAGCAGCCGGCCCAGCGCCGCCGACCGCTTGAACGTCAGCCGGTGGATGTCTTCGAGAACCAGGGCGTCGGCCCGGCGCAGGCTGCCCAGGCGTGATTTCGGGGCCTGCTGGCCCGGGGGCACAAATACTCCCCGCAGCCGCAGGGATAATTCCTGGGAAGTGATCCGAAGCAGTTTGGCGTCGGGATTTTCCGCGCGTTTCAGTTTTAGCCAGCGCGAGCCCAGGCGGGTTTTGCCCGTTCCCGGCGGTCCCCAGAGCAGCAACTGCGCGGGAGTTTTTTCGCCCGCGGCCAGCAGTTCGATGGCCCTGCCTGCCAACCGGTTTTCCGGCAGCTTCAGCCAGCTCATGGCGGGTTGCCCCGCAATTTCCGGACAACCCTGGCGATCCGCTCGCCCGCCTCTTCCAGCTCGGCGACAGTTTGCTCGTGCCCGAAACTCAGGCGCACCACCTCGCGCCGGTGGGCCTCATCGGGGACCAGCAGTTCCAGGCCCGGCAGGGGCCGCTGGCTGCCGCTGGCGCAGGCGCTGCCCGTGCTGGTGGCAACCCCTTCCAGATCGAATCCCATCACCGCCAGGCCTGCCTTCACCACGGGGAAACGGACGAGCAGCGTATGGGCCAGCCCGTGGCCTTCCGGCGGGCCGATCACTTCCAGCGGGGAGCAGTTGGCCCACAGCCTGTTCAGGAACGCCCGGCGCAGATCCAGGCAATGGGCTTGCCGTTTCTCCATCTGCTCGTGGGCCAGATCCAGCGCGCGGGCCATGCCCACCGCCAGGGCCACCGAAGGGGTGCCACCGCGTCGGCCCAATTCCTGGCCACCCCCGATCGTTTGGGGGGCCCACGGCTTGCCCCGGCGCACAAGGAGCAGCCCGATACCCGCGGGGCCGTTAAATTTGTGTGCCGATGCGGCCAGGGTGTCCACACCAAGTTTGTGGAAATTCACGCGAATCTTGCCAACCGCCTGCGTGGCATCGGTGTGGGCCCGGCAGCGGCCCGGCGCCCGTTCGGCCAGGTGTTGAACCAATTCCGCCACCGGCTGGATCGCACCCGTCCCATGGTGGGCCAGGTGCGCGATTAACACCAAGGGGCCTTCGGGCAGATTCTCCAGCTTGTCGGGTTCGAACTCGCCCTGGGGCGAAACTGGCAAAGGCATCACCTTGGACCCGCGGGCCACCAGCATCTCCACCGGGGTGGAAACGGACGGGTGTTCCAGTTTTGAGACCAGCAGCGTGGGGGATCCCACAGGAGCGAGGCCCAGCAAGGCCGCCTGGTTCGACTCGGTTGCGCCGGAGGTGAAAACCAGTTCATCGGGCCAGGCACCCAGACGGCTGGCACTCCGCTCGCGCGCATCGTCCAGGGCCTGTCGCGCCTTGCGACCAATCTGGTGCGGGCTGGCGGGGTTGGCGGCATGGCCAAACCATGGCGCCATTGCCTCAATCACCTCAGGCAGGCAGGGCGTTGTCGCGTTGTGATCCAAATTGATTGGGTCTGCCATCCTTGCAGGCTAACAGGCCGGGGATGGGGCAGTCTATTCGCACCTGGGTCATGCGCCTTACTGGCAGGTTAATAGCAAATGATATGGATTAGTTGCAGTGGTTTTTCCCGCATTTCTGCCTCTTTCGGCTAGGGCCTGGACCCTCCTTCCCGATACAAAGTACTGTCAGGACATGGGTTTATTGTGCATTGGACTGTTGGACCGGGAGCCCGCACGGAATGGCGAAGCGTTTTTTCCTCACCACCGCCATCGATTACCCCAACAGCAGGCCGCACATTGGCACCGCTTTTGAAAAGATTGGTGCCGATGTGCAGGCCCGTTACCGCCGGATGGAAGGCTACGAAGTCTTCTTTTTGATGGGCAACGATGAGAACACCATCAAGGTGGCTCGCCGGGCTCAGGAACTGGGCGAGGGGGTGCAGGCGTATTGCGACCGGATGGCTGGCGAGTTCAAGGAAGTCTGGGCCGCCCTGGGCATCTCCAACGACGACTTTATCCAGACCAGCGAGGCCCGCCATCACGCAGGTTGCCGCGCCTTCATCCAGAAGGTCTATGACGCCGGCTACATCTACAAGGCCGGCTACGAGGGCTGGTACTGCGACGGCTGCGAGGCCTTCAAGACCGAGAAGGAGCTGGAGGACGGCAAATGCCCGGCGCACAAGGTGCCCGCGGTGCGCCGGAAGGAAGATTGCTGGTATTTCGCCCTGTCCAAATTCCAGGACAAGTTGCTGGCCTTCTACGAGGCCAATCCCGACTTCATCGAGCCCGAGTCGCGTCGCAACGAGGTAATGAACCTCGTGAAGACCGAACTGCTCGACGTGAACATCACCCGCTCAGGACAGGACTGGGGCATTCGCCTGCCGTGGGATGAACGGTTCACTATCTATGTGTGGTTTGACGCCCTGCTCAACTACATCACCGCCGCCGGCTACGGGTCCGACATGGACCGTTTCGGCAAGTGGTGGCCGGCGGATCTGCATGTCATCGGCAAGGACATCACCCGGTTCCATTGCGCGCTGTGGCCGGCCATGTGCATGGCGGCGGGCATCGCGCCGCCCAAAAGGGTTTTCGGCCACGGGTTTGTCTACATCAAGAGCGGTCAGGAGACGGTGAAGATCTCCAAATCGCTGGGCACGCTGGTCGAGCCCATGGACATCCTCCGCAAGTTCAGCGCCGAGGCTTTCCGCTACTATTTCCTGCGCGAGTGTCCCTTCCCGGGTGATGGCGAGTTCAGTTGGAAGCGCTTCGCCGATCTGTACAACTCCGACCTCGCCAACAACCTGGGCAACCTCTACAGCCGTGTGACGGGCCTGGTGGGGCGCAATTTCGGCGCGGTGCTGGATGGAACAGCCGGTCGTCGCGCCGTGCTGCCGGTGGGTGAGATAAGCCGCGCCGAGTTGGTGGCCAGGTATCGCCAGCAGGTGGAGTCGTTGCACTACAACCAGGCGCTGGCAACGCTTTGGCAGGGTGTTCTGGTGCCGGCCAACCAGCACGCCGAGAAGATGGCGCCGTGGTCTCTGGTGAAAACGGACAAGGCGGCCGCGGCCGTGGTGCTCCACGATCTGGTCGAGGCGGTCCGGGTCGCGGCGGTGCTGTTGAAACCTTTTCTGCCCAAGCTGGCGGCCACCCTGTACGGCGGATTCAATTTCGCCAAGCCGTTCGAGGCCGTTTCCACGGCGGACGCCCTGGAATCGCCGATATTGCCGGAGGATACCAGGGTCATCGCGGAACTGGTGGGGGGCAAGGTGGCACCGCTCTTTCCTAGAATTGATCTGGAAGCGGACACCAAGGAATAAGGCGGAATTTTTTGATTGAAGTTGAAATATAAAAATATCATTTATTTTTAATAGGGTTTTTGCCTGAACCATCCATTTCGGGCGGGCGTAACAAGGGAGGATCGAGTGCCCAAGACGGCCGATTCGGAGGTATCCGGTGCCGACACCGGTTTGACCGATGAAATGCTGCTTGAGGCGGCGCGTGCGGGTGACCGCGGCGCTTTCGACTCGTTGGTTCACCGTTACGAGAAGGAGCTGTACGGTTATTTGCGCCGGTATCTGGGGGATGCCGCGCTGGCCGAGGATGTTTTTCAAAACACCTTCCTGAAGGTCTATGAAAAGCTCGACCAGTACGAGGCAGGTCGCCCGGTGCGCCCGTGGCTGTACACCATTGCCACACATCAGGCAGTCGACGCGCTTCGGCGGGTCAACCGGCGCGGTGCGATCAGCCTGGACCGGAAGGGTTCATCGGGAGGCGAGACGGATCAATCCAGCCTCGCCGACCTGCTGGTCTCCAAGGACCAATCACCGCAGGACGCGCTGAGTTTGGAGGAACAAAGGCAGGCCCTCCGCTTGGCGGTGGAGGAGCTGCCCGAACTGTACCGTGAGGTTTTGCTCCTGGCCTACTACCAGGAGATGAAATATAAGGATATCGCGGAGGTTTTGGGGGTGCCGGTGGGGACGGTGAAGTCGCGGCTTCACGCGGCGGTCGGCAGACTGCTGCAAAAGCTGCGGAGCAACACCGATGGAGCCGACTCCGCTCCAGGCCCGCGGGAATAACTCCCCCTTTCGCGCAGGGATACCGAAGCCATGCCTGAATCACAAGCGTCCATAGAGCATCTATTGGTAGGTTTGGCTTTCAACTGCCTGGACGAGTCCGAGGCGCGCCAGGCGAAAGAGCTTGCGGCCAAAGACGCCGGATTTGCCCGGCAGCTCGACCAACTGAAGTCCGCCCTCTCCAGCTTCGACCGCGAGCCGGTCGAGCCGCCGAAAAACCTCGCGCAGCGGACCTTGGCCCGGGTGGCCCAGGCCCGCGAGGCGCAGTCCTCCACCATCATCCGCATGCGCAAGGCCCCCGCGCCTGCCAAGCCCGCCTGGAATTGGGCGACTTGGCGTATGGCTGACATGGCGGTCGCAGCGGGGGTGATGGTGGTGGCCGGCATGGTCGCCTTCCCGTCCATCCGCCAGGCATGGGTGCGCCATCGCGAGGTGGCCTGCCAGAACAACCTCCGCGACCTGGGCGTTGCGTTCAACAACCATGCCGACATCCACAACGGACGCTACCCGCAAATCTCCCCCAGCGGCCCCCGCAGCGCCGCGGGAACCTATCTGGTTTCGCTGGTGGAGAAAGGCCTGCTGCCCGAAAACCATCACCCGGTCTGCGCCGACCCGATTCCTCTGGCGCGCCCGACCCAGTCAGAACTGGACCGCCTGTACCGGGAGGACGCGGTTCGTTACCAGCGCGTGGCCCGGGCCGTGGGTGGTTCTTACGCCTACTCGCTTGGGCACATCAACGCCCAGGGCCGTTTGGAGGGCCCACGACGGGATCAGGGCGAGGACCTTCCGCTGCTGGCCGACAGGGGGCCCCGCACGGTGGGAACCGGTGCCAAGGGCAACAGCCCCAACCATGGTGGTCGCGGTCAGAATGTGTTGCACCACGGCGGCCATGTGCGTTTCCACACGGACCGCACCCTTCCCTCCGGTGACGATATTTACCTCAACGCCAACGGCTGGCCCCGGGCCGGCATCAGTTCCTCGGACAGGGTGCTTGGATCGGGTGACGATCACCCTTGAGAATCAGTCGCGGGCGCTGCAAACGCCCATGGTGGTGTGATACCCTTCAAAGACCCCGGACAAGCAAGTCCGGGGTCTTTCTATTGAATCGTTCCAATGTGGGTGAAGTCATGGTGATGCCGCTGTTGCTTGAGGGGTTGCAGGGAGTTGTGTCCCGCTGGAGATGGATTCTTGCCTGGGGCATCCTGATGATTGTGCTGGGATTGGTAGCCCTGGCCACCCCGTTCACCGTGTCGTTGGGTACCACCCTTTTTGTGGGCTGGATGATTCTGCTGGGTGGCATTATCGAACTGGGAACCACCTTTTCGGCCCGCGGGTGGCAGGGGGTGCTTTTTTACCTCCTGGTGGGGATTCTCGACATCCTCTTCGGCTTGCTGGTCATCTCCAGGCCCATCGAGGCCCTGGGCATGTTCACGCTGTTTTTCGCGGCCATGCTGTTTGTTGCTGGCGTTTTCCGCGCCTGCCTGGCCGTTTTCACCCACGCCCCTAACTGGTGGGTCAGCCTGCTTTCGGGCATTGTGTCCATCTTGTGCGGTGTGATGATCGCCGCGGAATGGCCCGAATCCGCCATCTGGGTGGTTGGAACCTTTGTGGGCGTAAGCCTACTCATGCGTGGCGTATCCACCACGTCCCTGGCGTGGGGCTTGCGCAAACTGGATCAGCGCTTCGAGGGGCGCCGCAAGGAAAAGCCCGCGCAAATCGCCTGAGGGGGGGCGCCCGGGCACCCCAGTTTTTGTCGCCCGCCACAATCGGCTGGTGTATGATCCGTCTTTGAATCAGGGTTGACGGCGGGTTCCGTCCCCCTCTCCCATTTATTTTT
>DKBS01000047.1:0-5752 GCA_002451275.1 Planctomycetaceae bacterium UBA6894 | reverse complement strand
CCATTTATTTTTCTTGGAAAGGAAAGCGCCGTGGGTTACCACCAGACCGCCAAGCACCGTCCGGGTAAAACCTCTCACCACCAGATCGGCCTTGTGCGTGGCCAGTTCGGCAATGTCGAGTTCGGCGAGTGGGTGAAGTTCCTGCAAAAAGCCGGCTTTGACGGCTGGGAGGAAGCCTCGTGGGAACTGGACCTGCGCAAGTGCGACACCGATGAGGGAGCCGCCCAATATGCTGCCGAGCGCGTGGCCATGGCCAAGGCGCACGGTTTGGAGATCTTCACCGTCGCCACCCACCTGCAGGGCCAGATTCTGGGTGACGAGCCTTCCGCCAAAACACTGAACTTCATGGCACCCCACACCGAGGCCCGCAAGGCCTACAAGGCGTGGCGCGACAAGGGCAACAAGCCTCCCCGCACAAACCCGTACCACGTGCCCGAGGAAATCGGCAAGCTGATGCACGAGGAGGCCCAAAAGGACCTGCTCGCGGCCGTGCGCTACGCGGGGCACTTGGGCAAGCTGCAGGACCGCAAGGTGGCGGTGCCCGGTTTCGTGGGTTCACCCGCCCACTGCTGGAGCCACTGGTTCCTCTTCCCGCCCCTTCCCGCCGGTCTGGATGGCCACAGCATTCCGGATGTACGTGAGGTCAGCCTTGAGTTGCTGGTCGAGCGTTTCGGCCCGGTGTGGGACCTTTGCCGCAAGTACGGCACCACGTTCGATCTGGAGTGCCATCCCTCCGAGCGCGCCATGGGCGACATTGAAAGCGCCTCGGATTACATCAACCACATGAACAAGGCTGGCTACGAGGGGGTGGTTGGCTTCAACCTCGACGGTTCCCACATGGAATGGCAGAACGTATCGATGATCGACTTCATCCGCGAGTTCGCCCCCTACATCCACAGTGCCCACATCAAGGGTGTGTGGGTGGCCCGCGAGCACTGTCGCGCCGGTCGCTTGGGGGGCCACCGCCCGATGGGCCACTGGGCCAACGGCTGGAACTTCGTGACTGCCGGTTCCACCCGCGACGCCAACCCGCTGGAAGATATCTTCATCGAGCTCAACCGCATCGGTTACAGCGGCGCGGTGAATATCGAGTGGGAAGACAACGATGCCGAGCAGCACGCCGGCGCCGTGGCTGCACTGGCCGCCTGCCGCAAGGCCGACCTGCCGCCTTCGGGCATGCGACACGATGACATGCTGAAGGGCTAATCGCCGTTTTCCGGCTCGCAATGTTTTCCAAGCCGGGTGGGGCTGGTCCCCAGCCCGGCTTTTTGCGCGCATTAGGCATGCCCGCATAAAATTCCGAGCCGGGTTATTCGCTCTCCTCTGCCAAAAAATGGTAGGATGCGTTACCCACCCTGCCCGGAATTCCCGGTGAGAACGCCATGGCTCTATCCCTTCACAATCTGTCGCGCCGCGGTCTGGTGAGTTTGGGAGCCTTTGGGTGGCTGGGGCTTGATCGATTGCTGGCCAGGGGGAACAGCCTGCGCGCTGCCGATGGCGCTTCCATGGCACCCAAGGCCGATCACGCCATTCTGCTGTTCCTCAACGGCGGCCCCAGCCATCTCGACACCTGGGACATGAAGCCCGATGCGCCCGCCGAAATCCGTGGGCCGTTCGGCAGCATCCCCACCTCGGTTCCGGGTGTGCGTTTCGGCGAACACCTACCGCTGTTGGCCCGCCAGATGCACCGCCTCACCGTCATTCGCAGCATGCACCACAGCGTGAACAATTCGCACGCCGCGGCGGTTTATTGCGCACTCACCGGCCATGATCGCGGGGAGTTCGGGGGCGGCGCCAGGCCTACCGACCATCCCGCCATGGGCAGCATCACCTCCCAACTGCGGCCTCCCAAACACTTGGTGCCGGGCTATGTCAGCCTGCCCTTCATCACCCAGGAAGGCGCGGGCGGGCCGCCGCAACCAGGTTTTGCTGGCGGTATCGCCGGGCGTGGGGGTGATCCGCTCTATGTGCTGCGCGATCCCAGCGCCCCCGGTTTTCGCTTCACCGAGTTTGATCCCGCCGAGGGCGTCGACGGCCTGCGGTTGGCGGACCGTCGCGGTCTATTGGGCACCATCGATATCCCGGGGGGAGATGATCCCTCCCTGGCGCCTTTTCGCGACCGGGCTTTCCGGTTGCTGGTCTCCCCCGCCAGTCGCCAGGCCTTTGATCTGGAGCGTGAGCCGGCCAAACTGCGCGATGCCTACGGGCGCAATATCTACGGTCAGAGCACGCTTTTGGCGCGCAGGCTCATCGAGGCGGGCACCCGTCTGGTCTGCCTCAGTTGGGCGCCGCATGCCAACGCCACCTGGGATACCCACGGCAACAACTTCAAGGCGCTCTCAGGCAGCCTGCTGCCGCAACTGGATGCGGCTGCGGGAACCCTGCTGGAGGATCTGGAGGGCCGTGGCCTGCTCGACCGCACTGTGGTGCTGATCGGTGGCGAGTTCGGCCGCAGCCCCAAGGTGAACAAGGATGCCGGGCGCGACCACTGGAACTTCTGCTACTCGTTTCTTGCCGCCGGGGGCGGGTTCAAACGGGGTTACATCCACGGGGCGAGTGACAAGATCGGCAGCCACCCGAGCTTGTCCCCCCTAACCCCGGCGGATCTGGTAGCCACGGCCTACCAGTGCCTGGGGATTTCCTCGGAGCAGGAGCTTCGGGACCGGGTAGACCGGCCCTATTTCGTCTGCCCTTGGGGAAAACCGGTGCCCGACCTGCTGGCCTAGGCAAAATTTTCCGCCCCACCGTCATCTTGACCCGGAGAGATCCGGGAAACTAAAGTAGGAAAGTCCAGTCCTGAAAAGGGCTGGCGGGTACCCGGTAGTGTAACGGTAGCACAAGAGTTTTTGGCACTCTTTGTCTAGGTTCGAATCCTAGCCGGGTAGCTTGAGATAGCAAAGCTAACGATTCTTCCCCAGCTCCAAAACCATACGGTTTTGGAGCTTTTCTCTTTTTGAACCTCCTCTTCCTGCCAGTCTTGATGCTTACGCTTTTCCGGTAGGTCTGGAGCCCATCCCGCCCAGTTCAAAGGGTTGGGTGGGCTCATGCGCCTGGTGTGTGGATGTGTTACGATGCTGCCTTTATCGGGCCTTGGATCTGCTTAGCCCGTACCCCTCCCCGTTTCGGGATGACCGGAATTCTCCCTCAAACCTTTCCAGGAGCTGGAACATGAGCCTTTCCACCAAATTCAAACTGCTGCCTGAAGTGGCGCGATTTCTCGGTGGCAGCCCTTTCGCCGGATTTATTGGCGGCAAGGATTTTCCATCCTCCGGCGGCGCGCTGATCCCGACGATTGATCCGGGCTCCGGTGAAAAGATCGGCGACATTCACGACATGACCGCCGCCGATGTGGCCAAGGCGGTGGACGTCGCCAACCAGGCCTTCCCCAAGTGGGCGGCCTTACCCCAGCAGGAACGAGGCGCGATCCTACTGAAACTGGTTGACGCCGTTGAGAAGCACAAGGCGATCATTGGCCAGATCGAGGCCCTGGAGGCCGGCAAAATCGAGGTCCAGGCCCAGGGCGATGTGCAGAACTTTGTCGACACCATGCGGTATTTCGTGAAGCAGGCCGAGGCTGTGCACACCCGCACCAAGCTGAATGTGCCCGGCCACGAAGCCTGGGTGCACCGGGCGCCCTGGGGGGCCTGCGGTTTCATATTTCCATGGAATTTCCCGTTCCTGCTGATCGGCTGGGGCATCTCCCCCGCCTTGGCCGCGGGAAACACCGTCATCATCAAACCAGCGGAAGACACCTCGCTTTCGGCCATCTACCTGGCCCGTCTGGCCAAGGAGGCGGGTCTTCCCGACGGCGTGATAAATGTGGTGACGGGCCGCGGCCAGACCGCCGGTGCCGCCTTGTCCGCCAGTCCCAAGATCAAGCGGATGTCATTCACCGGGTCGCCTGAAGTGGGGCAGTTGGTGGCCGAGGCCTGCGGGCGCAATCTGGTTCCCGTGAAGCTGGAATTGGGCGGCAAAGGCGCAGCGGTGGTGTTCGATGATGTCGATGTCAACGCTGTCGCCGACAAGCTGGTGGGTGCCATCACCTTCCACACCGGCCAGGTCTGTTGCGATGCCACCCGCTGGTTCGTGCATTCCAAGATCTACGACCAGTTCATCGCTCGCTGCAAGGAAAAGCTCGATCAGGTGAAGATCGGCCACCCGCTCGATCCCACCACCCAGATGGGCCCGGTGGTGAATCACCGGCAGCGGGCCCGCGTGCTGGGCTACCAGGAAAAGGGCCAGGCGACCGGGGCCAAGTGCATCTACGGCGGCGGGCCCGCGACGGTTCCGGGGTGCGATGGCAACTATGTCAAACCCGCTTTGCTGACCGGTCCGCTGGACAATGTTGCTGCCCGAGAGGAGATCTTCGGGCCGGTGGCTTATGTGGCCAAATTCGATACCGAGGAGCAGGCCATCGCCATGGCCAACGACACGGATTACGGCTTGGCCAACAGTGTCTGGACGGGTGACAGCGCCCGGGCCGCGCGGGTTGCCGAGGCGATGGTAGCCGGCAACAGTTGGATCAATGCCCACAACGTCTTCCCGCACGGTGTGCCCTACGGCGGGGTGAAAAAGAGCGGATTGGGCGGCGGCGTGCTGTCACCCGAGGTGTTGATGGATTACTACCGCAGCACCTCCGTGGTGCGGCCGGTTTGATCCAAGGGGGCCAGTTGAAACACCTTCCCGGGTCCGGGCCATTCCAGTGGCCCGGACCCGGCGCTTTTGGCGGATAATTCATCCATGGGAAAAGCCCAAAAACGGAAACAGGGGGCCCAAACTGGGCCCCCTGTCCGATTTGTTTTCTCTTGAGCGCCCGTGGCGAATCAGTCTTTTTTGGGCGCCAGAATTTGGGCTTCCAGGCGAGTGGCTTCCTTCTTCGTGTGCTTGGGTATGAAGTCGTTGATGGTCATCGGTGAGACCGAAACCACCACCCCCATCGTGTCTTCCGCCACATCCTTTTCCTGGAACATGGCGTATAGGATTTTGCCACGAAGGTTGACCATGTAATTCTTCAATCCGCGCAGGTGCTCCACCTCCTCCGCAGTGCAGTTGTCGTAACGGGCGATCCAGCTACCTTCCTTGTCCACTGCCGAGAATGACAGGAAGCTTTCCCCAGGAATGCCGCTCAGCATCACCGCGCAGGGTTGGTTGTCAAAAAGGATAAGACGGTCAAACTGCATGTTTTTGCCGTTTTTGGGAAGGTAATAAATGTTGTTGCTGCGGCAGTAAACAGTGACGGAGTAGGGACCATTGCCTTCAACCGCTATATCGTAGAGGTGGGCGTTAAGCTGCAGGTTGCGACCCGGGAAATTGCCCTCGAACCATTTTTTTGCCGCAGCCCTTTCCATGGCAAACTCGGTGCCCGCCTTGGGGAAGGCGCTTTGGGGCATGTCTTCTACCAGGTCGATGGAATTGTTGAAAAACCGGGCGTTGGCCTGCTGGTTGGCTTCGAGGTTGCGGCGCAGGTTGAGAACCTGAAGACGCATCGATTTCAATTCCTGCTCCTTGATGGAGATGGACTTTTCCAGTTCGGTCACCTGTTGTTGGGCATCTTCCTGGAAAGCGCGCGCAGAGCTGCTAAATCCCGATAGGCAAGCGACAGCTAAAAACCAAAAACAGCGATGCATCCTGATCACAGTTCCATTCCCCTTGCTAAATGAGCTCTGGACCCGGCGGTTTGGAAAGCTCCCGCCGGATTTCGAAAGGAAGGTCCACGCCGCAGAAGGTGCAATCAGCCCCTAACTGCTTAGCA
>DKBS01000114.1 GCA_002451275.1 Planctomycetaceae bacterium UBA6894 | reverse complement strand
GGCGGCCCAAGTGGAACGGGATTGGCGAACAACATCATGTGGGGGCCACCGGGGCCCATGGCGCCCGGGCCACCAAAACCCCTGATTTCCTCGCGCTTCCCATCCGGCCCGATGAAAAAGCCTTCCATCCGGGTTTCACCACCCGGCCCATCCGCCTTGCGGATCTCCACCCGCATCTCGCGGCGTTCCTCCCGGCGCTCCTGGCCTGGGGCTCCCATTTCACGCATGCGGCCGCGCAGTTTTTCAGCCTGTTGCCGCAGTTCCTGGCTTTCCCGCTCACGGAGAGTCAGTTGTTCTTGGATTTCACGCAGTTCGTTTTCAATGGCCCTGCGCTTTTCATTGCGATCGCGCTCTGCCCGTTCGCGCTCCTCGTTTTCACGGGATTGGTTCCGGTTTTTTTCGTCCCTTTCGCGTCGTTCGCGCGATTCAGGATTGTCGCGTGGGACTTCCTTTTTCTTTTCCGGGGGTTTGTCTTTGGAATCCTGCGCAAAGGCACATTGCTGGGAAAAGGCCGCCAAGGACAGGGCGCAGCATGCCGTCAACAGATGCCGCCACTTCAGGTACATCATGGGTCACCTCGCTTCGGTGTTTGGGAGAGAAACCGCACCGCGGACACCTTGGGTGTACCAGAAGGCTCCTTTGGGAACAATGAGAGGGAGCCGGTTCCTCTCAAAGACTGATGTTTTCAAGCGGTAAGGTTTGGCGGCAGGCAGCTTTTCAGGTGGAGCCTGGTACAGTCCTTCACCCTGACCGAATGCCATCCAGCCGCACAGACCCCCCTGCCGGCCAAATAATTTGGGATAGGGGCTTAAAATCTGGCGGAGGACCTTTTTTGCCGTTTCGACAGGCGCCGCAAGGCTTGCCTGCGTGAGGTGCCCGCTTGTTTCCCTAAGATGAAGGTGTACAAAGGATTTCCTGCCAAAGGTGGGTTCCATGGCGTTGTTGGTTGCAGACAAAGTGGGTGTGTGGCGCGGAACCGGGGCAGGGCGTCGGCAGGTGGTTCGTGAAGTCAGCCTGCAGGTGGCCCGGGGTGAACTCTTTGGCCTGCTGGGACCCAATGGTGCCGGCAAAACCTCTCTGGTCTCTGTGTTGAGCGGGCTGGAGCCACCTGGCGCGGGTGGGGTCTGGCTGGAGGGTGTGCCCCTGTCCCGGGCCCGCGCCGGGCGGGTGGGTTTGGCCCCGCAAGACTTGGCATTTTATGGCAATCTCACCGGTCGCGAGAATCTGGAATTTGTCGGCCAACTGTATGGATTGGCTGGGAAGGCCTTGAGATCACGCGTGGATGAGTTGCTGGCAAGTGTCGGTTTGGAAGACGCCGCCAACCGGCCGGCCAACACCTATTCGGGCGGCATGCAGCGCCGGCTGAATCTGGCCCTGGCGCTGGTGAGCGACCCGGCAATTTTGTACCTGGATGAGCCGACGGTGGGGGTGGATCCTCAATCGCGAAACCTGCTGTTTGAGCAAGTGCGCACATGGAACGCGGCGGGCCTGACGATTGTTTACATCAGCCACTATATGGAGGAAGTGCGCGAGCTTTGCCCGCGCATCGCCATCATGGACCACGGGCAGGTTGTGGCCTGTGACCGTGTGGACACCCTTCTGGCCCGGGAGAAAGGAATCCTGCGGGCGCAGGTGGAAGGCGAGGTTTCACCGGAGTGGTCAGGCCGGCTCGGGATGACCCCGCTTGGCGAGGAGAATGGCTGGACCAGTTGGATTTGCGCGGAACCGGCCCAAACGGCACCTGAACTGGTTCGCCTGGCTGAGCATGCCGGTTGCCGTGTGCGCCGGCTGGAGACACGGCCTGCCGACCTGCAACAGGTCTTTTTGGGACTGACGGGGCACGCGCTACGCGATGAATGAACCGGTCAGCCCCTTGCGCTTCCTCTCGGCACTCTGGAGCAAGGAGTGGCGGTTGCTGATCCGCGATTCGCGGTCGCTGCTGCTGCTTATCCTTTTGCCCCTGGTGTTCATCCTGGTATTGGGCGTGCTACTGGGTGAGGGGTTCGGCCGGAAGGCAGACGACCGGATTCGTGTGAGTGTGGTGGATCTGGATCCCGTCGATGCCCAAGGGTTTGACGGGAAAAGCTGGGGCCACTGGGTGCGTGAGGACCTGCGGCAGACCTCGGACATCGTGCTGGAAATCTTGCCGGATCTGGAAACCGCCGAAAAGTTGGTCGCAAGCCACCGCCGCGCCGCGGTGATGGTGATCGGACCTGAATTCTCCCAAAAGATACAGGCCTGTTCGTTTTTGAGCGATGGCATCAACCCCTTCGTGCGGGATGGTGTGGCAATGGACCGGGTGGGGGTGCGGGTGATCAAGGATCCGCGCCAGATTGCCACCGCCGGAGTGATGGAGCAAGTGGCCCAAGTCAGCCTGCTGCGCGTGGTGCTGCCCTACATGATTGGCAAGGCGTTCGAGCGGCTGAGTGACCCGGATTTCATCGACATCCTGGCCAAAAATGTCAATTTACCGGTGCCTCCCGCATTGAAGATCGTGCTGCGCAAGGATGTGATCACCCTGTCCGAACTGCTGGCCATGGCATCTGCTGGCAACGAGGATCTGGAAAGGGCGCTGCGGGCCAAGGCCGGGGCCGGGGTGCAGAAGTCGATCAGCACGCAGTTTTCCCGCTACAACCTTTTGGGCAAAACCTGGGCAACACTCACACGCAGCCAAGCCGCAGGGGGGGCGACCGAGGCCGCTTTTGTCGATGAGTCGGGCAAGGGGTTGTTCAACCGTGGGGCCGCCCGTTACCAACTGCTGGTACCCAGTTACACCGTGCTGTTCAGCTTCCTGCTGGTGATGCTGGTGGGGTCGCTGGTGGTGGCCGAACGCCGGCAGGGTACCTGGCAGCGGCTGAGACTGGCCCCGCTGAGTCCCTGGCTCTTGCTGGTCGGCAAGGGGTTGCCCGTGCTGGCCATCAGCGTGGCGCAGGGGCTGTTACTGTTGCTGGCGGGCAAGCTGGTCTTCGGCATGCGTTGGGGACCCGAGGGGATGCCCATGGTGTGGCAGGTGGCGCAACTGTTGCCGGTGGTTTTGTGTGTGTCGCTGGCTGCCACCGGTTTGGCCTTGTTGGCCGCCACCCTGGCGAGGACCGAGTTGCAGGTGGCGCTGTATGGAGCGTTGCCCGCCCTGGTGCTGTCGTTGTTGGGCGGTTGTGTTCTGCCCACGGAACTGTTCCCGGAAAGCAGCCGCTGGATCGCCAACTGCACGCCTCAGGGCTGGGCGCTGCTGGCCTATCGCGAACTTTTGGACCCTGATCCGGCCAGCACACCCTCCCTGACCACGGTGGGCCAGGGCTGTCTGGCTTTGATTGGTTTTGCCGGTGTCTTTCTCATGGGGGCTTGGTGGAATTTGCGCCGCCTGTGGCGGGCGGGAGCCTCGTTATGAATCTGGACCGGCCCGAGATGCGGCAGGATCCGGTGGAGGGTCGGTGGGTCCTGATCAGCCCTGGCCGGGCAAACCGGCCCATGCCGCATGACTCCGCCTTCCTGGCGGATGAAGGGACCTGCCCGTTTTGCCAGGGGAATGAAGCCCTCACTCCGCCGGAACTGTCGGCGGTCCGTCCGTCCGGCGGACTTGCGAACAGCCCAGGCTGGACGGTCCGCATTGTTCCCAATCGCTATCCCGCGGTGATGCCCGGACAGCCTGCGGTGCTGGGCCCCGGCCAGTTGCAAGCTGTGGGGGCACATGAGGTGGTGGTGGAATGTCCAGGGCATTTGCCAACCGTGACCGGTCTGGGCGCAGGGCATCTGGAAACGGTCCTTGGTTTGGCCCGGGAGCGCGTGGCCAGCCTGTCGGCAGACCCGGCCCACGCGTGGGTGCAGCTTTTCAAAAATGCCGGGGCGGCTGCCGGGGCCAGCCTGTACCACGCCCACATGCAGATTCTCAGCGTTCCCGAGGTGCCCCAGCGGATTGAGAACATGCTGCACCGGGCTGAATCGTTGGGCCATTGCCCGGTGTGCGAGCAAATCCGGTGGGAGCATGAAAAAAAGATTCGGATTGTGTCTGAAAAGGACGGCTTGATCGCCTTCTGCCCGTTCGCCTCCGGATTCCCGCATGAGGTGTGGATCTGCCCCGCCAACCATCAACCCCATTGGGAATTGATGCCGGACAACCTGCTGGAAAGTATGAGCCGATTGTTGTGGGAGGTTCTGTCCGGACTGGAAAAAAGACTGGGGCTGTTTCCCCACAACCTGGTCATGCAGGGCGCCCCGCGTTTTCACCCGCTGGCCCGACACGGGCACTGGGTGTTGCGGGTTTTGCCCCGCCTGAACGGCATCGCCGGATTTGAGTGGGGAACCGGGATGCTGATCAACACGGTGGCGCCGGAGGCGGCGGCGGAGGGATTGCGAGGTTAAAACATCAGATTTTCCAGCAAACCATTTGTTTGATTTTTGTCATTAAGCCGGCCTTTTTTTACTTTGCAGGCAAATATAGAAAGCTTTTGGAGCTCAGA
>DKBS01000004.1 GCA_002451275.1 Planctomycetaceae bacterium UBA6894 | reverse complement strand
TTTACCCGGGCCCTTTTTTCGTTTCCTGTTCTGAAAAACCAGAGGGCCGACACATTTTGTGTCGGCCCCCTGATGGAAACACGGGTGGGGGCAACTTCCTAAACGGTCAGGGCTGCTCCACCAAATGGACGCCCCGCTTGTTGCTGCTCACCACGTCCAGTTTGCCATCGCCGTTCACATCCACAATTTGGAACTGGGTGCCTACACCGCAATCCTCAGCCAGAACCACCGGGGTGAATTTCAGTACGCCATCGGGCCCGCGGCTCCCCTTGAAGTGGTAGATGGCAGGGTTTTGGTCACTTCCGGGTTCGGAACGGCCGTGGGACCACCAACGCTTGCCGCTCACAAAATCGGGAATGCCATCCCGGTCAAGATCCACCAGGGCCAGGGCGTGGGTCTCGCTCACCAGCTTGGGGAAAAGGTCCATACGGGTGAAGGAGCCATCGGGGCGCTGCTTGTACCACCAGATGCCGTAACGGTGGGCCGAACTGGAAATGATGTCGTTTAGGCCATCGTTGTCCACATCCACCACCACCATGTCGGCGCAGGCTTCACCCAGTTTGGCCGGGTGGAAAGCCCAGGGCTTGGTTGCGTTTTGTCCCTCGGCGGGTTGTTCCCACCAGCCATCAGTGCAGATCACATCGTTGCGTCCGTCCTTGTTCACATCCCCCACGCCCAGACCGTGGGAGAATTTGCGGGTCCCGGGGATTTCTTTCCCAGGGGCGGACGGTTCGCTAATGGCGTGCATTTCCCACAGGGCGTTGGCATCTGCGCCGGGCGTGAACCAGGCCATCTGCCCCTCGGTTTCCTTGCCCTTGGGCTGGGCTCCCATCACGATAACCTTCTTTCCATTGCCGAACAGGTCGGCAAAGAGGGGGGTCTCGTTGCAGGCGGAATGCCAGATCTCGTGCGGTTTCCAGTGACCGTCCTTGCCCTGGGGGTTTTCAAACCAATGGCAAGGGGCGCCGGGAAAACCGATCACGGCGACATCGGCGTAGCCATCCTTGTTGAAATCCCCCGCCCAGCAGGCGAAGCTGTTGGAGTAGCTTTTCAGGCCGTCGCCGTAGTTGCCGTTCTTCCGGATCTCATGCTTTTTCCAGGTAGGCGCCTCATACCAGTTTTCACCGGTGATGATGTCCACCTTGCCGTCCTTGTTCACATCGGCAGCAGCCACGCCTTCGGAGTGGAACACCTTGTCCACTTCAGTCTTTTTCCAGCCTGCGCGGGCGGGTTCCTGGGCGGAAGCTTCCGGTCCGAGCAGGCCCAATCCCAGGGCCGACAATGCGGCAAAAGTTTTCAGGCGGGCGGGAAGAGGGAGAGGCATGGTGTGTGTCCCACAGGCAGGCGTGACAAATTCTTGGCCGCGCACAGGGACGCGGCTAACCCCAAGGGGGCCGCTCTGAGAATAAGCCAACCGATTGGCACAGGCAAGCGAATCGATGGGGTGGTAAGGGCAGGTGTGGAAATGGGGGAATCAGTTGCCCTGATGCTTGCCCATACCGGAATCCGAAACACCGCAGGCTTCCAGGATCAGACCGCCAATGCGTGCTGGAAAATCCTGTTCGAATATGTTGGCAATTGAACGAGGGTAGAACTTTCGCACATGGTCGGTCCCTTGGCCCAAACCTAGCCCGATCAAACGCAGTTCCCGTTCGCGGGTGATGTGTCGCACCACCCGTTCCAGGTCAGCAGGGGTGCTGCGGCTGCCTGCAGGGCCACCATCGGAAACCACCACCAGGAACCGTTCCGCGGCCGTGTGCCGTTTGACCAGACGCGCAAACTCCTCCAGGCAGGGGCCATCATCGTTGAACCGCATGTTGTTGTTGCCGCCCGGTCGGCTGTCGGTCACTTCCAGGCGCATGGAAAGAATCCGCCTGCGCACCGCCTCGGTGTAACCCTCCTCCCAATCCGCGATGGGAATCAGTTTGTCCTGAAATCCATGGATAAGGCATGGCAACTCCAGGCGGTGCAAGGTTTCCGCCAACAGCAAGGTTCCTGCCAGCGCGGCTTTGATTTTTTCCCCACGCATGGAGCCTGACAGGTCCACCAAAAGTCCGAAGGCGGCGTCAGGCTTGGTGGGGCGGATTCGGCGTTGCCACAGGCGGCGGTACCGCTCAGGTTCAGCGTCCAGCCGCATTGCTTCTCGCATGGATAGCTTGCTGCCCGTGGCGAAAGCGCCGTGGTGCCGGCGGAGACGGGTGGGATTAAGTCCCTCCTCCACGAGACGGGCCAATTGCTGCACGCCCTGGCTTTGCAGGGTGTCCAGCTCGGCTGCCGTTGACGGTGGCGGTTCCCCGCTCGCCCGTCCCCGCGGGCTCATTGCGGGCCCCGGGTAACGCCTGCCGGGTCTGCAACCGTCCCTTTCGCCAGAGGAGGTTCCAATCACCCGGACCGTGCCGGTTTGCATCGCGTTATCCAGGAACAGCTCGATGACTTTGACCAGCGCCTTGAATTGCCCCAGGTTCGGCTCCCAGGTTGTGGGTGGCTGCTGGACCTGCTTCATCGCCGGCAGCACTTCCCCGGCCAGCCTGTTTCGTAGGGTGTTCGGCACCCGGCCACCGCGCCCCAGGGCGTTCAGGTCGCAAAGCATGTCTTTTTTCAAAAGATGCCAGCCCAGGCGGGCGCAGTCGCTGCGCAGCAGTTGGAGGGCCGCCTCGCAAACCCCGTCCCGCACCAGGCTGATCATCCGGGCCTGGTGCACCAGCACATCCAGTTCCCGGGCCGTCAGCGGAGCAGTGGGAAGGTCCCCCGGGGCGATCGGTTCCAGTCGCCCGGTAAGGGTTTGGCTTGCCATCCGGGCCAGACGCTCGTCCAGCAGGACCGCGTCCGGCATCAACGATGGAAGGCATTCGGAGGCCGCCTGCCGGGCAAGGCGGGTGGTCGCCAGCGCCACCTCGATCCGAGCGGGGAGGGAACCGCTTGGGCGGGGTTGCCAACCGTGCATCTCCTCGGCGTGACATTCAATCCCGAAGCTGAGGAACTCTGGAATCCCCAATTGGTCGGGTTGGTCGAAATCCGCCACCATCAGGCGGTACCATTCCCGCGAGCCCGGATATCGCGCCTTGATCCACTGGTTGACCCGAGGATCCTCCAGGCAGTTCAGCAGATGGTTCAGCAGCTTGGTGGAGGGGAACTGGAAGGCCTGTGTGAACTGGTGGTAACGGGAGATGAAGAAATGCCCCACCTCATGGGCCAGTACACCCGCGCAGTAATGGACGCCTCGGGTTTTGATATCCCGGGCGGGCACCACGATGGTGCGGCGGCTGTGGTCGTAATACCAGAATCCGCCCTCACCTTCCTCCACATGGATTCCGGCATCCACGCACAGCCCCGCTGCCAGCCCCCGCAGTTGCTGGACCGAGGCGCTTTCCACCGTTTCGGCCGGTTTGGTCAGGGTCGAACGCATCATGCCAGCCCTCCCACCAGGGCCAGGCCGGAGGCTTGCAGAAGTTGCCGCACCACCGTGAGCTCTTCCTCGCAGGAAAAGCGGGCCAGGAAATAGCGCTGTAGTGCTTCCTGGCGCAGTTGGTCGGCGTCAAGGCCCCTGCCGGCATGGGCCGACGAAGCCAGATGGTCCAGCAGGGCTATCAGCCCCCGCCTGGTGAAAACCGGGCGATCCTTGCGGTTGGAAAGGGCCTGCTCCCCGTCCTTGCCGCGGCGGCAGGCGGCATCCAGGCTGGCCTGGAATCGCGCCAGGGCATCGATGAATTCTTCCATCCCGGGTTGGCCTGCCAGTTCCCCGTGCGTTGGTTCCACCGTTCCGGGCTCGGCGTAAATCACGCTGTCCACGCAGGCCCTGGGCCGCTCGCCATACACCATTTGCCGCAACATCGCCCGATATTCCGATTCCCCCGCCGGCCGCACGAACAGGTGTCCGCGCCATCGGTCCCGGTAGGCAGGGCTCAGTGCGTTGCGCCCCGCGTATTCGGCGGGATTCATGGTGCCGAATATCCGGAATTCGGGATGGATCGGCTCGCCACCCGGTCCAAAAACCCGGTTGTCATGCTCCGTGATCAGCAGCGAGGGGGTCCGTTCCAGCAGGCTGTTCAGGCGCTCCAAGATGGCAGGCTCCGCCAGGTTGAGCTCATCCAGAATCACCCACCAACCGTGGCGCAAGGCCTCCAGCAGCACGCCATCCTGCCAGGCCCACTGCGCCCCGCCGGTGGCTCGGCTTTCGGTCGCGGGCACAAAGCGCCCGATCAGTTCACCGGTGTCGCTCTGGCCGTTCAGGTTGATGCGCACCACCGGTTGGCCCAGGATGCTGGCAAGGTACTGGATGGAGGAGGTCTTGGCCGTGGAGGTTTCGCCTTCCAGCAGGCACGGTTCTCCCAGCCTGACCGACAGGGCCAGATGCCTGAGCGTGGGGGCGGCGGACTGGTCCACGCAGAAATGGCTGAACTGTGCGGGGTGTGGCACCATCGAGTCGTGGTGGCCGGGTGAACGGCGTTCCAGCCGGATACCGGCGATGGAGAGGCCTGCCCCATCCACGCGCAGGAAGGGTTCATCCTTGCGGGTCAGCGGGGCTTGCGCCGCAAGCATATCCCCCGTTTTCCGCCGTGGCTGCACCTTCTTTTTCAAAGGTTTTTCCGGCAGGTGGATGAAAATGTCGTGGTCATCGTCGCTGAATTCCTTGCGTATCCGGGGCGCCCGCCCGCAGGATGCGCGCACCAGACGTGTCGCGGTGGCGATCACCTCCTCGGGTGCGGCGCCATAGCTGATGCAGGGGCCTTCGGTCGCGGTGGAATCCCGGTCGCCAATGTGGAAGCCGGCCGTTTCCAGATCGGTCGCCAGATCGTGCCAGGCCGCAATATCGCCGGCGATCAGTTTCACCGGGTACAGGTCGCAGCTCCGCAGCCGCTCAGCCAGTTTTCCGTCCTCCACCCCTTTCACCGGCAGGTGAATGAACACCTCGGGGTCATCAGGTTGCCAGGGGGAATCGGTGGACAGGTCGGTCTTGCCCAGCGGGTCCAGACTGGCGCGGGCCTCTTTCAGCAGGTCGAACACTTTCGCCCGACTTGACGGGGTATGCTCCAACGCCCCACAGACCAAGCGGAAATCGCGAACCAGCCTACCCCCACGGTATCGGCCGGGTGGGCAGTCAATGATGCTGGGAACCGTGTCCGTTTCCGGAAGTCGGAAGCCGGCGGCTTCCATCTGCACCGCCAAACGGCGAACCACGGGATGGTTGGGCATGTCGGTCTTGATGCGCACCCGGAACCGGTCAGGGTGGTCGCCGCCGGTGGACCGGGCCGTTCCGGCCAGACATCCGGTCGCGGGCAGCAGCAGCACGGCGTCAAAGCGGTTGTCCGTGTTCTCGGTCTGGATGGGATAGCGTTCCATGTCAATCCCGCCGGCCCGGCAAACTGAACGGATGGTCTGATTCAGGATGGACAGGGTATTTCCCATGTCCTCGTGGGCCAGCGGGCCCGGGCGCAGCGTTATGGATGAATCAGCCACCTCGGCGGGAAGCAGGCGGATGCCGGTTTGGGCCTGAAAACCCTTGGCCTGCAATTCGGCCACCACCTTGCCGGCCAGGTCGGCTTCATCCGAACGCACCAGGATCGGGTAGCGGGCCACACCCGGTTTGGCCAGCACCTCCGGGTCGGCGAGGATGATCCGCAGGGTGCGCTCCTTCCAAGGACGCTCCTCGTCCTCGGGGTCGGGATGGATCACCTGGGCAGGCATCCCTGCACGGGCCAGTAGGAAAGCGGTGGTTTCAAGCCATTGCTTGGGGATGCCACGCGCCGGTCGCAATACTGAGGCGGAAACATGGTTGGTCCGGGTGGTGAATTTGCGATGCGGCAAAAGGGAAAGACATTCGGTCGCTTTGGACAGAAAACCCTCCGAATTGGCCTGCAGATCGATTTCGGGGAGTTTGTCCCCCGCCATCCAGTCTGGCAGTTGCAGCACCGCGTCCACACCCTTGTTTTCATCCAGCAGGGGGTCATGGGCATCGGGGTCGTGGGTGGCCAGGTGTGTGGGCTGCAAGGGATGGATCGCTTCGGTCAACTGATGCACCCAGGTGCCCGGAACATCTTCCCCGATGCCCAAGCCATAATGACCTCCACCGCTAGGCCGCAGTTCCACGCGCGCCACCCCTTTCGATTCCACCGCGAATGCGATGGCCGCGCCCAGGGCTGTGTTGTTGGTGGCGATCAGCAGTTTGCGGCTGGGGTTGGGGGTTTGCATGGCGGTGCCTCAAGGGTAGATGGTGCAGGATGGAACGGGTGCTGGCTGGCGATTGGTCCGGCAAAGGGAATACGCCCAGGGCCCGGGGATTTTTCCAGGCAAAGCCCGAAAGCATCCGCGGTCCCTGTTCCAGACCCACCCGCGGGCCCGGAGGTTTCAGGTTTGGAAGCTCCCAGGCCTAAGGCTTTGGCGGGGGAAAGGTTAGGTGCGCCCTGCCGTGGACAGATTTTCGCCGTGTTTGGAATCCAAGGAAATGGGAAGGAACTGGGGAGAAAATGCAGGGATTTTAGCCGTGGAGGGTGAGGGTAGGATGGAATGCCACAGAAAACCCCGGGCACCGGTCGCGGTGCCCGGGGAAACAGTTTTTAGCCACCCGATTTCAGCGAGGCCATGTCGATCACGAAACGGTATTTCACATCACCCTTCAGCAGACGGCTGTAAGCCTCGTTGATTTTCTGGATGGGGATCAGCTCGATGTCGCTGACAATGCCATGTTGGTCGCAGAAATCCAGCATTTCCTGGGTCTCGGCAATACCGCCAATCCCCGAGCCGGCCAGGCTTTTCCTCGGGAGCAGCAGGCTGAATGCCGCAACCGGTAACGGCTTTTCAGGAGCGCCCACCAGGCAGAGGGTGCCGTCCAGCTTGAGAAGGGCCAGGTAGCTGTTCAGGTCATGCTCGGCCGAAACGCAGTCCAGGATGAAATCGAAGCTATGCAGGTGGGGCGTCATCGCATTCGGATCGCTCGAGACCACCACCTCATGGGCGCCCAGTCGTTTGCCGTCCGCCACTTTGCCCGGCGAGGTGGTGAATAGCACCACCTGTGCGCCCAAAGCCTTGGCAAACTTGACGCCCATGTGGCCAAGGCCGCCCAGTCCGACGATACCCACCTTTTTGCCCGGCCCCACTTTCCAGTGCCGCATGGGGGAGTAGGTGGTGATGCCGGCGCATAGGAGCGGGGCTGTCGCCGCCAGGTTGGCCTTGTCGGACACTTTCAGGGTGAAAGCCTCGTCCACAACAATCTGTTCCGAGTACCCACCCAGGGTGTGGGAACCGGAGTGCTTGTCCGGGCTGTTGTAGGTGAAGGTGGGGAATTGGTGGCAGTACTGCTCAAGACGCTTGGCGCAATTCGGGCAGCTTTGGCAGGAATCCACCATGCAGCCAACTGCGGCAAAGTCACCCACTTTGAATTTGGTGACCCGGGTGCCCACCTTCGTGACCCGGCCGACGATTTCATGTCCGGGAACGCACGGGAAGGTGGTGGGCGCGTAATTGTGCCACTCGTCCCGGGCTTGGTGCAGGTCGGAGTGGCACACGCCGCAATACAGGATGTCGATCTGCACATCCGTGGGCAGCGGCTCTCTTCGGGTAATGGAAGCCGGCGCAAGCGGGCTGGTGGCTGACTGGGCGGCAAAGGCTTTGGTTGACACGGGCTCAGATCCTCTGGTTCTGGATTAGACCTGATGGGAATTCTAGCAATTCGGATCGCTAGCTCGGTTTTCGGCAGTATTCAGAACCTTTCCGGGCGTTTCCGGAAAGATTTTTCAGGCGAAACCCCTGTTCTTTCGCAAGAAAATCAAGGAGTTCGTGTTTTGGTGCTTCAACCGGAGCCCGGTCATGGTAGATAAGATGCATGTTCAAGTCCGGCATCCCCAGCCGGCAAGTCCGGCTTCCGGAGAGCTTGTATGGCTGGAAAACTACCGCCGCGACTGAAACCCATGCCATCAAGGCCAAGCAGGCGCGGATTTTTGCAGGCAGGGGCATTGGGGTTGGGAGGGCTTACCCTTCCTGGTTTGTTGCGCGCTGAGGCCGCTGCGGGAATTCGCTCCTCCAACAAATCGGTTATTTTGATCTATCTGGTGGGAGGCCCTCCGCACCAGGACATGTTTGATTTGAAACCCGACGCACCCAAGGAAATAGCCGGCCCCTGGAAACCAATCTCCACGCGGGTGAATGGCATCCAGATCTGCGAGGCGTTTCCCCGTCTGGCCGGCTTGATGGACAAAATGACCATCATCCGCTCCCTGGTGGGCAATCAGGCCGACCATGATGCCCAGCAGGTTTTTCACGGTTTCGATCCGCGCAAATTAAAGCCTGCAGGGGGCTGGCCCCAGTTTGGCTCTATCGTGTCCAGGCTCCAGGGGCCAACCCATCCCTCCATTCCTCCCTTCGTCAGCCTGTGTTACACCTGCACCCACGGACCTTACAACGAGCCGGGGCCCGGTTTTCTGGGGGCGGCCCACACACCCTTCAAGCCCTCCGGGCCCACCCGAGATGACATGATCCTGCGGGGAGTCACGCTGGATCAACTCGATGAGCGAAAAACCCTTCAGCGCGATTTTGACAGCCTGCGCCGGGAAATCGACCACTCTGGCGTCGTGCTGGGAATGGATTCCTTCAACGAGCGGGCCATGCGCATGCTCACCAGCAGCCGGTTTGCCGAGGCACTCGACCTTTCCCGCGAGGAAAGCCGTGTGGTGGAGCGCTACGGCACCGGCGACCCGAAAATCATGATCGACAGCAACGGGGCCCCCCGTGTTCCCCAAAGCCTCTTGATGGCGCGCAGGCTGGTCGAGGCGGGAGCACGGGTGGTGACCTTGAACTACAGCAAATGGGACTGGCACGGTGGCATGAACACCGAGGGCCGCAAGAACAATTCGATCTTCCTCCGGGAGCAGGAGGATTTTCCGATTTTTGATCGGTGCGTCAGCGCGCTGGTGGAGGACCTGCATGAGCGCGGGTTGGACAAGGATTGCGCGGTGGTGGTCATGGGGGAATTTGGCCGCACCCCCAAGATAAGCGACCAGGTCGGACGCGACCACTGGCCCCAGGTGAACTGCGCTCTGATGTTCGGCGGCGGCCTGCGGCACGGTCAGGTGATTGGCGCCACCGACCGCATCGCGGGCGAGGCCATCGCCCGTCCGGTCACCTTTGGCGAAATCTACGCCACCCTGTACCGACACCTGGGAATTGAAGCCACTTCGACCACCCTGGTCGATCACACCGGGCGCCCGCAGTTCCTGGTGCAGGATAATGTTGGACCCCTGCGGGAATTGGTTTGACCCAACCTTTGGTGCCAAAGAAGGGGGCAATCAGGCCACTTCTCGGCATGAGCCGGTGCCCCCGGCATAACCCGTGTAATCGGCATAAATTGCCTTTCCCTCCCGCTTGAATGCGGGATAGCGCCTGTTTTTGGTGCCCGGCCGGAATTAGCATGAGATTCATCCATGCCCGCCGCGAGTACCGTCATGAACCTTTGCGCATCCTTTCTGGTCCTGTCTCTCACCCTGGGACAAACTCCAGAGGCTACCCCCAAGTCCCACGCCGCCGCAGGGCTTCGCCTGCGCTCCATCGGCCCGGCTCTCATGTCCGGTCGGGTGGTGGGCTTCGCGGTTCACCCTGAAAACCGCAGCCGCTTTTTCATCGCGGTGGCCAGCGGTGGGGTGTGGAAAACCGAGAACGCAGGCGTCACCTGGACCCCGGTGTTTGACAACGAGGGTTCCTATTCCATCGGATGCGTGGTGCTCGATCCCAAAAATCCCAATGTGGTCTGGGTGGGAACCGGGGAAAACAACAGCCAGCGCAGCGTGGGTTACGGCGATGGGGTCTACAAGTCCATCGACGGCGGCAAGACCTGGTCGAATGTCGGCCTGAAGAACTCAGAGCACATTGGCAAAATTCTCATTGATCCCCGTGATTCCGACATCGTCTATGTCGCCGCGCAGGGGCCGTTATGGGGCCCGGGAGGTGACCGTGGGTTGTACAAGACCACCGATGGTGGCAAGACCTGGGGCAAAATCCTCGCCATCAGCGATGACACGGGTGTGACCGACATCGTTCAGGATCCCAACCATCCTGAAATTCTGCTGGCCGCCTCCTACCAGCGCAGGCGGCATGTCTTCACACTGGTCAATGGAGGGCCGGAAAGTGCCATCCATCGCAGCACCGATGGTGGCAAGTCATGGGTCAAGATTCGCTCAGGCTTGCCTGCCGGTGACCTTGGGCGGATTGGTCTGGCCATGGCCCCCTCAGATTCGGATCTCATTTACGCCATTGTGGAGGCGGCGGAAGGCCAGGGCGGGATTTTCCGCTCCAAGGATCGTGGAGCAACCTGGCAAAAGCAAAACCCGTTCGACCAGCAGGCCCAGTATTACTCCCACCTGGTGGTGGATCCGAAGAACAAGGACCGGCTGTATGTGATGAATGTGCTGATCCAGGTGTCCGATGACGGTGGGAAAACCCTGAAACCCCTCGGCGGCAAGTGGGCGCATGTCGATAATCACGAAATCTGGATCGATCCGAGGGACCCTGATTACTATTTGGTTGGTTGCGATGGCGGGGTGTACCAGAGCTTTGACCGTGGGGCCAACTGGCAATTTGTCGCGAACCTCCCCGTCACCCAGTTTTATGATGTCGCTTGCGAACAGGTGGATTCTCCGTTTTATCGGGTGTATGGCGGCACCCAGGACAACAACACGCTAGGCGGGCCCAACCGCACGCGCAGCGCTCATGGCATCACCAATTCCGATTGGCACATCCTGCTGGGAGGTGACGGATTCCAGTGCAGGGTTGATCCCAAGGATCCCAATACCGTCTACGCCGAGTATCAATACGGCGGTCTGGTGCGGTTTGATTGGCGCACCCAACAACGGGTCTCCATCCAACCCCAGCCTGGCGCGAATGAGCCGCCACTGCGCTGGAATTGGGATTCGCCCCTGATCATCAGTCCCCACTCCAGCACGCGGCTCTATTTTGCAGCCAACAGTCTTTTCCGCAGCGATGACCGCGGTGATTCCTGGACCCCCGTTTCGGGCGACCTCACCCGGCAGCTCAATCGGGACAAACTGCCTGTATTTGGAAAGATTCAACCGCCTGAGGCGGTTTCCAAGCATGTTTCCACCTCGTTCTTTGGCAACATCACCGCGTTGTCCGAGTCCCCGAAAAAAGAGGGGCTGATTTACATCGGCACCGATGACGGGCTGATCCAGGTCACGGAGGACGGAGGTAAAAACTGGCGAAAAGTGGAGGTGTTTCCCGGTGTGCCGGAAGGGACTTTTGTGACCCGTCTGCTGGCCTCCGAACATGATGCCTCCACGGTGTACGCCACCTTCGACAACCATAAAAATGCGGATTTTGCACCGTACATCCTCCGCAGCGGGGATGCCGGTCGCACCTGGACCAAACTGGCCGCTGACTTGCCTGCCCGCGGCAGCGTCAATGCCATCGCGGAGGACCACCTAAACCCGAAGCTTCTGTTTGCCGGTACCGAATTCGGATTGTTTTTCACGGTGGACGGGGGCGGGAAGTGGCACCGGTTGAAAAATGGTCTGCCCACAATCGCGGTGAAGGATATAGCCATCCAGCGCCCCATGAATGATCTGGTGGTGGGCACCTTTGGCCGTGGCTTTTATATTCTGGATGACTACTCCCCGCTTCGGACCGTGACAACGGAACCCTTGGAAAAGCCCGCTGACCTTTACCCGGGTCGCGAAGGGT
>DKBS01000062.1:492-4364 GCA_002451275.1 Planctomycetaceae bacterium UBA6894 | reverse complement strand
GCCCGAGCGTGGCGAACGCCCCGAGGGCGGCAACGAGGGCGGCCATGGCGGCGATTCCGCACCGGCTTCCGACGGCGGCCGGCACGAGGGTGGCCACGGCGGGGACAATGGCGGCGAAGCCTGATCCCGGCCGTTTGGATTTGAACTGAAGCCCACCGGGGGCCGGTCCGCTGCAAGCGGGTCGGCCCCCGGGCGTGTGTGCTATTATTTGGTGGGTTTCCCACAGGAGGCGGGACTATGCTGCTTGAGCATTATTCCGAGCTGGCCGAAACCGCCGGGGTCTTCATCCACGAGATCAAGAACCACCTGTCCACCCTGACGCTCAGCATGCAGTTGCTGGCAGAGGACTTTGAAAACCCGCAATCCCCCCGCGAGCGGCGCGCCCTCGACCGCATCAGCCGGCTGCAAACTGAATGCGCCCGGTTGGTGGAGGTGTCGAACGATTTCCTGCGCTTCACCCGGGTCAAGGACCTGCAGCTCCGTCCCTACGACCTGAGCAAGGTGCTGGAGGAACTGCTGGAGTTCTTCGAGCCCACCGCCCGATCCGCCAACGTGCGGGTGAACGTGTACCTTCCCGCCGACCTTCCCCCGGTGCACCTGGACCCCGACCTGTTCAAGCAGGCCCTGTTGAACCTGCTGCTCAACGCCCAGCAGGCCATGCCGCAGGGGGGCGAGATCACCTTCCTGGCGCGGGAGGAGGCTCCCTGGCTGGTGATGCAGGTGATCGACACCGGCACGGGGATCCAGCCCGAGGTGCTGGAGAACATGTTCAAGCCGTTCTACTCGACCAAATCCGGCGGCAGCGGCCTGGGTCTGCCCACCGCCCGCAAGGTCCTGGAGGCGCACGGCGGCAGCCTGGAGGCCGACAGCGCTCCGGGCAAGGGCACGCGCTTCACGATGAAACTGCCGATCCGTCCGCCCATCCTCACGCCCGCCGGTCCGGCAGACCTGGTGGTCGAGACACCCAGCAGGGATTCGCAGCCATGAGCATCCCCCCCGGCAAGATCCTGGCCTGCGTCAACGGCGTCATCGGGCCGGCCGAGCACGCAACCGTGAGCGTGCTCGACCGCGGCCATGTCTTCGGGGACGGGATCTACGAGGTGGTGCGCGTGGACAAGGGCCGGCTGCACGGCATGGACCGCCATTGGCGCAGGCTGGACCGCAGCCTGCGCGCCCTGCAGATGCCAGCCGTGGACCTGAACCTGCTGCGCTCGCAGGTGGAGGCAACCCTGGCCGCATCGGGCCACACCGACGCGACGATCTACCTGCAGGTGACACGGGGCACCGCGCCGCGCGCGCACGCATTCCCCGCCGACACGCCGGCCAACACGCTGATCCTGGTGCAGCACTTCCCCGACGACAAGGCCCACCTGCGCGAAAAGGGCGCGGGTGTCATCACCCACCCCGACCTGCGCTGGGCCCGTTGCGACATCAAGAGCATCAACCTGCTGGGCAGTGTGCTGGCGGCCGAGGCGGCCAAGCGCGCCGGCTGCGTGGAAGCCGTGCTCATCCGGGAAGACGGCGTGGTGACCGAATGCGCGCACTCCAGCCTGTTCGCGGTTGTGGACGGCGTGTTGCGCACCCACCCGCTGGACCCGCGCATCCTGCCGGGTATCACCCGCGAGATCGTGCTGGAGCTTGCGGCGGACCTGGGAATCCCTTGCCGCCAGAAGGCGCTGCGCTCCGATGAACTGCGCGGGGTGGACGAGTTGTTCCTCACCAGCACCACCTCGAGGGTGCTTCCCCTGGTGGAGCTGGACGGCAAGCCGGTGGGCAATGGAAAACCCGGCCCGGTCACCTGCTCGCTGCGCGACGCCTTCACCGCCTGGGAAAAGGCGGATGCGCTCAAGACCCCTTCGTCCAACGCGCTCAACGCGGGTGAGCTGTAACCCCCGTTTCAGGCCCCCAGCCAGCAACCGTGAAAACCCGCCGGCACCCGACGGGGCAGTGTGACCCTGGCCACCGGCTCGGCGCTGAACGCCGCGGCGTCAATCACCCACAGTTGCGCCGGACCGTCTCCCGGCGGCTGCACCAGGGCCAGCAAATGGCCATCGTCTTCCCCCGGCGCGCCGGGTTTCGGCACAAAAACCGCCTCGCCGCCGGACCAGCCCCCCGGCAGGTTCAGCTTGGTGGTGGTGTTTTTGACGAGGTCGTGCTTGCGCCAGCCGCCGAAATCGGTGCGCAGGGTGTAGGCGAAGCGAGTGGGCAGCGAAGTGCGTTCTTCCCGCATGCGGGGCATCTCGCTGCCCGGATCATCCAGCGGGCCCTCGGTCAGGGTGGAGGTGTGCAGGTTGATCTCGTAACGCCACAGTCTGGGCCGCTCCGCCTCGGGTGGCTCGGTGGCGCCCCCCGCCAGCACCTCGGCGGGGAACCGGGGCATGCGGCAGGCGATGAGGGTTACCGTCCGGTCCGTTTGCCAGGCGTTCAGCGTGTGGAAAACCGAACCGGGGCTGACCGCGAACCACCGGGGGCGGCCTCCCGAGCGGGGAATCAGTCCGATGCGACCGCCCAGCTCCGGCCTCCAGCCAAAAACCCCCTTGCCCATGGCAAGATTGGCCAGCGAGAAAGTCTGCGGCATGTCGAGGAACACAGCGTAATCGGGCGTAATGGCGAAATCGTGCTGCATGACGGAACGGGGCAGGTCGATGTCACGGGCCACGGTCAACCGGCCGGCCTTGTCCAGGATTCCCAGCCGCAGGTACGGCCGGGTCGGGCTGTAGCCAAAAAAGACCATCTCACCGGTGGCGGGATCAATCTTGGGGTGGGCGGTGAAACCGCCCTTCCAGGCACCGGCCAGGGGGTCGGCCCCCACGGTGCCCAGCGATTGCGGATCCAGCCGGTGGGGAAAGCCTCCCTCCCACAGGGCCCATAGCTGGTTGTGGTGCCAGACCAGCGCGGTGTTGGCGGCGTTCTTATATCCGTCCTGCCCGCGGGCAACCCGGGCCAAATCGGGCATTTCCAGCAGGCCGGGAAACAGCGATTTGCCCGCCTGCTCCTCCTCCTGCAACCCGGCGGTGCGGACATAGCGGCAGCGGTAGCGGGCGGGGTTGCGGGAGTCGGACGGATCGAAATGGACGGCATGCACCATGCCGTCCCCGTCAAACCAGTGGTATTTGCCCTTGGGATGGAAGCGGGGGTTGGGGCCGTTGCGCAGGTAGGCACCCCGGAGGTGGTCGGGCAGTTTCCCCTCCACCTGCAAACGGTCCCCCTCGATTTCCCCCTTTACGGGCGCGTAAAAGCCTTGGAGGAACGGGCTGGTCACATCGCCAGCAGCGGCCACTACCCCGGGGGCACAGCCCAGTGTGAGCAGCGCCTGCCGCCTTGTGAACAGGGAATGTTCCATGTGCTTCACGGCAGATCCTGTTGGTTGCAAGCCGGCGAGGACCACCGCCTTGGGCGGGAGGGCGGTTCCCCTGCAAAGGGTTCGGTCATTTGGCTGGTTCCTGCTTCAGGCGCAAAACCTCCCCGCCGAGGCCGACCACCGTGTATCGGTTGACTGCTTTGCCTTCACGCACCTCCAGCACCGGAAGCTCCCCCGGCTTCGAACCAGCATACAGTTTCCAGGTCCCCTCCTTCAGGTGATGCCCATCAGAGGGGGAAAGCCACATGTAGCGGCACTCCCCCCTAGCCTTCAGGTCATATTCCATGCGAAAGCGACTGGGGCGGGGCTCAAAAGTCCCCTTGGCCCGGTAAACCTGCACGCCGTCCTTGTCTTCCTCGCGGGCATGGATCCAATGCCGGACCAGTGCCTTTTCCGTGATTCCATCGGAAATCCCCTGCCCGGAAAGCCCTAGCGCGAAAGCCCAAACCAAAGCCATACCCATGGTGCCACCCCTCCCCGTATTTTTTCCGACCCAAGGAACCCAAGGGAC
>DKBS01000062.1:0-155 GCA_002451275.1 Planctomycetaceae bacterium UBA6894 | reverse complement strand
CTGTCAAAATAGGCCGGTTTTGGCCCCACGCCAAAGTGGCAGGCGGCGCCAGTCCTCCCTGCCCAGAAATGAATATCATCCGCCGCAAACTATTCAAAACAATAGGCTTGTGCCAAATCCAAGCGGCCGCAAACCCTTTGGCATGGCCCTTGCTT
>DKBS01000035.1 GCA_002451275.1 Planctomycetaceae bacterium UBA6894 | reverse complement strand
CAGGCCTTTTTCCTTGACCTGAGCCCGAAAATCCGAAAGACTTGAAGAAACTCGCCTGTTGGCTCTTGTTGGGCTTCCTCAGCCCTTTGGAGTCGGCTCCTCATTCATTCCCAATCCGCTTGGGAAGGAAGGATGCCCATGAAGCTTTTGCGTATCGCCTGTGTTTTGGGTGGAATTGCCGTGGCTGGTGCGCCTTTCAGCCGCGCCGGTTGGCCCGTGGATGAAGCCAAACGGGCGCAGCTTCTCGGCACGCCTTCCAGCCTTCGGGTGGAGCCCGCCGCGCTGGAGTTGAAGGGACCCCGCGGTTTCCGCCAGATCGTGGTCAACGCCACCTACTCCGACCAGGCCTCCACGGTGCGGGATGTGACCGGCCTCGCCACCCTGGAATGCCAGCCCTCCGATCTGGTTTCCATCGAGGAGGGCGGTTTTCTCACGCCCCGGTCGATGGGCAAGGGCAAGCTGATTGTCCGCGCCGGGGGCAAAGCGACCGAAGTTCCCCTGGAGGTGACCGGTCTCGACAAGGCCAACCCTGTCAGCTTCCGCCACGAGGTGATTGCCGCCCTCAACGTGGGCGGGTGCAACATGGGGGCTTGCCATGGCACCCCTTCGGGCAAGAACGGTTTCAAGCTGAGCCTGCGTGGTTTTGATCCCGCCATGGATCACCAGCAACTCACGCGGGACGTGTTGGGCCGTCGTTCGGTATCGCACGATCCGAACATGAGCCTCCTGCTGCTCAAGGGATTGGCGCGTGTACCGCATGAAGGCGGTCAGCGATTCCCCAATGCCGGGGTGACCACCCAGGCGGTGGAGCAATGGCTGGCCGAAGGCATGGTGGATGACAGGCCCGACGTGGCCGCCGTGAAAAAGATCGAAGTGCTGCCCGGCAACCGCACGCTGCGCAATCCCGCCAAATGGCAGCAGCTTTCGGTTCAGGCGGAATTCACCGACGGTTCGAAGCGCGATGTGACGCGTTTGTCGGTGTTCAGTTCCTCTGACGCCAGCATCGCGGAGGTGAATCCACAGGGGCTGGTGGAGTTCCGCCAGGCGGGCGAGGTGGCCATTTTGGTGCGTTACCTGGAGGAAATGGTTTCCATCCGTCTGACTTACCTGGAGCCGAAACCCCAGTTCGTTTTCCCGTCATTCCCCGAAAACAACTATATCGACACCCATGTGTCCAGCAAGCTGCGCCTCATGGACATTCCGCCCTCGGGCCTGTGCACGGACAGTGATTTCGCGCGGCGGGTCTATCTTGATCTGTGCGGCACCCTGCCAACGGTGGAGGATGTGAAGGCTTTTCAGGCGGACCAGGCCCCCGACAAAAGGGCCAAGCTTATTGACTCGCTGCTGGAGCGGCCCGAGTACGCCGACTTCTGGACCTTGAAGTTTTCCGATGTGCTGCGATCCAGCCGCAAGACGCTGCAAACCAAGGGCGTGCACTCGTTCCAGCAGTGGCTGCGCGAGCGTATCGCGGCCAATGTCGGGTTGGACCAGGTGGTGCGCGACATCCTCACCGCCTCCGGTCCCGCCGCGAACAATCCGGCTGCCAGCTACTACCGCATTGCCCGCGACCCGCAAAGCCTGGCGGAAACCACTGCCCAGCTTTTCTTCGGCGTGCGCATGCAGTGCGCCAAGTGCCACAACCATCCGTTTGAACGGTGGACCCAGGATGATTACTACGGTTTCGCGGCTTTCTTCGCCCGTGTGAAAACCAAGGCTGATCCCAGCCAGCCCTCGGTTGGCAACAACGCCCCCGCCGGGGAGATTGTTTTCGCCGACCGGGGCGGGGAGGTGACCCAGCCCCGCACCGGGAAGGTAATGACGCCGCGCTACATGGGTGCCGGGGATGCGAAGGTGCAGCCCGGCCAGGATCGCCGCGAGGTGCTGGCAGCCTGGATGACCTCACCGGAGAATCTGTTCTTCGCGCGGTCGATGGTGAACCGCATCTGGTTCCATGTGATGGGCCGGGGCGTGGTGGAGCCGGTCGATGATTTCCGCGAGTCGAACCCGTCGGCCAACGATCCGCTGTTGGATGCCTTGGCGCACGATTTTGTGAAAAGCGGATTTGACCTGAAGCACTTGGTCCGGACCATCTGCCGCAGCCGCACCTACCAGCTTTCCGCCAATCCGTTGGAAGGCAACAAGGATGACAGCCGTTACTTCAGTCATGCGGTCTCGAAACTGCTGACGGCGGAGCAGATGCTGGACGCCATTTGCCAATCCACCGAGGTGGCCGAGAAGTATCCCGGCCTGCCGATGGGGACCCGGGCTACCCAGTTGCCCGACGGCGAGGTGAACAACCAGTTCCTGAAAACTTTCGGCCAGCCGGCGCGCGAACTCGCGTGTGAGTGCGAGCGGGAAAGCGACAGCAATCTGGCACAGGCCCTGCAACTGATCAATGGTCCCACCATCAACGACAAGCTGAAGGCCCCGAACAACCGCCTGGGCCGTCTGATCGCCGCCAAGAAATCCGACAAGGAAATCCTGGCTGACCTGTATCTCTCCACCCTTTCCCGGCTGCCCACCGCGGAGGATGAGAAGATCGCCCTGACCCATCTGGCAAAGGCGAAAGAGTCCCGGAAGGCCTGGGAAGACATCCACTGGGCCCTGATGAACACGAAGGAATTCCTGTTTCGTCATTGATTTTCGAAAGGTTCAGAAACGCGTCATGCCTGTCCTGGAAGGTGACCTGGTATTTCCTGATCGTGTCGAACCTGGCCGGATCGGATGGGTGGGGGACAGGCTGACTGCCCCTGAGCCTGGACGGCGGGCGGATGACTCTGGCGCAGATATCCTTCGGTGGGATGGGTTCATCGCTCCCGGTTTCCTGGACATCCATGTCCACGGGGGTGATGGTGCCGACTTCATGGATGGCACGGTGGAGGCTTTCCATACCGTGTGCCGAGCCCATGCCCGGCACGGGACCACACGGGTGCTGGCCACCAGCACCGTGGCTCCAGCCGACCAGATTGACCGATTTCTGGACATCTGCGACAGCATGCTGGACCGGCCCACCGGGGGAGCCCGGGTGGCCGGCGCCCATTTTTACGGTCCCTATTTCGCCCCTGCAGCCAAGGGGTGTCATCCGGGGGAAGGTTTGGGTGATCCCGCCCATTTGAAGCCCGGGCGGTTTTTGGATCACCGATGCGTGCGCACGGCGACAGTGGCACCCGAACTGCCAGGAACCGCGGAGTTTTTGCAGGAGTGCAACAAGCGGGGGATCGTCGGGTGCCTGGGGCATTCCCACGCGACATTCAGCCAAGTGGCCGAGGCGGTGGCGAGTGGTGCGCGCCATGTGGATCATCTGTTTTGCGCGATGTCGGACCGGGCCCGATTGAGGCTGAGCCAGGCATACCCCATGCGCGGTGGCCTGTTCGAAGCCACCCTGGCGCTAGATGCGTTGACCACGGAGGTGATCGCCGATGACCGGCATCTAGCGGACGAGTTGCTGTATCTGGCGTACAAGGTGAAGGGGCCCGACCGGCTTGCCTTGGTGACCGACTCCATGCGGGCCATGGACATGCCAGACGGCGAATACTGGTTTGGCAAGGATGGGAAGGGTGAGGCGATCCGCAAGGCGGATGGTGTTGGCCTGACGCTGGACGGCAAAGGTCTGGCCTCAGCCGTGCAGGGGCTGGATGTGGGGTTGCGAGCGATGAGCCGCGCCAGCGGCGCGCCGCTCCACGAGGTGGTGCGCATGCTGACCCTGACCCCCGCGCGCATTGCCGGGCTGGCGGACCGTTTCGGCAGCCTGAAGGAAGGCAAGGCGGCGGACTTGGTGCTGCTGGACCGCGCGCTGCAGGTGCGCGGTGTGGTGGTGGGCGGGGAATGGGTGGTGAAGGTTTAGGCTTTCATCCAAAAACCAATTCACTTCAATTCCACACAAAACAGTTCCTTCTCGTCCCGCAAATACAATCGGCCGTTGGCCAGCGCCGGGTGGGACCAGGTGGGGCCGCTGATCCTGGAGCGGCAGAGTTCCTTGTAGGCCTTCATGTCAGGCTCGAGCAGGGCCAGTTCGCCGGTGTCCTCGTGCAGGAGCATGCGGCCGTCAGCCAGTCGCAACAGGGCGGCGTGGTATTGGCCGGTTTTTTGCCGGCTCCAAAGCACCTTTCCGGTTTCCGGATCAACGCAGCGCAGCGTGCAGGATACCGGCGGCAGGATGCGGCCGGTGACTATCATCAGCGCCTTGCCATCCGCCGTGGGGCAGGGGGTTGAAAAATAACAATTCAATACCGCGCTTTTCCAAAGCTGCTTGCCCTGGTTGACCAGATCCACCAAGGCGCCGCCTGCGGTGACGCTGGAGACGAAAGCCCGTGAGCCCAAAACGATGGGTGTGGTGGAGCTTTCGTTCAACTGGTCCACCAGGTCGTAGTGCCAAAGTCGCTTGCCATCGGCAAGATTGAGGCAAGCCAATCCCTTGCCGGTCAGGGCCAGAACCCGGTCACCTTCGGCTGATTTCCAGTGGATGGGTGAGCTGTAGCTGGAGCGGTCATCGGTGGCGGTCCAGAGGGTTTTGCCGGAGCCGGGGTCAAGGGCGACGATCCCGGCATTTTGGCCCCCCACCAGCAGGATCAACTTGCCCCCCGCCAGGAGGGGGGAAGATGAGGCCCCAAAGAACAGGTTCTTGCTGTTGAATTCCTTCAGGCTGTCCACGCGCCAGAGTATTTTGCCGGAGGCCAACTCGCGAGCCACCACGATGCCCGATGCACCGTGCGTGTAGACCGTGCCATCGGCCACCAACGGGGTGGCCCGTGGGCCGTTGCCAAACTGGTTGGTGAAAAGGGGCCTCGGATCCGGGGTGGACCATAGCTTTTTGCCGGTGGCTGCATCGAGACAGGTGAGTTCCTCGGCTTCCAGATCCTTGACCTTGGAAAACACCAGCACCTTGCCATCAGCCACCACGGGCGAGGAATGCCCCTCGCCGGCAGGGACCCGCCAGAGGATGGGGGGCTTGCCCTGCCACGGCCGGACTGTCTCGGTGGAGGCACCATCGCGGGTCGGCCCCAGCCAAGCGGGCCAATCGGCTGAGTGGGCCGGCTCGATGAGCCCGATCAGGAAACCAAGGGCAGCGAGCGTGGCAATGTGTCGCATGACGGGATCTCCGATGATTGTCCTTGTGCCGTGACCCCGGACCGCGCCGCCGGGTCATTCAAAAAAGCATGCAGGCTGGCATAGTCCCAGCCCAGTTGGTGCCTGTCGGTGATTTCCTTGAGCCTGCGGATGCCCTCTTCCATGATGGCTTCCATCGCACCGGAAAACGAAGGGTCGCAAAAATAAACGCGGCAGCCAAGCGGGCGGGTTTCGCGGCGGGTGCAGAGGCCGTCCACCTGGAAGGGGCAGCCGGCCTCATCGGCTGGCATCGGATAGGGTGGCGCATTTTCCAGCAGGTGGCGGGCTTCCACTTGGCAGAGGTAGAGCCGGTGGCCATATTCCTGGAACCGGCAGCATTTGCCCGAGGCTTCGCAGCGCGGGGAATGTGCGGCCACCTCGGCATCGGCCCAAGCGTAGAGCGCCTGCAGTTCGGCGACAACCTGGGATTGGGGCCCGCTAGGGTTCAAATGCGGAACTCCCTCATGCGGGAAACGATTTCCTCCACACCGATCAGCGGGCCCCGCCCGATGCCCGGGCAGCCCTCGGCGATGCTGTCCCAGTTCTTACGGGAGCGCAGATTGCTTTCCCAAAAGGGCCAGGTACGGCACTGGGCAGGGCGCACCGGGTAAATGATGCAACCCCTGCCCTGTTCAAAGTAGACGCAGTCGCCGTTGTTTTTCTCGCGGAGGGTCAGGCCCCGGTGGCCCTTGCGGGCGTGCATCTGCATGACCTCCTCCACCGGAACGGCAAGGTGGGCGGCGATCCTCTCGGCATCACCTTCCTGCAGCCATACATAGCCCGGGGCGCCCGTGCAGCAGTTGCCGCACTGGGTGCAGGAGAAGGAGAGGCCATCGGCATACCAGGGCTCGGTCATCGTGGCTTACCAGGTATAGGGCGCGCGCAGCGGCGGGTTGACCAGGGCTTGGGCCTCGTCATCGCCGGTGAAGGTTTCGCGGGCCAGATCCCAGGACAGTTCACGCCCTAAACGGTACCCAATATTGCCCAGGTGGCAGATGCTGGCCGAGCGGTGGCCGGTTTCGGCGGGACAGATGCATTCCTTCCTCTGGCGGATGCATTCCACCCAATTGCGACGGTGGTTGGTGGAAGGGTACACGCGGAAGCCGCCCTCGGGAAGCGGCTCGGTCAGGATGTCGGGTTTGTCCGCCTCGATCTTGGACCGGCTCACCCGGATAGTGCCCTTGTCCCCCACAAACACGCAATCGGCCTCGCCCCCGTGGAACATTTCCAGACCGCTAGGGTAGACGTATCGCAGGCCGGTGGTGGCCTTCGTGTCCTTTGGGGGGATCACTTTCACCGGGCCGGACTTGTCCATGTCCAGGGCCCATTGGGCAATGTCGAAATGGTGGGCGCCCATGTCTGCCAGGCCGCCCCCGGCGTATTCCCGGTAAGAGCGCCAGGCGGGAAAGTGGCCATGCACGCCTTTTGGGCAAAGGTCGGAATGGTAGGGCCTGAAGGCGGCGGGGCCCACCCAACGGTCCCAATCAGTGCCTGCGGGCACTTCCTGGGCTGGCAGGGTACAGGCGATGGCGGGTACGCCCACACCGATACGGACGACCTGCAACTTGCCGAGCAAGCCATTGCGGACGCGCTCGACGGCGTTGCGGAAATGGCCGCCAAACTCGCTGCGCTGCTGGCTGCCTGTCTGGAAAATGATACCCGCCTTGGCCACTTCCTCAACCACCCTGCGGCCTTCGCCGATGGTGCGGGTGAGAGGTTTTTCACAATAAATGTGTTTTCCCGCCCGGGCGGCATGGACGGCCTGCAGGGCGTGCCAATGGTCGGGGGTGGAAATCACCACGGCATCGAGGCCCTTCAGCTCGAGCAGCTTGCGGTAATCGTCGAACTTCAGCGCCTGTTTGCCAGACGGCTTGTAGTTGGGGTGATTGGCCAAGGTGTTGGCGGCGCTGTCGGTCCGCTCCTGCACCACATCGCATACCGCGACCACCTCGATGTCCTTCATGCCCAGAAAACTGCCCAAGTGGCCGCGGCCCATGGTGCCCACGCCAATGAAACCGATGGCCAAGCGGTCCGAGGGGGCAGCGCGCAATCGGGTGGAAGCCATGGTGCCAAGTGTCAGGGCGGAGGTTGCCAGGTGGAACTGGCGGCGATCGAAATGGCGCATGGTGGAAGATTCCGGTCGGGTAGGGGGCGTTTGGGCGGGCCTGGCTGGTGGTTGACCGCCAAGACTATCGTCAGATAGTCTGACAGGCACCGGCTTGGGGGGCAACCTCCGGCCATTTCGAGGAGTAAACCAGCATGGCTTCCCGAAAAAAATCACCCGCCCAACCCGCCATCCAGGGAATTCTGGGGCTGGGCTTGGACCAGAAACGGGAAGACGGCGAAAAACGCATCACCCAGAGCGAGAACTTCCTTCTGGTGGGAGGCTCCGAGGAAACGCACGAGCGCATGGCCGACACCGCCATGCGATTCGATGAGCGCCTGCGGGACAAGGGCAAGCGCCTGCAGGATGCCAGTCCCGAGGAGGTGCGCGACCTCCTCCGGGACTCCATGCGATGAGTCCGTCCCGCTCCTCCGACCACCTGTTGATTCAGCGGGTCCGCGCCGGTGACGAGTTGGCCCGGACCGAATTGGTCGATTTGTTCCTGAACGATGTCTTTCGAATGTGCCTGGGAATGCTGGGCAACACGCACGATGCCGAAGATGCGGCCCAAGACGCCTTCATCCGCGTGTTCCGTTTTCTGCACCACTGGGATGGCCGGCCCCTCAAGCCATGGATACTGACGATTGCGGCCAATGTGTGCCGCAACCAGCGCGCAGCCTCGCGCCTGGCGGTGGCATTGCCAATCGAACTGGCGGACCGTCCCCTGGCGCCTCCGCCGGCGGTTGCCCTCGAGGGGGCGATCCAGGAGGGCCTTCAGTCGCTCCGCGAGGAATACAGGCTGGTTCTGGTGCTGCATCACCAGTTGAATCAACCCGTTGAAAAAGTGGGCCAGATCCTGCAAAAGCCTTTGGGCACGGTGAAAACCTGGCTTTCCCGAGGGCGAAAAGCCTTGTGGCGGTGGCTGGTGGCTGGCGGACATGTGCCGTTGGGTGCGACCTCCAGCGGTGATCCCTTTCCTGAAGAGCCGCTCGGCTTTGAGCCGGTGAAGGAGGCGTGATGAACTGCCACGCCTGTCAGGAATGGCTGCAGGAAAACTGGGCGGATCTGCCCAGGCACGAGGGGGTCCGAGGCCATTTGGCGCACTGTCCCTCCTGCCAGAGCCACTGCAGAGACATTGTCCGCATCGCGAACATCCTGGAGGGGATGGCTGGGCTGGAACCTCCAAGTGGCCTGCGTCAGAGAATTTTGCTGACACTTTCGGGTCCGGAATATCAGGGGATGAGTAGCGGCAGTCCCAAGCCTTCCAGCGGATGGCGGGGGCGATCCGCCCTGCTGGTGGCTGGCTGCCTTCTGGTGGGGGCTTTGGGGCCGGTTTTACCCCACCTTTTCCTTGGGAAAACCCCGGCTCGCCCGGGCGGTTCCCCCGTCGGGGAAATGCGATTGGCCAGCGCTATTCAGCAAGAATCGATCCTGCTGAAGCCTTGGCCGGAGTGGAAAGTCGCCCTGCAGGAAGAAGGCCTGAAGGCCCTGGAAACGGCGTACCGGTGTGTACGCCCACCCGCCGAGGCTGGGTGGGTCACCATGACCCGCGCCCTTCGTGAGGCTCCCGCACCTTTTTTTCTAGCTTCTGGTGACTAAGTAGAAGGTTTAGATATTTATTGGTATTCACCTCATTTGATTTCGGGCTTTACAGGGGCCCATCGTTCGCTAAAAGGTGCCCACGGATCGAGGGTTTGGGCGGCATACGCCCGAATGTTTTCATTGGGTTGAGACGGCGGAAGGCTACAGGGTGCCGAGCAGTGTGAAACGCATCGTGCGCGTGAATCTGACACCTGACGAGGTGGCGGGTGAGGGATCACCCTTTGGCCTGGCCGAGGAGCAGGCCGTGGTTGTGGATGTGTTGCGCGCCACCACCACCATCATTCAGGCGCTGGCTTCAGGCGCGATGGCCGTGGTGCCTTGCCTTTCCGCTGAGGAAGCCAGGAGCCATGCGGGCCGGCTGGATCCGGCCAGGGTCCTGCTGGCGGGGGAAAAGAACGGGGTGAAGCCCCCGGGTTTTGATCTGGGCAATTCACCCCTCGATTTCAGCCCCACTCGGGTGCGTGGCAAATCCATCGTGATGGGAACCACCAACGGCACCCGGGCCATTTTGGCTGTGTCTGGGGCGGGCAAGGTGTTTGCCGGTGCTTTTGTGAATCTATCGGCCCTTGTGAAGGAATTAGACGAGGATGGGAATCCCGTTCGGATCGTCTGCGCCGGGCAGCATGGCCAGCCCTGTGGCGAGGACATGCTTTTTGCCGGATGGCTGGCACGGGAACTGACCCGTTTGCCGGAGCCTTTTCTGGTGGCTCCTGACATGGGCAGCCAACGGGCGTTGACGATGGCGGGTACCATGGAGCCCGCCCAGCTTCCGGCGGCCTTGCGCGCCGAGACGCATGGGCAAACGCTGTTCGGCCTGGGCTTTGGGGGGGATGTTGAGTTTGCTGCCGCGTTGGACAGCCTGCCGGTGGTGCCCCAGTTGAGGCATGACCCGTTCCGGCTGGAGTTGATCGGCCCGGGGCCAAGGGCTCCGTCTATGGGCCGGATGCCCTGAGTCTGATGGATGGGATGAACTGGTGTTTCTGAATAGATTTTGAGGACTTTTCTGGCCGAGGAAGGCGTACCGGGGGGTATATCCCGGTCCCTGGTGAAAGGATGCTGAACGATGGAGATGGACAAGCTGGTATCCCTGTGCAAACGACGCGGATATCTTTTCCAGTCGAGCGAGATTTACGGCGGCCTGAACGGCTTTTGGGACTACGGCCCCCTTGGCGTGGAATTGAAGCGGAATGTGAAGGAGGCCTGGTGGCGTGACATGGTCACCGGCCACAACGAGCTGGTCACCGCGCCGGGAGCTCCCACCACCCACCAGATGGTGGGCCTGGATTGCTCCATCATCATGCATCCGCAGGTGTGGAAGTGCTCAGGCCATTACGACCTGTTCCACGACTTCATGGTCGATTGCCGGGTGTCGAAGAAACGCTACCGCCACGACCAGGTGCGCGGGCGCTGGGTCGAGGCCAAGGGGAGAAAAATCTTTGTCGCCAGCCAGACGGGCGGCGAGGAGGGGCTGAAGGAGACCGAAGGCCGGGCCCTGAAATTCTTCAACCTGCGGGCCAAACAGGCCGAGGAGCTGACCTGGGTTTCGGACCTGGTGTCGCTGACCACGGTGGCTGATTTTGCTGAGGTTTTGGGGCCCGATTCCAACGAGCTGGGCACCCTGACGCCTCCGCGCGAATTCAACCTGATGTTCAAGACCTTCGTCGGCGCCCTGAGCGGCGAGGAAGGGGCTGCCTTCCTGCGGCCTGAAACGGCGCAGGGCATCTTTGTGAACTTCAAGAACGTGTGCGACTCCACGCGGGTGAAGCTGCCCTTCGGCATCGCCCAGGTGGGCAAAAGCTTCCGAAACGAGATCACACCCCGGAACTTCACCTTTCGCTCGCGCGAATTCGAGCAGATGGAGATCGAATTCTTCTGCAAGCCGTCGGAGTCGCCCGACTGGTACAAGTTCTGGCGCGACCGGCGTTATGCCTGGTACCTGTCGCTGGGGCTTTCCTCCAGCCGCCTGCAGTTGCGCGACCACCACGCTGACGAGCTGAGCCACTACTCCTGCGGAACCGCTGACATCGAATACGCCTTCCCGTTTCTGCCTCCGGGCGAATTCGGGGAGCTCGAGGGCATTGCGCACCGTGGTGATTTCGACCTGCGCAGCCACATGGAGGGCAAGCTGGCCCGCAAGGACGGGGAGCTGGTGGTGGAAATGGGCGAGGATGGGAAGCCCCGCCACAAGGGGTCCGGCAAGGACCTGCGTTATTTCGATGACCAGGCCCGCGAGCGGTTCATTCCCCATGTGATTGAACCTTCGGCTGGGGCCGATCGTGGCACTCTGGCGTTTCTGTGCGAGGCTTACCACGAGGATGTGGTAGAGGGGGATACCCGCGTGGTGCTGAAACTGCATCCGCGTCTGGCCCCCGTGAAAGCCGCAATTTTGCCCCTGGTGAACAAGGACGGGATGCCGGAAATCGCCCAAGCCCTTTACAGCGAGCTGAAGGGCGAACTGGCGGTGCAGTATGACGATGGCGGTGCCATCGGCCGCCGCTACCGCCGTCAGGATGAGATTGGGACGCCATTCTGCATCACCATTGACGGACAGACCAAGGAGGACAACACGGTCACCCTGCGGGACCGTGACAGCCTGGAGCAGATCCGTGTTCCCCTTGCCGGGGTGTTGGATACCCTGCGGGGCAAAATGAAGCCCACGGCCTGACGGCTGCAGAGTGACAAATGGAACCGGGGCGGCTTCCCCCAAGGAAGCCGCCCCGGTTCGGTTTAAAACCGTCCAACCGCTCAACCAGGCCCGGTGGAGCCCACTCCCAGTTCGAGGGTCAACAAGGCAATCAACACATGCTTGCCCACCAGGAAGCCGACCACGCCGGCGAAGGGGTTTTGCCCGGCCAGCCAGACCATCCCGAGGACGGTGGCGAACGCCATCAACCAAATCCAAGGTGAAGGAAGTTTGTGGCGCATGCCGCCTCCCCGTCAGGGAATCACCCCACCCCTTAGGAATTCCGGCCGAAGCGTTTCCGCTCGTTTTCCTTCAGGTACACCTTGCGAACGCGGATGGCGGAGGGGGTGATCTCCACCAGTTCATCGTCGTCGATGTATTCGAGTGCCAGTTCCAGGTTGATCTGGCGCGGTGGCTTGATCACCACGGTCTTGTCCGAGCCCGCGGCGCGCATGTTGGTCAGTTTCTTCTCGCGGCATACGTTCACGGTGAGGTCGTTGTCGCGGCAGTGCTCGCCAACCACCTGCCCTTCGTAGACCTCGTCGCCTGGCTGCACGAAGAGGATGCCGCGATCCTGCAGGGCCTCCAGGGCGTGCGCGGTGACGCGACCGGTTTCAATGCTGATCAACACGCCGTTCTGGCGGCCCGGGATCGCGCCGCGGTTGGGGGCGTACTCATGGAAATTGTGGTGCACGATCGCCTCGCCGCTGGAAGCGGTCATCAGGCGATTCCTCAGGCCGATCAGGCCACGGGCCGGGATGGTGAACTCGATGTGGCTGGTGACACCGTTGCTGTCCATCTTGAGGCATTCGGCGCGGCGGTTGCCCACCAGTTCCATCACGGCGCCCACGGCACCCTGCGGCGCCTCGATCACCAGGAACTCGATAGGTTCCATGGTTTCGCCATTGATTTCCTTGGTCAGCACACGGGGTTTCGAAACCGACAGCTCAAACCCCTCGCGCCGCATGGTTTCGATCAGCACCGACAGGTGGAGCATGCCGCGGCCGGCGACCTGGAACTCGTCGGTTTTGTCGGGATCGGTGGTGACCCGCATCGCGACATTCTTCTCCAGTTCCTTCATCAAACGCTCACGCAGCTGGCGGCTGGTGACAAAGGTGCCCTCCCGTCCTGCGAAGGGAGAGTCATTGATCCGGAACACCATGCTCAGTGTCGGTTCGTCTACCGCGATGGGTTCCAGGGCGGCAGGCGAGTCGGGGCAGGCGATGGTGTCGCCGATGTCGATGTCATCAATGCCCACCACGGCGCAGACATCGCCTGAAAAGGCCTCGTCCGCCTCGACGCGCCCAAGGCGGTCGAAGGTGAAAAGCGCCTTCACGGGCAGGTTGGCCTTGGTCCCGTCGCGGCGAAGGTGGGTGATCCGCTGGTTCTTGCGGATGCTGCCCGCAGTGATGCGGCCGACCGCCAGCCTTCCCAGGAACTCGTTGTAGTCGAGCGAGGTGACCAGCATCTGCAGCGGTTCATCGGGCCTGGTGACCGGCGGCGGCACATGCTTCAGGACAGCGTCAAAGAGCGGCTTCAGGTCGGTGCCGCGGACAGTCGAGTCCAGCGAGGCAATGCCGTCGCGGCCCGACGCGTAAATCACCGGAAACTCCATCTGCTCGTCGGTGGCGCCCAGCTCCAAAAACAGGTCGAAAACAGCGTTCAGCACCTCGGAGATGCGGGCGTCGGGGCGGTCGATCTTGTTGATCACAACAATCGGTTTCAAGCCGCGCGCGAATGCCTTGCGCAACACAAAGCGGGTTTGCGGCATCACGCCCTCGGCGGCATCCACGAGCAGCAAGCACCCGTCGGCCAGGGTGAGGGTGCGCTCCACCTCGCCGCCGAAGTCGGCGTGACCGGGCGTGTCCACCAGGTTGATCTTGGTGTCATCCAGTTGCAGGGCGATATTCTTGGCAAGGATGGTGATGCCGCGCTCGCGTTCCAAATCATTCGAGTCCAGGATGCGCTCGCCCCGCAATTCGCTTTCGCGGAATTGACCCGACTGGCGAAGCATTTGGTCCACCAGCGTGGTTTTGCCGTGGTCCACGTGGGCGATGATGGCGATGTTGCGAATATCTTTGGGCTTCATGACTTGGACATACCACCAGAAACAAAAGCACCCGCCTGAGCGGGTTAAGGAAAACACAGCAACTGAATACAAGTTATCATAACAGCCTACCTTCAGCCCATGCCAAAGCTGTCCCCACCCGGTTGAAGGAAGGATTTTACGATCGGACAACCGTACCTGCAGCCAGAAGGATTCTGAGTAGGACGGCTAATTGGGGGGATTGGGGTGTCAAAGCTTGAACTCTGCCTGGTTCGTCATGCCGATGCGGTTGAGGCGGATGGCCGTGTGATCGCCAGCGACTTTCAGCGCCCCCTCAGTGCCGAAGGCCAATTGCAGGCCAGCCTGCTTGGCAAGGCATTGGCCTCCATCGGCTGGAAGCCTGAGCTTTTGCTGCACAGTCCCCTGATTCGAACCTGCCAAACCGCCCACTTCATGGCCGAGGGTGCAAAGAAATTGTCGGTTACCTGGAAAGAGGAGCCACTCCCTGCCCTGGCCTCGGGCGCGGGTGCCGGCGCCATCCTCGAGGCGTTGCGGAAGGCCGGGCACAACGGCCGGGTGGTGGTGGTGGGTCACATGCCCGAGATGAGCGAGGTGGCCGGCTGGTTACTGGGTGCGGAACCTTCGGGTGTGCATTTTCCCAAGGCCGGTGCCATGCTGCTCGCCTGCCCTCTTGGAATGCAGGAAGGCATGGCCCGCCTGTTGTGGTTCACCAATCCTGCCTGGCATGAATTGGCTGATTGAGGGCAGTTGAGTCGGCCTATTAGGCCATATCCACATAAGGTGTGATGAATTCCAGGTAATGGCCCATCAGATCCTCGGGAAAAGACTGGATGACCAAGGCGTTAGGGTGCGCATCCGTGGCCCAGCGGCTGTCGAAAACGCTCATGCCCCGGGTGATTTCGCCCCGGGTTTCCACATCCACAGCCAAGGGTGTTTTCGTGACCTCGGCCTCGTGGAGCAGGGCCAGCAGGGCACCCAGATCCTTCATGGGGAACCCCTCCACTCCATGTTGGCTGGCCGCGTATTTAAGGCCGGATTGGATCAATTGCCGCAGGAAGCTGCCTGTGGGGGAGCCGCAGGAAAACAATTCCATGTCGGAAGGGGAAACCACTAGTCCCGCGGTGGCGTCCAGGGGAACCAAGGTCAGGTGAAAACCCGCAGCGAGCACCTTGCGGGCGGATTCCGGGTCGCACCGGAAATGGAAATCGATGCCCGGCCCGCAGTTTCCCGGGGCTTTCCAGCATCCTCCCACCATCACCACCTGCTTGACCAATTTGGGGAGGGCTGGTTCCCGGTCGAGGGCCGCGGCTAGGACTGTCGCCGGACCCATCAGTAGAACCGAGTGTCGTTGGGGGTGGGCCCGCGCCATTTCCACCAGCAGGCGTTCGCTGGTCTGGGTGTGCATGGGGTCGATCGCCGGGAATTGCAGGCCGGCCAAGCCGTTGGCCCCGTGGAGAAGGCGGCCGTCCACATCAAAGCAGGCCTCGGGAGCGATTCCGAGCCTTGGTAGCCGTGGAGGGTCCACCTGATCCAAGATGGTCCGCATGTTGCGGGTGGCCTGCCGGGCCGAAACATTGCCGGGGGTGGCCAACACCGCCGCCACCTCCACCCGGGGATCCAGCAGGGCCAAGCATGTGGTGAAGGCGCCGTCCACACCCGGATCGTTGATCAGGATCACCGATCGCGGTTGGCTCATGGCTTCTCCCCCTGCGGGATTCCCCGGGACCATGCCCGCCAGCGCTCCAGTACCCGGAGGGCGGCCCCGGTTTCGAGAGCCCTTCGGGCTATATCCACTCCCTGATGCAGGCTTTCGGTACGGCCCGCTGTCCACAATGCCAGGGCGGTGTTGGCCATCACGATGGCCTCGGCCGGTTCATCCGCGCACCTTAGCAATGCCTCGATGCGTTGGGCGCTTTCCTCCGGCCCGCCGGCGGCGAGGGCGGTAGTTTCCACATTGGGAAGCCCCAGATCCCCGGGGGTGATCTCCAGGTCGCGGATGGATTCACCCTCCACCACCTTGACCACCGTCGGGCCGGACAGGGTGACTTCATCCAACCCATCCAGGCCCCGCACCACGCAAACACGCGTCTTGCCCATGAGGGAGGCTGCGCGGGCTATGGTGTCCAGCCAGCGGATTTGGCCGACGCCGATCACCTGCCTGGTGGCCCGCGCCGGGTTCATGAGGGGGCCCAGGGCGTTGAAAAGACTGCGGAATCCCAGTTTTCGCCTCAAGGCGCCCACCCCCGCAAGAGCCGGGTGGTATTGGGGGGCGAGGCAAAATACTACACCCACCTCGTCCAATTGGCGGGCGAGGCTTTCAGCAGGCGCATCGGTTCGAACACCAAGCATGGCCAGGACATCGGCACTTCCGGACCGGCTGCTCACGGCGCGGTTGCCGTGCTTCACCACCCGCATGCCGCATCCGGCGACCACGAGGGCGGTCGCGGTGGAGATGTTGAAGGTCTCCATCCCGTCGCCGCCGGTGCCACAGGTGTCGATGAACTCGCCGGGAAGGGGAAGCGGAACGCTTTTTGGCATCAGGTGTTTGGCGGCCGAAGCCAGTTCCAGGCCTGTTTCCCCCTTGCAGGTCCATGCGGTCAGGATCGCCGCGGAAACCGGATCTTCCGGGGCCCCGATCAATTGGTCGATGGCGGCATAGGTGCCTTGGGCGTCGAGGTCACATCCCTGAATCAGTGTTCGCAGGCTGGGGTGCATGGCGTGGCGTCTTTTCCATAGGGGTTGGGCATCGTGCCTTTAGTAGAGACTAGCCCACAAATTCCGCCGGGGAAACCGAGGGGCTCCCCGGGAAACTTGAGGCGAAATTGCTCGCGTCCCCCTTTTCTCATCTTTCGCCGGGGGATTGCTCCGGACAAGGGGGGGGGATCGGCTGCGTAGAATTTGACGGGATTTCCAAGAGTGTTGCCGCCGCATCTGGTTGGAATGGGAAAGGCCGTGGCCACCTTGCACGCCGTGGCCGGATTGTCGGGTAGGCTTCAGCCGATACCCCGATTTTTCGGGCAAAGCGCGCCATGGATCCGTTTGATTTCCCGCCTGGTTGATGAGGTGCGCGCGCTGATTGCGGGGTTTTGCGGCCGGCTCCCGCCTTGAGGCTGGCCAAAAGAGGTTTGACCATGATGCATGGAACAGCGTTGGTCTGCCTGGTGGGGTGCCTTGCCGGTTTGGGTCAGGCGCAGCCCAACGGTCAACCGGTGCCCTCCAAGGGATACGAGTTCGACCTGCTAGGCCGATTTCATCCCGAAAACCGCGAGCAGCGGCTGGAGCAGTACCAGACCATCCGCCAGGAGGTGGAGCGTGCCGGGGCCAAACTCTCCTGGACAGAGGATGAGGTGCGGCAGTTCGCTTCCGAGAAGGGCCTCAGTTTCGTGCATGGCGTCGTCCCCAAAGGCAGGGAAAACGACCTCACCCTGGCGCCAACCATCCTCGGAGCAGTTTTGTGGCGGGTGGGGACCGAGCCTCCTGCCAAAGGCAAGGTGATCCAGGTGGAAGCCCGCCTGGTCACCGGGGGTGATGACCGCGAACTGCTGCGCCGTTTTCGCAACACGCGGACGCTTTTGCAGGACCAGGGGTTCCAGGAAGCCTACGGGTACGACCACAACCATTTCCAACGCATGATCGGCTCGTTGCCAGCCGAGAAGTTGGCCCCGGTATTGCGCGCGCTGAACAAGGACGCCGCCGGCAAGTCGGCGGGCTTCGCACCGGTGGCGCTCCTCATCGCGGGGGAGGAAGCGAGCTTCCAGCCGGTGGAGAAACCGGTGCCTCCCGAGGGATACCTGCGCAAGATTCCGCCCGACTCGCGGTCCCTTTTTTCACGGATGGTGGAGCCGTCTGCCGAGGGGCAAAAACTCGGGACCGATGCGCCCCGACCGGCCCAGCCGATGGCCGACGCCGGCGCGGCAGCCACGCAGGCGGTCCGGTTGGAGGTAGTCCTCAACCGGGTGGTTCCCCTGACCGTGGCCGAAGATGTTACCGATCTTCCATGGTGGGGGGCGCTTGGCGAGGGGGCCATCCTGGAAGGAAGAATCGGCCCCCTTCTTTCGGTCCGCGTGAACATGGAACAGGCGATGAAAATCGCCCAGCAGCCCGATGTGGCGGTGGTACGCCTGCCCCGCGACGCGGTTCGGGAAGCGGGCGCATTGGCCAGGACCGACCTGCCCAGGCAGGTGGGGTCACCGCTTTCCACCCGCTGCAATGTGCCCGGGGCGCGGTTGGATTACCGGTCCCCTCTGGTGGTGGTGGTGCATGATGATTTCCGGGGCTGGCAAAAGCTGGTGCCCACCGCGCACATGCTCGACCTCACCCGTGAGCGGAATTCCTTGTTCCAGCCCGATCCTTTCCCTGAACCGGGCGACGCCAATGGCGAGGGGGCCCTGCTGGCAAGCGGGTTGGCAGATCGCTCCAAGGGCACCCGCCTGATTCTGGTGCGGATCGATTCGCGGTCACCGGCCATGTTGGGCCGCATGCTGCAAGCCATGCGGGGTGGCGCCCTTCAGGACGGGCTGTTGGGGGCGAGGGCGGCGGAAGTGGCTACCGAGATAGCCCGCCTGGAGACCATGAAAGCCAGGCTGACCGATGAACAGGAATCGCTTTTCCTGAATGCCGAGGGGGACACCGAGGCTGTGTTGAAGCGCAAGGCCGAGGTTCGGGACGGCCTGGAAAAATGCAAAAACGACGCGGTGGCAGCCGGGCAGTTGGATCGTGCGTTGCGGTTGCACCGTGGCCACCTGCTGGAACTGGCCACTGCCAATGTTGTCCTAAGCGGGCTTGCGTGGGCTGAAGGGCACCCGCTGGATGGAAGCGCCACCCTTTCGCGGTACCTGGACGATGCCCTGGCCCGGAAGATCATCTGGTTCCAGGCCGCCCCGGACCTGAGTTCCATGGTGTGGAGCGGAACAGCTCAGGATGCGAACCACAACCAATTGCTGGAGTTTGCCCCCAGCGTGAAGGCTGACCGGGCGCATGGGGCCGAGTTTTTGCCTCTGGTTTGGGGTAAAATGGCGGATCCGGCGGCCAAGGTGGCCGGGACCAGCCGAAACTTGGCGTCACCCGCAACCGTCCGGCTCACGGTCCAGTGGCGGGAATCGGTGCGATCCGAGTTGGTGCAGAACTACTCGCAATTCCTGGAGGATCCGATTCGTTCCATGCGGTTGCTGGTAGTCCGCAAGATGAGTGGGGACGGGGCGGACGCCTTGTGGACCCCGGTTGGCAGTGCCGATGGTGTGGCCCAGAAGATCCTGCAGGAGGTTCACAGTTCGACCTGGGAGCAGCAACTGACCATCACGCTGGCAGAGCCCGGGGAGTATGCCCTTCAGGTTGAGGGCAGTCCCCCGAGGAACACCATGCCTGACCAACTGGGCGCGACCCCGGCCAGCACCTTCACCCCGGTCACCCCGATGCGGATTTTGTGCCGATCCCTGCATGGGGACCCGGTTTCATTGGCCTACCATGGCGTGGACACTTTTGGCACACCCGCATGGTTGCCTGTTCCCGCCCAAGCCCGTCGTGCGCTGGCAATTGCCACCAGGCCCCCCAACAAGTCCAATCCGGCCAATGCCCTGGAACCCGATCGCAGGCCCAAGCCTGAGTTGGTGGTGCCAGCCGTGGATGGAGGCAAGTTTCTGGATGCCATGGCACAGGCTGGCGCGGATGTGGTTCAAAAACTGGGTAAAGGGGAATCCCCGGAGCTGATTGACTGGGTGATGCACCGCAAAATGGGCTGGCTGCCAGCCGCGGGTTTCGTGGTTTCCCAGCCGGATCGGGTGCCAGAGTTGGGCCAACCTGCCAAGAGTCCCTAAGTCGCCACGGGTCTTGGGTTTTCCGGGGCTTGACATCCCCTCCCCGCACTTTGAAAATGCTAGTTGGTTGGGAAATTCCATTTCCAGCCGTTTGGGAACATCTCTTGCAAGGGATTCCGCCTGCCAACGGGCACCAGCGGCCACGACGGGACTGGTACAGCGCCGGGAGCCTTGTAAGTGCGGGCTATTGTTTCAGACATACACGGAAATCTGGAAGCGCTTCAGGCTGTTCTGGAAGACATACGCCGACATGGCGTGACCGAGATCTATTGCCTGGGCGATGTGGTGGGATACGGTCCCAATCCGCGCGAATGCGTGGACATTGTCATGGGCTTCAACATGGTGCTCTTGGGCAACCATGACCAAGGGGCCCTCTACGACCCCGAGGGATTCAACCCGACCGCTGAAAAGGCCATTTTCTGGACCCGGGACCAACTGGAAAATTCATTCGAGAAGCCCGAAGACCGGCAGCGCCGGTGGGATTTCCTCAATGAGCGTCCCCGCAGCCATCGTGAAGGGAATCTTTTGTTCGTGCACGGGTCGGCCCGCAACCCGCTGAATGAGTATGTGTTCCCGGATGATATTTTCAACAGCCGCAAGATGGATCAGATCTTCGCCCGGGTCGAGCAGTACTGCTTCCAGGGGCACACCCATGTTCCCGGTGTTTTCGTCGAGGGTGGGAAGGGGGGGCCTTTTGAGTTCAAGGTGCCCGAGGAGCACCAGTACGAGATTAGCCTGGGTGACCAGCGTTCCCTCGTGAATGTCGGGTCCGTGGGGCAGCCCCGGGATGGTGACTGGCGATCCTGCTATGTCCTTCAGGATGGCGGCACCCTCTATTACCGGCGGGTGGAATACGACATCGAAGCCACGATTGGCAAAATCTATGCTGTTCCCCAGCTGGATAATTTCCTGGGCGACCGACTGCGGGAAGGCCGATAGTCCCCCGCTTTCCTAATCTTTCCCATAGCCACTTGGCGCCTCCTCCAGCTTGGGGCTTTTCATGACGGAACAACGTTCCAACTCGAATTTTTTTGTTTTCCTGATCACCAGCACCATCCTGGCCTTGGGGTGGATCTGGATTGGCCAGATCATTTGGCCACCGCAAAACAAACCGGATCAGGTCGCCCGGGACGAAGCAGGAAAAAATTCGGACAGCAAAAGTGACAAGGCCGAAACGGCAAAGGGAGATCAGCCCTCCCCGGGCTCCCCGGAGGCTAAGGCGGGGAACACTGTTGGCATGCAGGCCCGCCCGGCCTCCAGCGGGCCCCTGAACTGGACCAACACGCCGGAAGCAGAACTGGTTTCGCTAGGTTCCGAGGGGCACCTGCAGGTCTGGTTTGACCCGCGTGGCGCCATGGTTCGTCAGGTTCGTCTGCGTGATTTCGGTGGGGCTGATTCCGATGGCAAGGCCACCGGTGAAAAGCTGGACCTGATTCCCCGCAGCCCGATACCGAATTGCCCGGAATACCAGCCCGGTTCCTTTGGTCTTTTGCATTATCCCAAAGGGGCCACCGAGCAGCCTTCCGATGAATTGCTGAAACGGGTTTGGAAGCACAAGACCGGCAAGTTCCAAACCAAGGATGGCGGTTCGGGGGACGAGGTTGTTTTTGAAACCGAGGTCGATGGCATCAAACTCGTCAAGACATTCCGGCTGGCCCCCGGTGATTACCACATCGATCTGAATGTCTCAGCCTCCTCGGCAGACGGTGCAGAGCACCCGTTCCGGTACCAGATCGTTGGCCCACGCGGGTTGCCCATTGAGGGCGACTGGTATGTGCAGGTATTTCGCAATGCCGTGTTTGGCCTTGAGCGTGACAATGGCGCGTTTGAGCGGCTGGTTCACGACATGCGGGCCATGGCTTCCAGCTTGGGCTCGGAACCGGCTCCTTTGGGTGGGGACCCGGCTTCCCCCAAACGCCTGAGGTTTGCAGGCATCCAGACCCAGTATTTCGCCTCGGTGATCGCGCTCCGTGACCCGAAGGTTGTCCCCATTCGTCATTGCCAATCCACGGTCGAGACCGCAGTCAGCCGCGGGTATCTGGTGGATTATGATCCCGCCAAGGGGCAGATCGACATTTTGACAGGTGGCGGGCAGCAACAGCCCTCCCGGAGCAGCTTCCGGATTTCCAAGGCGTTGGCCGATCGATTTGGAGGTCTGGGAGCCGATTCCAAACCTGTCATGGATGGGGTCAGCCTTCCCAGTCGGGAAGTGAGCATCCTGTACACCTGGGAGCCCGAGGCCGGACCCAACAGCCATCAATTTGTCGCGATGGATCTGGTGGATCCCAACGCCACGAACACCCTGTGGGTTTCCGACGCCACGGTGCGTTTGGGAACCGAAACGGTGGCATTGAAGCCCGGCAGCGCCATCAGCCACGACTATGTGCTGTACAACGGCCCCGCCAAGCCGTCGTTGATGTCGTTTTTCCGTGGCGAGAAGAGCGTGCAATCCTCCGTTATCAAGCAATACTCGGAGGGCTTGCGCCTGTACTCTTTGGTGGATTACCCCTCCGCGTTTGGTTCCTGGTTCCTCTGCGGCGGATTCTCCAAGGTGGTGATGTTCTTCACCAACCTGATGCACCAGGTGCTGGGGTACATGCACCTGGTCATACCCGGCTACGGGTTGTGCATCATCCTGCTCACCGTGCTGGTGCGTCTGTCCATGTTTCCGATCAGCAAAAGGCAGGCCCTGTCCAACCTGAAGATGCAGGCGCTTGCTCCTCAACTGAAGGAATTGCAAAAGAAGCACCAGGGTGATGCCCAGGCTTTGGCCCGGGCCCAGATGGACATGTACAAGAAGTATGGCATCAACCCTGCTTCAGGGTGCCTGCCGGTGTTTTTGCAGATGCCCATCTTCATGGGGCTTTATTTCGCCTTCCAGGAGAGCATCGAGCTGCGCTTGCACGCGATGGAATTCACATGGATCAAAAATCTCGCGTCCCCGGACATGATGTTCTATTGGGGTGAGTCGGTTCCTTTTCTCACCCGGCCGGTCGATTACGGTGGATTCGTTTACCTGGGGCCCTTTTTCAACCTTCTGCCCATTTTCTCGATGGGGTTGATGGTGGTGCAGCAAAAGCTGTTCATGCCGCCCCCCGCCAACGACGATATGAAAAATCAGCAGAATATAATGCTGTACATGAGCGTTTTCATGAGCGTCCTGTTCTACCGGGTTCCAGCGGGTTTGTGTATCTACTTCATCACTTCCAGCATCTGGGGCCTGACTGAACGGCAGCTCCTCAAGCCAGCGAAAAACGCCGACCTTTCCTCGCTGCTCACCGTGCGGGAAAACAAGCCAGCGGACGCCAAACCCGGGATCTTCGGCCAGTGGATGAACACGGTACGGCAAAAGATCGAAGAACAAGCCAATCCTAAAAAACAAGGCAAGAAGCGCTGATCCGGCCTTTCGGCCGGTTACGAGAGCGTCGCATGCTGCAGGGTTCTGGCCTTCCCAATCTGGATGACCTGATCGTGGCCCTGGCCAGTGCGCCAGGGGCCGCGCGCCGCGCTGTCGTCCGGCTTTCGGGGAAGGGGGCCGTTGCGGCGCTGGGTGCTGTGTGGAAACCCCTGCCCGGCTCTTCCGCCCGGGGGCTTTCTCTCCGCTGGACCCACGGCGAATTCCTGCCAACCGGTTGGTTTCCGACCGAGGCGATTCCCGCCATGGCGCGGACATGGCACCAGGGAACCGGGTACACGGGGCAGGAGGCGGCCGAGATCCATTGCTTGGGGGCCGTGCCCTGCGTGGAGGCTGTAATCCAGACCCTCAACACCTTGGGCGCGCGCGGGGCGGGGCCCGGGGAATTCACCCTGCGGGCATTTCTGGCGGGCCGTGTCGATCTCGTTCGTGCAGAGGCCCTGCTGGGTTTGACCCATGCGAACAGTGCCGAGCAGTTGGCCGAGGCCCTCGATCAGCACGCGGGGGGCGTCAGCGAGCCGATGGCCAGGCTGCGCGAGGAGTTGCTGGATTACCTGGCAGACATCGAGGCCGGGCTCGATTTTGTGGAGGAGGATATCGCACAGTTGCCCGCCGAGGATTCATTGCGGCGGCTGTCCGGCATGCTGGCGCATGCCCTGTTGATGGCCCGGAAAATGCAGGGGCGTTCGTTGCTTTCCTCGGAGTTTCGCGTGGCCCTGGTGGGCGTGCCCAACGCGGGCAAAAGCACCCTGTTCAACCGTCTGGCAGGTCTCTCCGACGCCGAGGCCGCCATTGTTTCCCACCGGCCAGGTACCACACGCGACTGGCTTTCCCGCAAGGCCCGGCTTCCGGATGGAACCCCGGTGGAGTGGATCGATACCGCCGGATGGCAGGAAGCCGAGGACATTATCGGACAGCAGGCCCAAACCCTGGGCCAGGCGGAAAGCGAGCGCGCCGACCTGGTTCTGCTTTGCCAGCCGGTGGATTTGCCGGGGGGCGAGTTGGAAGGGTATGTGGCATACCAGTCCCGGGCACGCGTGCCGGTCCTGTGGGTTCTCACCTGTGCTGACCGAATCACCGGGGAAGTCGCCGGGGGGGCGGATGCTTTGTTATTGAGCGGCTTGACCGGCCGGGGTGTGCCCGAGCTTTTGCAGTTGGTGGAAAAGGAAGCCAAAAAAAGAGGCTCCAGGCAGGTGGCTCCGCATCTGGCGCGGGGGAGGGAGCATCTCGAACAGTTGGTGGAGCATCTGCGTGCGGCGCATGGTTTGGTTTTGGATGAAGGCCCGGCGGAATTGGTGGCGGTCGAGGTCCGTGCGGCGATCGATGAACTGGGAGCTGTGCTGGGGACGGTGTATTCCGATGATCTGTTGGGCCGTGTCTTTTCCCGTTTTTGTATTGGCAAATAGCGTTTGTTGAAAAGCGCGCTGCTTTTGTTTTTTCTGAAAGATTGCCGATCGGCCGGAATTGCTGCCGGATTTATTGCCCTTTTGG
>DKBS01000075.1 GCA_002451275.1 Planctomycetaceae bacterium UBA6894 | reverse complement strand
CCCTTTTGTTTGGATGGCCCATGGCACGAGACACAGCGCTGGGTCAGCACCGGGGGCAACCCGTCTGCATGCGCATTCCCGGCCCGCAAAACCAGGCAGGAGAGCAGGGCGACAGTCATTGCGAAACGCATGGGCGAGTTCCCAAATCAAAGGCGGGAATCCTATTGGAAACCATGGGCCCAGTCGGGACAAGCGAACCTGGTTGCGGACTCGGATCTCCTCATCAGTCAGGGCTCGCCACCTCACCCCCCGAACGGGTGGCGAGGGCCTGCAGCACTGCCAGCGTGGTTTTCTCCGTGAAGGCCTGCACATGCCCATCGGCGAAAACGGCGTTCATGCCAGCCGTGTGCCAGGTGCCCAAACCATCCAGATTCTGCGGGCGGGCCTCCAGAGCCTGTGTCACGCTGCTCAGCGTGAAAGACGCCGGGTGCCCCCGGAACGGCGTGGTCTTGGCGGGCATTTTCTTCGGATCTTCCATGGGGGCTGGCTGGTCCGGGTCCAGCGGTTCGTCCTCCATCGGCTTCGGTTGATTGTACAGGCCCGGCGGGCTGGATTTGGTTGGTTTGGCCACCACCCCCGGCAGCATGCCATGCCAGACCGCCATGCCCACCCAACTGGCCCGCTCGCTCACCAGCAGGGTTTGGCTCTCGCCATCCTCAATGTCCCGTTTTTTCACTCGGCTGTTGCGGAACAGCAAGCCGTTTCCCGGCTGGTCCACCGGGGTGGTGCCGCTCAGCCCCACATAGCTGGCGGGCGCTATTTCACTCTGGCCGGGATAGGGAATGCCAAGTTCCTCCGCCATGGGGTCCGGATTTTTTTCGGTTATGGGTAGTTCGATCTCCCAGCCATCCCCCACCGGGTCGGACGGACACAGAAAGATCGGCAGCCGCTTCTTGCGCCAGGCCTCGTTTTTCTCATCCAGGGGGCTCGCGGAAAAATCGATCGACCGGCTCAGCGGATCCTGGTCCAGCCAAGGCAGCACCTCGCTGGCCCAACCCCAGCCCGGTCCCGTCTCCACCCCGTTCTCCAGCTTCGACCGGAAACCGGACGGCAGCGATCCGTTGGCATCGGCAAACTGGATCAGGGCCAAACCGACATTCCCCAGCTTCGACTGACAGGAAAGCTGGTTGGCCCGTTCGCGCACCTTCTGCACCGCCGGGATCAACAGCCCGACCAGGAGGGCAATGATGGCCACCACCAGCAGCAGCTCGATCAGCGTGAAGGCCCGGGCTCGCAAGGTCGTTGGCCGAAGCATGCGATGGCGCTCCTTTTGGGAAAATGGATGTTTAATCCTACCATCACCCGGACCTGGGCGGCTTTTCCCCGGGCTCTCCGCATGGGTTTTTTGCCTTTCTCCCCGGTTGGTGATCCCCGAGAGAACCAACGGCGTATGATTCTCGTCGCACCATCGGGGGCGGTCAGGCGCGGAATGGCTTGCGAGACGGAGGGCGGGCATGTTTCCCAATGGACGCTGGCGGGGCTGGTGGGAGCAGGAGTTCCATGGCAGGCAGTGGATGGACCCGCTGGAACTGCACTCCGAGGGCGCACGCCTGTGGGGCAAAGGCCATGATCTGGTGGGCCCTTTCAGCTTCAGCGGCTTCCGCGATGACGATGGCACCGTGCGCCTCATGAAGCAGTACCAGGGCCAGCATGCGGTGGCCTATGTGGGCCGGGCCGAGGGGGAAGGCGCCATCGTGGGACGCTGGAGCATCGCCAACCTCTGCTGGGGCCGGTTCGCCCTGATCCCCCTCGCTGAGTTGGCCCACGAAATGCCCATCGCCGAGATCGCCCTGCCCGTGCCTGCGCGGGAACGGGCCCGCCCTGTCGAAATCCCTGATCTGGTGGGGGTCTAGGAACCGTTCCCCACCCGCGCCTCCCCCGGTTTGCCTTCCGCCAGAAGGGCCCATCTGCCTAGACTGTTGTTTCGAAAGCCAACACATCTGGGAAGACAGGGTTATTTAGGGGATACCGGTGACGGAACCAGGGACAGTGGCGAACGGTGCAAACCTGATTCTGGCCCTGAAGGCTGCGGTGGCGCTGGCCTCCGTCTTGCTGATCTTGTCCTTGGTGGCGTTGGGGGCCGGCAAGGTGCGCCTGCACGGCCAGATCAACCTGGTCTTTTTCCTGGCCGTCATGGCCACGCTGGTGGGATTCGAGGTGGTGCTGCGCATGGTGCAGCCGGGCATCTACGACTGGATCCGGCAGGATCCCCACCTGCTCGCCCGTCTGCGGGTGCATCTGTGCTTCGCCATCCCCTCGGCGCTGCTGTTGCCCGTGATGCTCTACACCGGTTTCGCCAAAAAGTCGGTGCACAGGAAGCTGGCCGTGCTGTTCGGCATCCTGTGGACCGGCACCGCCATCACCGGCATCTTCGGACTGCCCCATGGCTGAAAGTAACCCGGACGAATCCAACCCCGCCGGCGGCGCTCCCCAGGTGCCAGCCGGGGAGGGCTTTGAATCGTGGGGGTTGCCCGACGGCCTCGACAGCCTCGATGTCTTCAACACCATGGACCTGGCCAACTCCATCGCCGGGCTGGACCCGGCGCAGGACGACAGCCCCGGTACCCTGGCGGAAGAACTGGTGCGGCAACCGGATCCCACGGTCTCACTGCTCGAGCCCGCCCTGGCCCATCCCGCCAACCAGACCACGCTGCCCGATTCGGAAAAGCCGCCCAGCTCGATGGTGCTGGTGGAAGCGGTGCTTTTCCTGGGCGGGCCACCCAGGAACGAGTCCAGCCTGGCCCAGGCGCTGCCGGCCGTGAATCCCGCCGAATTCCCCCGCTGCATCCAGCAGTTGAACGAGCGGTACCAGGCCCAGAACCGACCCTACCGCATCGTCCGGCAGGAAAAGGGCTGGCAAATGCTGCTGCGCCCGGCCCACCGCGCCGTGGCCGACCGCCTGCGCGGCGAGGCCCCCACGCTGAAGCTCGAAGGGGCCCTGCTGGCAACCCTGGCGGTGGTGGCCTACCGG
>DKBS01000172.1:2073-3980 GCA_002451275.1 Planctomycetaceae bacterium UBA6894 | reverse complement strand
AACCATTCGATGGGAAAACCCGATTCCCGGTCGCGAACCTTGATGGCAACGATCAAACCATCGGAACGAACCGCCTGCCAAACAAAAGCATGGCTACCACGCTTGGCCACCCGTTCCAGCCGGAAACCGAAGCCATGGCCTTCCAAAATTTCGGGTGTAGGGCTCTTGTTCGTGGTTTCTTCCCCCTCATTTCTCCATGGTAACGGGAAGTTAGCCGGGCGGCCCTTATGCAACCAGATGATTTAGCAGGGGAAAAGGCACAGCACGCTTATGAGGCGCGGCTTGCCTGCACTTTGGGCACTGCTTTGGGGTAGGGTTTTTACCCTGCCCTGCCAACCGCATCCAAGAGAGGCAAAAAACCGAAGCTTTTCAGCCCTTTTACCCATCACCTAGGTTTTTCCTTGCCGCCAACCACTCTGAACCTGTTTCTGGCACGACTCTTGCGGAACCATCCCGGATTCACTCTGTTCGCCCGGGAGGATTGCTGAAATGCGACCACGGTTTTTGTTGGGTTTGATTCCATGTCTCTTGCTATGGGGGGCCCTACCTGCGGTGGGTTATGGGCAGGAAAAGAAGGATGCACCGCCCGTTGCGGCCGCTCCTGCCTCTTCGGATGCGGTTTCCAAGTTGACGGCCCAGATCGGCGACCTGGAAAAATCGCTGAAGACCATGTCCGATGAGGCCGCCGCCAAAAAGGGCGAACTCGATACCGCGATCGCGGATGCCAAGGTAAGAGGTGATACTGCCTGGATGCTGGTCAGCAGCGCCCTGGTTTTGCTGATGGTGCCCGGGCTCGCACTTTTCTACGGCGGCATGGTGCGTCGCAAAAACGTGCTGGCCACCATGATGCAAAGTATGGGGTGCCTGGCACTGGTGGGACTTTACTGGCTAGGTATCGGCTATGCCTTGGCTTTTGGGAAGTCGGTCGGGGGATACGGCATAATCGGCTGGAGCCCGGACCTGGTGTTCCTGCAGGGGATCGAGGCCGACCAGTTGCTTCCCGGCTTGAATATCTCGGTTTACGCCCATGTGATGTTCCAGGGCATGTTCGCCATCATCACACCCGCGCTGATCTCTGGGGCCCTGGCAGAGCGTATCCGCTTCTGGCCCTTCATGTTGTTCAGCCTCCTGTGGATTACTTTTGTGTACTGCCCCTTGGCACACATGGTGTGGGCTTTCGACTGGTTCTATGCGGTACCGGTGGACAAGATCAAAGGCGCGGGTGGATCCGCGGTCGGCCTTCTGGGCCAGATGGGGGCCCTCGACTTTGCCGGCGGCACGGTGGTGCATATCGCGGCCGGAGCCGCGGCGTTGGCTTGTATTCTGGTTCTGCGCAAGCGTTCGGGCTACCCCGAGCAACCTGTTCAACCCAACAGCCTGGTCCTCACCCTTCTGGGTGCCGGCCTTCTATGGTTTGGCTGGTTTGGTTTCAACGGAGGCAGTGCTGGCGCTTCTGGCACCTTGGCCACCTCGGCTTTCGCGGCCACGCAGGCAGCCGCTGCTGCAGCGGGCCTGAGCTGGATGCTGGTTGAATTGCTGCACAAGGGCAAGGCGACAGCCCTGGGTCTCGCCTCGGGTATTGTTGCCGGTCTGGTCGCGGTTACGCCTGCAGCCGGTTACATCTATGTTTCCGGCGGCGTAGCCATCGGCATCCTGGCGGGAATCATTTGCTACGGCGCAGTGGCCCTGAAGGGGACTTTTGGCTACGACGACAGCCTCGACGCGTTTGGCGTTCACGGTGTGGGAGGTTTTCTGGGAGCTGTTTTGACTGGTATCTTCTGCCATGGTGCTGTCAACTCCGCGGGCGCTTACGGTTACACCGCTTTCATGAACATTGAGAGCTCGATAACCGCCCTGAAGGCCGAGACCAAGCTTGGCTCGGTGGATGAGATCAGCAAAAAGCTTCC
>DKBS01000172.1:844-1723 GCA_002451275.1 Planctomycetaceae bacterium UBA6894 | reverse complement strand
CCGCTCGACAAGGCCTTCCTGGAGAATGCCCAGGCAAGCGCCGCTTTGGAAAAGGCCAAAAAGCTGGAGAAACTCCTGGTCAAGGAAGAGGAACTGAAGAAGGGCGAAAAATCCCACTCCAGTCAGGTGGTGATCCAGTTTAAGGCTGCAGCTCTTTCGGGACTGTACGCTTTCGGCCTCAGCGCTGTCCTGGCGATTTTGGTGCAAGCGGCGACCGGGGGTAACTTGACCACCGACTTGCAGAGCGAGATGGAAGGATTGGATGCAACTGAGCACGGCGAGATCGGGTTTGACTATGGCCCCTCGCTGCTTACCTCAGTGGATCGTCCGGGCCCCATGCCCCGCGCGGCCATCGCTCCGCCTTCAGGAGGCAAGCGGTTTGCCCTGTTGGTGGAGGGACCATCCAAGGAGGCCCTGCTCAGCGCCTGGAGCGGATTGTGCCAGGACGGTCCGGGAACTCCATCTCCTGATTTCCTCGCGGTCTATCCCCACCTGAGCACGGTTTCGGACAACAAGTTCCGGTTCTCGGGGGGTGACCAGACCAAGATGAAGGAATCGTTGACCCGGTTGCTTCAGAAGTCTTTCGGGCAGGGTGTGAAAGTCACAACCGAGGTTTGACCAATCGCAGTCAACCTGTGAGGTTACCCGGTGGCCGATTGGCCACCGGGCCTACGGTTCAGCCCGATTCCAACACCAATTCAGAACACGCCAACACAACGAGAGGAAACTTGCCATGAAATTGATCACTGCGATCATCAAGCCTGAGCGACTGGAAGCTGTTCAAATTTCGCTGGCTCAGATCGATGTCTACCTGATGACGGTGTCCGAGGTGCGCGGCTGCGGCCGCCAGCGCGGTCACACCGAGGTCTACCGCGGCGC
>DKBS01000172.1:437-602 GCA_002451275.1 Planctomycetaceae bacterium UBA6894 | reverse complement strand
AGCGCGGTCACACCGAGGTCTACCGAGGCTCCGAGGTGCAACCTAGGTTGCTGCCCAAGCTCAAGATTGAGATTGCCGTCAACGAGCCGTTTGTTGAGGCAACCATCGAGGCTTTGGTGCACGCTTCCCGCACGCCTCCAACCGGCAAGATCGGGGACGGCAAGA
>DKBS01000172.1:0-141 GCA_002451275.1 Planctomycetaceae bacterium UBA6894 | reverse complement strand
CCCATCGCCATCGGCCCCTGACGCCTACCCTAATATTCAGGCTGGCCTGCCAGCCGCCTGGATGTGAGACCAAACTTTCCGGCAACGCCCAAGCCGGAGACAACCCCGGGGACCAGATGCCCCGGGGTTGTTTTTATATAA
>DKBS01000214.1:2798-2944 GCA_002451275.1 Planctomycetaceae bacterium UBA6894 | reverse complement strand
CGTTGGGCTCGATGGTGCAGAACGGGTAGTTCGCCGCCTGGGCCTGCTTGGAACTGGTGAGCGCGTTGAACAGGGTGCTTTTGCCCACATTGGGCAGCCCGACGATACCGGCCTTCATGGCAAGGTTTCCAATCCAAACGAGGCGA
>DKBS01000214.1:1362-2456 GCA_002451275.1 Planctomycetaceae bacterium UBA6894 | reverse complement strand
TCCGCCAGCACCGCCAGCACGATCACGCCACCGGTGACCAGCCGTTTCACCGGGTCGGCGGCCCCCACCTGGGCCAGGCCGGTCTGCAGCACCGCGATCACCAGCACGCCCAGGAAGGCCCCCAGCACCGAACCCCTCCCCCCCGACGGGCTCGCCCCGCCGATCACCACCGCCGCGATGGCCCCCAGTTCCATGCCAATGCCTGCGTTGGGATCGGCCGAACCCAGCCGCGCCGTCTGAAAAAGCCCGGCCAGCCCGGCGAGCAAACCGCAGAGGCCGAAGGAGATGATGCGTGTGGTTTTGGGGTCCACCCCCATGCGCCAGGCGGCCTGCTCATTCTCACCCACCGCCACCAGGCGACGCCCCAGCGCGGTGAAGGACAAGAGCCCCTGCCCCGCCATCACCACCAACCCGGCCAGCAGGGCCGAAGGGCTCAGGTGCAGGCCGGGCACCGGCGTGCTCAATCCCTCGAGGCCCGTTCCCAAATAGCGGGTCTGGCTCCCCGACAGAAGGTAGGCCCCGCCGCGCGCGGCTTCCAGCATTCCCAGTGTCACGATGAACGACGGGATCCCGGCCAGCACGCTCACCGCGCCGTTGAACAACCCGCACCCCAGCCCCACCGCCAGCGCGGCGCCACACGCCAGCCAGACCGGCCAGTTCCATTCGCCCAGGCAATACCCCAACAGCGCCGTGGCCAAACCCACCACCGAGCCCACAGATAGGTCGATGCCCCCGGCCACCATCACCAGCGTCATTCCGCAGGCCAGCACCGCCAGATCCGGAATCTGGTTACCCACCAGCGCGAGGGTGCCGGCGGAGAGGAAGCGCGGCTGCAGCCAACCGAAACCGGCCACCAGCAACCCCAGCACCAGCAATAACCCGCCCGCCTGCCCCGGGGAGAACAGCGACCACCCGCCTGGACCCCCGCGGCTCACGAAAGCTTCTCGCGCGTGATCAGGTCCACCGGGGTTTCCTTGTCGTTGTCCCCGACCTTTTCGTCCAGCAGATCCAGGGCCTTCTCGATACCGAACACGGCCAACTGGTCGCCGTGCTGGTCGGCGGTGGCAAGGATCTCGCCGGCCTTGATGGCCGCC
>DKBS01000214.1:0-1006 GCA_002451275.1 Planctomycetaceae bacterium UBA6894 | reverse complement strand
GCCTTCAGGTCCGGGTGCGCCGTCAAAAGGGAGGCCGCCGCCTGGTTGGCCGGCGCGGTCTCCCACTGGGCCGATTGCGTGGCCACCAGCTTCAGCCGGCCGCGGAAGATCGCCTTGCCGAAGCCGTCGCGCCGCTGCTGGCTGTTGAACGAGGTCACCACCCCCTCCAGGATGGCCACCTCCGAACCGGGCGCCAGTTTTTCCACCAGGTACTCACCCACCTTCAGGGCCCCCGCATCATTGTTGGGCCCCACGAACGGGATTTTCAGCTTGAGCTTGTCCAGTACCTCCGCGTCGAGCCGGTTGTCGATGTTCACAACCTGGATGCCCTGGGCGATCGCGCGCTTCAGAGGGGTGGCCAAGGCCTTCGAGTCGGCCGGCGCGATGACGATCGCATCCACCCCCTGCGCCACCATTTCCGCCACCAGGGCCGATTGACGCGTGACATCACGCTCATCCGGGATGCCGTTGACGATCAGCTCATATTTGTCGGCGTTGGCCGCCTGGTGCTTTTTGGCCCCCTCGGCCATCGTGCCGAAAAACTCGTTGGCCAGCGATTTCATCACCAGCGCGATCCGCGGCTTGGCCGATTTGTCCCGCTTGGCCACGGGGCCCGGCTGGCCGCCGCACCCCGCCAGCCACGATACCCCCGCTCCACCCGAAAGGGCGGCCAGCGCCCGCATGGTTTCCCTGCGTGTTGCCTGTCCCATAAGTGCCTTCCCTGATGTTTGAAGAAGCTTCACCGGCCGCCCAGCAGTTTGTCCAGTTCCTCACGCGTTGGCAGCGAAGGCTGGGCGCCTGGCCGGCTGGCGGCAATGCCGCCGGCGGCATTCCCCACACGCATCGCCTCAGGCAGCGTGGCCCCCTGCACCAGCGCCAGACCCATCGCGGCGACAAAGGCGTCCCCCGCGGCGGTGGCATCCACCGCCCGCACCGGGAAGGCGGGGGCGTGGTGAAAACTCCCGTCCGTGTCCATACCCACAGCCCCCAGGGCTCCCAGCGTGAT
>DKBS01000137.1 GCA_002451275.1 Planctomycetaceae bacterium UBA6894 | reverse complement strand
GCTTCAGCAGGTGCCATTTCTCCAAAAGGGGCAAACTGGCGGGGTCTTTCACCGTCCAAACCGCCTTCACCCTGGCCCAGCCCGGCAGACAGGCACGTTCCGAGCCTGGAGGGGGGCAAACGAACGGCTTCGCTTCCTGTCTAAGTCCCTGTTCCTGCTGATGGCTCCAGGTGGGGAATAGCCAAAAAGGCCCGGATTGGATTTCAAATCCCCGTTCAGCAATTCCTCCTTTGCGTACCAGCAGGGTGGGCCGGCCGGCCATCAAGGCCTCCACCACCCCGCTCCATTCCTTCAGGGCCAAATCGGTGGCCTGGGTTTCGGACATTCAGGAATCCTCCGGGCGTTGCTGGCGCAACAGCAGCCCCATGGCGGCCTCAAGAGGAGCTAGCCCATCAAACAGGACGGCGTGAACCCCCCGGGCGATTGGCATCTCCACGCCGATTTCATCGAGCACAGGAATCAGTGCCTGGGCGGTGGTCACGCCCTCGGCCACCTTAGGTGTTTTGGAACGAATGCTGGCAAGGGTTTCCCCTTGGGCCAACCATTCGCCAACCTGGCGGTTGCGCCCATGCGGGCTGAAGCAGGTGGTGAGCACATCCCCCATGCCAGCCAAACCGGCAAAGGTGTTGGCTTTCGCCCCCAAGGCCAATCCACACCGTGTCATTTCCGCCAAGCCGCGGGTGATCAGGGCGGATTTGGCGTTGTCGCCCAGTTTCAACCCGTCAGCCATACCCGCAGCAATTCCCAGCACATTTTTCAGCGCGCCCCCCAACTCCACCCCCACCGGGTCCTCGTTGGTGTAGACGCGAAATCGATCGGTTCCCACCACCTGTTGCACCCAAACCGCCAGGTCCGGATGGTCGGAAGCCACCACAACCCCGGCCGGCAGCCCGCGCGCCACTTCCTCGGCGTGGCTTGGGCCACTGAGGATAGCCACCGGTGTCTCCGGGCCCCACTCCTGGCGAATGATTTCACTGGGCCTCAGGAATGTGCCGACCTCCAACCCCTTCACCAAACTGACCACCGGCACCGCCCGTGGCCTATGGACCACAAACTGTTTCAAGGCGGAACGAACGTACTGGGTGGGAACCGCCACAAAAACCGCCTCGGTATCGGCAAAAGCCTCGACCGGATCCACGGTGATCGTGACGGAATCAGGGACTTTGACCCCAGGCAACAGGCGGACGTTTTCGCGGGTTTTCTGGAACTGGAGGGTGTTTTCCGGGCGTGTCCCCAGAATACGCACCTGGCGGCCGGCTTTTTGGGCCAGGATCCAGGCCATGGCAGTGCCCCAGGCGCCATCGCCCAGAATGGTGACAAATTTGCCCATCGTCTTCCTCGCCATTCCGCTTTCAAACACGCCCTGGAAGGAAAAAGGGGCAACTTAAACCCATGGGAACAGGCCACTTGTAAAAAAAGCGCCCGCCCGGCACGGATTCATCAAAGTATGCCCCATGCTCCAGCCGATGTTTTACAGGGTCCCCCTGCCAGAGCCATGTGCCTAGTTCGGCGCACAGGCTTCCCACCTGGGCAGGTCCCTTTCCCACCCGTTGGGACGGTTCCAGACACGAAAGGCTGCCGACCATGAACAATCACTTGCTGCGCCTGTACACCACCCCTCCCGAATTGCCCGACGAGGTGCTTCCGGAAGCCACGGTGAAGGTGCAACTGGGTGATTTGTTGCCACTGGTGGCCTTGGCAAGCCGGGGCAATTACGCCTGGCTGCAGGACTTCATGGATGACGAGGTGGTGATCACCGCCGACCTGCATGAGATCCTGCAGGCGTTTCGCGCCCGTCGCCCAGGCGCCTGATTCTCTCCGAACATTTCGGCAAGCGTGCGGCCCCCCTCAGGGAATATCCTCGGGGGGCTTCAGCATTTCTGGCTGGCCAAACTCCTTCAGAGCCCTCAGGTCCAGCGTGCCGCGTACCTCCCCCTCCAAAAGCTTCAGGCGGGCCTCCAGTTCCTTTTGGCGGGCCTTGAGGGTGGCGATCGTGTTGCCAAGGGTGTCTTCCTGCTTGGCTCTTGGCACTTCGGGATAGCTTAACTGGCGCTGGAGTGCCGCAAACAGGTAGAGAGGGTCCCTGCCCCGGTTCGCGCCGGCGATGCGCCCCTCCTTTTCAGGGAACAGCGGCGGCAAAGATGGCTGGTATTCCGGATCGGCCCGGTGTTGGTCAATCAAATACGCCTCAGACCGCAGGTACAGCAAATCGGCGAAGTCGATCAGGCCAACCTGGTGCCTGAGATCCTGCAAAAACTGCTTCCACAATTCATCGTAAAGCGGATCGCCCGCCATGGCGGGCAGACCACCGTCGTAACCGAGTCGATGGCGGGAGATGCACTCGAACTGGAAGACAAACAATCCCGAGGTGCTGGCACCACCCGCCTTGTAAAGCGCCTCCTTCTCCAGGATGGTCAGAGCCGTCTCGGTTGCGAACCGCAGGTTCTCCGCCTCGGCGTTGGAAACCACGAACCCCTGGAAAGGCGTGAAGTAGTGGGAGAGCCTCAAAAACCCTGAGGCCAGGTTGCCGGTGTGCTTCATCTCGGCGGCAAGGAACTGTGTCGCCATGGGCATCCGCGTCGATGCCAGCAGTTCCATGTCGATTCGCTGCAGAATCTCCTGGGCGGGCAGATTCTGGGCCAGCCGTTCCCGCAGGGTGCGGAAAAAGTACGCCTGCTCCACCCATTCTTCTCGATTCAATAAGACAGCCATACGGATATTTTATCGACTCGGTTCATGGTTGGTCCATTTTCACCCCTGGTAGCCGGGAATCAGTCCTCCGCCCGGCTTCCGTCGCCACACATCAGCACCATTTTTGGATCGAACCGGGCGACCGGTTCCACCAGGTCGCGCTGGCTGGCCATCACCTGGTGGATGTTCTTGTAGACGCCTGGCACCTCGTCACTGCCAGCCGCCAGCACCTCGATGCCAATGTGAGCCAGCTCCCGACGCACCTTGTTCAGGTTGAAGTGGCGTTTCGCCTCGGTGCGGCTCATCAGCCGGCCGGCACCATGCGAGGCACTGTCCAGGCTATCCGGATTGCCTAGCCCTCGCACCACAAAGGCCGGCGACCCCATCGAGCCTGGAATCACCCCCAGCACGCCTTTGCCAGCCGGCGTGGCCCCTTTCCGGTGCACATAAACCTGCTTGCCTCCATGTTCTTCCAGCCAGCAAAAATTGTGATGATTTTCTACGCCCGCAATCGGCTTTTCCCCCACGATGCGCGCCACCAGTTTGTGGATTACATCGTGATTGGCCGCAGCGTAGTCCCCCATCAGGTTCATTGCCGCGAAGTACTCCTGCCCGGCTTCCGTATCCATCCCCAGCCAGGCCAGTCGGCCGACATCGCCAAACTTTTTCGGAAGCTGGGCACGGGCCATTTCGCTGTAGGTGGAACAAACCGCCGCCCCGGTACCCCGGCTACCGGAATGACTCAGCAACGCGATGTATGGACGGGCCTCCAGGCCAAGTTCCGGCTGCTCCAGGGTGAGCACCCCCCACTCCACGAAGTGGTTGCCACTACCCGAAGTACCCAACTGCCCCCAGGCCACATCCTTCTTCTCGCGGGTGATACGACTGACCGTCCAGTCCTGGTCCATCACCGCATGGTCCACCCGCTGCTTGCGCTCCTTGCCCACGCCAAAAACCGTGCCGCCCTGCAAGGCCCGACGAAACAGGTCGGCCTGGCGCGTGAAATTTTCCGGCGCGATGTCATACACGGTCAGCTTCATCCGGCAGGCGATGTCCACACCCACCGCATACGGGCACACCGCGTTTTCCAACGCCAACACGCCACCAATCGGCAACCCGTAGCCCACATGCGCGTCGGGCATGAGTGCCGCGGCCACCGCGCCAGGCAGCTTGCAAGCCTCCCGCATTTGTTCATGGCAGGCCGCCTCAATTCCTTCGGGCCCCCAGGTGCGGTAGGTCACCGGTGTCCGGGAAGTGGGTTCTCGCTCTTCCTCCAACAACGCCTCGGCCAGTTTGCCCACAAAAGGGTCAGCAACAAAGGTGGCGGGATCCGCCACACACGCGGCGATCCGTTCGCGAATATCAATGCGGTCCTGTTTGGCGATTTCGCCATTGTGTCGGGCCAGGTCCTGAACCGCTTGCATGGCGATTCCCATCGTCCAAGGGGGAACGCCTGCTTCGTTGAGTTTCCGGGTGTTCATTTTCCTTCAAGCCCTATTCCTGCCAAACAAGATCACCATCCCCACCGTATTCGCGCCAGGGCGCCCCTGTTTGCAAAAAAAGGGAGCTGCCGCCCTGCTGCGGCGCGCTCCCTTTTGAATGAGGGGTAGTTGATATTCCCTAAAATCAGCGCGGGTCTGGCGGGATCACCTCCCCGCCACTGCGGGTGATGTACGATTTCAAGGTTTCTTCCTTCACACCAAGGGCAACGGCCCGAACGCTGCCATCCCCCATCAAAGCCAAAAAAACCTGTCTTCCTGGGGCACCCATTGGGGGTAACGGCTTTTTGGGATCAAACGCCAACTCTTGCGGTGCGGCCCAAGGCACCTCTTCCCGGGCATCCACCACCATAAAGGTGTTGGACGTGCCATCGGTCACATCCTGGAAACGGCTCCCGCCTGCCATAGGGTCCGGCTTGCCGGCATCGAAAATGGCCCCGTTGCCATAAAACACCCGGTAGGGAGTTTTGTTCGAAGCCTCCCTGGCCGGGTCGTTGAACATCTTGATGGCCAAATCAGACAGCGGCTTGTTGTTGGGACTGTCCCAAGCCTCGTCCATTTTCCACTTTTTGTAGATGGCATCTTGCTCGATGTAAGGCAGAATCAGCACCCGCCAGGAGTAGAGTGGTTTTCCAGCCTTGTCCACCACAAAGGCAGGGGGAAACCGGCCGTACGCATCGTGGTAATTGTGTAAGGCAATGCCAAGCTGTTTCAGGTTGTTTGTTGATGCTGAACGGCGAGCTGCCTCGCGCACCTTTTGGACTGCCGGTAACAGCAACCCGAACAAAATGGCTGACTGGGCAGCCCCTAACTGCATTTTTTCCGGTGGAATATTCCCCTCCACCGAGACAGCCAACCCGTTCTTCTTAAATTCGACCTTCCCTAATTTTTCAGCAAAATCCGACAAGGCCCCAGCGTAATAGGCGAAGGCCATGGCCCCCAGCGCGCCATTGGCTTCCTCCGTGAGGGGATTGCCTAAGGATCCAAACATTTCCTTCAACCCAGGGGTATCCCCAAAAAGCCCCGCCAAGGGAGCCACCCCGGCCAATGCGGATCCGGCCTGGGCCAGCCCCTTCACCAAATCCGTTTGGAGTTTCCAGTTTTCCAGACTGGCCTGGGCCAGTTGCTCATCCCGGTACAGGACCATCCCCCGAGCGGTAGCACCCGAACCTGCAAAACGGATTCCCAGCCCCGCCGCTTCGGAGCCCTTCAGGCTGTCCAAGGCCACTCCAACCGATTGCCGGATTTCCTCGGCCATTTCCTTGGGGAAGGCGGAAAGATCCGTCGTGATCCAAGCCGAAACCGTCTCGGCTTCCGCATTTTTGCGGACCTTTTCCCACACCGGGCTATTGTCCTTCGGCAACTTCTTGAAGGACGCCAACGCAACCGGCGGTCCGAACCCGATTGTATTCGGATCCACCTGCACCACCCCTAGGTCCCCATCCTTCAACAAGAGGAAACCATCCGTTTCCTTCAACCCTTGGGCCAACCCGCTTTTCCGCAGCAATTCACCCGCATTCACCTCGCCGGCAAAACCGATCAATAACATCCCACGTGGTTCCACCTGAGGATCCGGCTGAAACAGGATTCCGGAGAGGACCTTCACTTGGGAAGGCTTCACCGGTAATCGTTTCAGAAACCCGTCGATCGCCTCCTGCCCGGCGGCTTCCCACGCCTGGCGGAACGGTTGCACCAAGGGAGAGGCAGCCAACTCCGGAACGTTCACCTGAAGCCAGGCTAGAGTTCCCTTGGGGAAGTGGGCATCTTGTGCCTCTCCGGCGCCGGCCCAGAAAAAAACAGCCAAAACAGCCCAAGCAAGTTTGCGCATTTTTTGCCCACCTTTATCAGCTTCGAAGATCCATGCCACTCGCCAGTCACCGTTTCGGCGAGGGTTTTGGCAGACCCAAGAGGGCACCTCCATCGGCCCGCTCAATCAAGACCCGCATGGCCATTTCAGAATCTTTGGAAGCGATCCTTCTGACTGCCCCGTCAAAAAACACAGCATTTGCAAATGGCCGGTCTCCCACGCCGATGGCGGGCACCGGTTTCTTACTGTCGTAAGGCAGTTCATCGGGTGCGGCCCAGTTCACCGCGTCCCTTGTTTCGATGACCGCCAAGGTGTTGGAAAGGCCATCTGTGAAATTTGCGAATTTCAGCAACCCATTGCCATTCGGCTGATCCGGCCGCCACTCCTTGGGGCTGTTGACCCACCCCGCCTTGTCACCCACAAAAACGCGGTAGTGGGTTTTGTTCGTCGGTTTTTCCGGGTCGGCGAACACCTTCACCACGGTCTCGGCCAACGGTTTGTTGTTCGGGCTGTCCCAAGGTTCATCCAGTTTCCATTTCTTCCACAAGGCATCCTGCTCCAGGTAAGGCAGCAGGAGCACCCGCCAAGAATAGAGCGGCTTTCCGTTTTGGTCGACCACTGCGGCGGGAGGAAGGTACCCGTAGGTCGCCTCGTAATTGTGAAGCGCCAAGCCAATCTGCTTCAGGTTGTTCTGGCTGTTTACCGCAAGAGCCGCTTCGCGCGGGTTGGCAGGTTTGGGGGCTTCCGGTTCCCGTTCCATTTCCTTGGCTTCGGGTGACGCCGGAATGGCCCTATCCTGCGCCTGTGGAGGTTTTAAATCCATCAGCCCTTCAGCAATCCAGCCGTACATGCCTAGTGCCAGCAACGGCCCCATCATGCCCAGTTGGGATGCCTCCAATTCCAGTTTGGTGGAAACCGACTTGCCCTGCCGAACCAACGGCACCCGGTCCAAATCCTTGGCCAGCAGGTTCAATCCACCCAATCCAAAGACCAAGGCACCATGTTCCGCCAGGGATTTTTCATTCTTTTTCAGTTCCAGGCGAATCTGCTGCCGCCCCTGCTCGATGGCTCCTTGCCCCATTTTGCGCGCGTTTTCCAGGGCTTTGACCGCGGCAGCGCAGTCTTCCTCGGTGGAAAACTGCATGGCGGCGGAAAGGACCATGGCCTTCCCGGCCGAATCCAGACTGACCGAGGTGCTGGAAGCCTTGCCCAGCGCGGCAAATTCCTCTGGAATCGCTGTCCCCAAGCTGTCGGTGAAGGAGTTCTTGCTCACCCGGACGGCCACTTGGCCGGCAAGCATTCTCTCCGATGGAACGGGCGCATTTTTACGGGAAAGCGACTCCTTGACCTGTTTTTCAAAACCAAAAATCAGGGTATTCGGCTCCACCCGGGCCATCACCGGCCCGGCTTCACCCGCCCACCACAGCCCCAACTTCTTGTCGTATTCCACGGCGGATTTGCCCAAGAAGAGCCGGGCGGCTTTCTCCGTGTCGATGGGGGAAGTCGAGGACAGCACCACCAGGAACTCGGGCGTACCCTCCGGGCCCATCCAGACCCCGCCCGAGATTTCCTCCAAATCCTCCAACCGGGGGCTCATCCGGAGTTGCAGCAGGGAGTAGGCGGCCCCGCCCCGCAAGACTGACTGCCGGTAATCGGCCAACAACGGCCCGCGCCACAGGGTCTTGAAATCGACCCGGGCGATCAGTGGCGCCTCGGGAGGGACCCATCCCAGTGTCTCACCGGGTTGTCCCGCCTGGCAGAATCCACCGGCCAACAGGCCGCAAAGGACGGCATGGAGTATCCAAACAGTACGCATGCGAATCTTCCGCGGGAAAATCGTCACGCCCCGCAAGAAATGAACCGGGGCTACTAACTCACGCTAACCCGGCACCGGGGCCCTGTAAAGCAACCGGTTTTTCCAACAGGAAATCGCACCCCCCAAAAAACACCACGGGTCCCGGGAAAGTCCCGGGACCCGTGGTGGCGTGGGGCCGCCTTGCGGCGGGTTCAAATCACTTGCAGCGACGCCAGATGCTCAGACAATCGCCCAGGTGATGACGGCTCACCGGAACGCAGGGAACTTCACATTCCACGGGTTCGCAGCAAACCGGTTCCAGATACTTCTCCACCCGGCAGCAGGTACGGGTGCTCTGGCAGGCCTCCATGCGGCAGGTGGTCACGGGAACCTGGCGCACGCATTCCTCGGCCACCATCTTGCAGGTGGTGTAGGGAACCTGGCACACCTTCTCCTCGCACACCATCCGGCACACGGGTTTCTTCACCGTGTAGCATTGCTCCTCCGACACCATCTTGCAGACGGTGTAGGGCTCGCTCACCACACGCTGTTCGGGAACCATCACGGTCTTTTGGCAGGTGACCATGTGGGTTTCCTGACGGGGCACCATCTTGCAGGTGGTGTAGTGCTCCTGACGGCAGTGCTGCTCGTAGCGCATCCGGCAGTGCTGCTGCTTCACCACGCGCACATGTTGCTGCTGCACCATCTTGCAGGTGGCGTAGTGCTCCTGACGGCAGTGCTGCTCGTAGCGCATCCGGCAGTGCTGCTGCTTCACCACGCGGCACATGTTGCTGCGTGCACCATCTTGCAAGTGGTGTAGTGCTCCTGACGGCAGTGCTGCTCGTAACGCATCCGGCAGTGCTGCTGGGTCACCGTGCGGAAATGCTGACTGCTGCACCATCTTGCAGGTGGTGTAGTGTCTCCTGGCGGCAGTGCTGCTCATAGCGCATCTTGCAATGCTGCTGGCGGACCGTGCGGCAGTGCTGCTGCTGGACCATCCGGCAGGTGGTGTAGGGGACCTGGCGGCAATGCTGCTCGGTCTCCATGCGCACCTTCGTGCAGTTGACCATGTGGGTCTCCTGACGGGGCACCATCTTGCAGGTGGTGTGGCAGACCTCGCGCTGGTGGCACTCGGTTTCCATGCGGCAGTGGTCGCGGACCACATGCTCCACCTTCTCCTCGGGAACCATCCTGCAGATGGTGTAGGGGATCTCCTTCTCCACGCACTCGGGAACCAGCTTGCAGGTGGTGTATTCGACCACCCGGCTGACCTCGCGGGGCACCATGCGGCACTCAACGACTTCCCGCTCCTCCTCGCGGGGTTCCCACACCTTGCGGCAGACGGTCCGGCCGGGAAGCTGGACCTGCTCGCAGACGCACTCGCCGGGGATGTAGACCGTCCGGCATGAGCAGGGATCGAACACGCAGCGACCGGGGGTGCGCACCTTGCGGGTCACCACGGGGCCTTCGACAAATTCCTGCTCGGTCCGCCAGGAACCGGTGCAGACCTTCTCGGTGCGCACGGTCCGCACGGGCTCCATCACCGTGCTGCGGACTTCCATCTGCCTCTTCTCGGAGACCTGGTGGTAGCGGATTTCCTGCACCTTTCGCACATGCTGCTCGTAGACGGGCCGCATCACGGTGGTGCGCACCTCCTCGGTGGTCTGCCAGTGGACCGGCTTCTGCACCGTGTAGGGCACCATCACCTTGTGCTGCTCGTACACCGGCTCGCAGTAGGTCCGGGTGACGGGAACCTGGTAGGTCTCGTAAACCGGCTTGCAGGTGGTGTAGTACTCGTTCCGCACGTGCTGCTCATACACCGGGTGGCAGGTCGTGTAGGGGACTTGGTGCTCGGTGTAGTAGTACTCGGGGCGGGCGACCGTGTACGGGATGT
>DKBS01000006.1 GCA_002451275.1 Planctomycetaceae bacterium UBA6894 | reverse complement strand
AAAACTATGTGGCCACCAGCGGCACAGTCTCGTTCGCGCCGGGTGAGACGAGGAAGTCGATCCCGGTGACGATATTGCCGGATTCGACCATGACGAGTGACTTGGCATTCAGCCTGCGTCTGAGCTCCCCCGTGGAAGGGGTGCTGGGGACGGTCACCCAGGCGACAGGGACGATTCGGAAGCGGTAGGAGTGGATAGTGCGGGTGGGGGAAGCAGCGGGTTTTACCACGGGCTGCCAGCGGGCCCACGGTGGAAACCGGGATTGATCCTCCGCTTGATTCCGGCACCAGCCATTGCAGGGACCCCCGCCGGGAAACCGGTGGGGGTTCATTTGATTTGACAGTATGCTGCGGGAAGGTTTACCGAAGGAGCCCGCAGCCATGCCACCATTGACATGCAATGTTCCCCAATCGGTGCTGGACGCATTGAAAGCCAGATGCATGTCCACCGGGGAAAGCCTGGACCATCTGGTGACAGAGGCCCTAGCGGACGCGCTGCAACTGGAGCACGCGACCCTCTTCCAGGTATCCACCTCCGGAGCCCTCGTGGAAGGGGTGTACCGGGGATCCGTTTCGGTGGCCAAGCTGCTGGAGCATGGGGATTTCGGGCTGGGGACTTTTGACGCGCTGGATGGCGAAATGGTGGTGCTGGACGGGAAATGCCACCAGGCGCGCGGGGATGGGACCGTGGAGGAGGCGGACCCAAGCGGCAAGGTGCCCTACGCGGTAGTGACGCATTTTCAGCCGCGGGAGACGGGATCAGCTCTCGAGATCCGGTCCGTGGCTGAGCTGACCGCGTTTCTGGATGGTTTGCGCGCCACGGGCAACCTGTTTTTCGCCTTCCGTGTGGACGGTGTGTTTGACCGCGTGCATTTGCGCGCCGTCTGCAAGGCGACGGGGCATGAACGGCTGGTGGATGCGGCGGCCAGGCAGGCGGAATTTTCCCATACGGGGCTGGAAGGCACCCTGGTGGGTTTCTGGACGCCGGCTTATGCCAAGAACCTAGGTATTCCGGGTTACCATCTGCATTTCATTAGCGCGGACCGCAAGCGTGGCGGGCATGTGCTGGACTGTGCCGGTTCGGGCTGGCGGGTGCAGGTGCAGCAGATCACCGATTTCCGGATGGCGATTCCTGAAACGAAGGAGTTCCTGCAGGCGAACCTGACGCGGGACCCGAGTCGGGACCTGGAACAGGCTGAACGGTGAGGTGCGAGACAACGTTTCCCGGGGCGAAGGAATCAGCAGGAATCAAGTCCCTGCCGGGGTGGGGGTTTGGCCGTTCCAGGTGGTGGTGGCAAGGGTGGGGGTGAGGTATTTCGTGGGGTCGAAGCCAGTGATACCCACCACCGGGTTGCCGGCCCAGTAAACCCCGGCGGTGAAAGGCATGTCGCCGAAATAGTAGCTGTTCCAGGGGGTAGCTGGCGGGTCGTTTGGATTGAACTGCGATGGGTCGCCATACAGGGAAGACAGGACGGCGTATGGCAGGGTGGTGTCGGTGAAGGCCGGGGTGTCCGCCGAGGGGGTTCCGGGAGGGCTGGCGCCATACTGTTGGATCAGGACCCCGTCGATCAGGGGCAACCCTCCGGCGGTGGCCAGGTGCAAGGCGGAAAGCAGATCCATGGTTGGCAACTGGTTGGCCATGGCTTCGGGCATGGTTTGGGCCAGGGAAAGTTTGGCCAGGAAGTTGGCGCTGGAAAGAACCGTGTCGAGGTTCCAGGGACTGCCCAAAGCCGGCTCTCCCTTGACGATGGCGCTAGCGGGTACCGGCACGATTTTTATGGCGCTGCCGAGGATTTCCCGACCGGCCCAGGTGACAGCAAGGATGCCGGCGGCAACCTCCTCGGGTGAACCCTGTCCGTGACAGGCATCGATATGGGCCTCAAAATCTTGGGCCCAGATCAGGTTGCCCGCGGTGGTTTTAAGCTCTTCAAGCGTTGGGAAATCGGCAAAGGCGCCACTGCCGCCCATGGCGGCGGTGAGGATATTGACCGCCAATTGCTGACGATCGGCCGGATTGGCAATGTCGCCGGTCCAGCAGGTGATTGCCTGTTGGATGGTTGTCCAACTGACATGACTTGGGTCGACACCACCCGTGAATTCAACGGTGACACCCGTGAGGCGACCGGATGTTGCTATGGGATCCCTGATTGATGGTGCACCATCGATAACCACGGCGTATCCGGGTGGTGTAAGTCCAGAATTACCGGTTGGATTGGTGTCGAGGAAGTAGACATAGGGCGCGGGCGAAGTGGCCGTCACCGCGCCACCGAGATTGTTCAGGCCGATGTGCTGCTGCCAGAAGAAGAGGTTGGTGCCGTTGGTGGCGACCAGGGGTGAGGGTACGGCGAGGCGGGAGGAACCCTCGGGGGATGAGACAAAGCCAGCCACGGCGTCGGCGTAACTGAACCCGGGGCGGCCCAAGGCTTTGATCCAGCCGATCCTTTCGGAGAATCCGGATGTCCTTCCCAGCAGCTGGGAGTAAAGGCGGTCGACCACGGTGGCGGAAGCCTCGGGGCTTTCGAGGAAGGCCAGGGCGAGGGACTGGCGGCTGGTGCCAGATACCAGAGCCTTGGAATGCGCATACCGTCCGCCCTGATCAGCCGAACGGCCGAACACAGATTGGTACAGCAGGTCTACAAAGGCTTCATCGGACAAGGTGCCGGATTTTTCGGTGGAGGCGAGCATAGCGGCCACTAGGCGTTCCTCACTGGCACCTTTCCCGAGGGTGGCGACATGGGAGGCGAGGCCGGCGGAGTCGGGCGCGCGGTTGAGGATGCCGTGGTAGTAGCCT
>DKBS01000147.1 GCA_002451275.1 Planctomycetaceae bacterium UBA6894 | reverse complement strand
CGGCTGAACCATCAGGAAGGCGGTGGTTCGGGCCGGCGCAAGCTGTGCCTGACTGACTGGGATGGTGACGGGCTTGTGGACCTGCTGGTGAATAGCGTGAACGCAAGCTGGCTGAAAAACCAAGGCTGCCCGGGTGCCTGGGTGTTTGAGGACAAGGGGCCCCTGGACACGCGCAAACTGGCCGGACACGACACCAGCCCGACGGTGGGGGATGTGGACTGGGACGGCAAGCGGGATCTGGTGGTGGGGGCGGAGGACGGGCACTTTTACTGGATGCGGGGGAGGTAGGTCAGGTGGAACGAAATCCGTCCTGAAAAAAACGGACTATTGCCGACTTGTCCAGTTTTCCCTCTGCAACACCCAAGGTGAGGTTTACCAAAGCTTCGTTCGTGGCATTTATCTCACAGTGGTTGAGATGCAAAAAGATCAAGGCGCATGCCGCGCCGGTCCGCTTGTTTCCATCGACAAAGGGGTGGTTTTTGACCAGATGAAAGAGGTAAGCGGAGGCTTGAGAAATCAAATCCGGATGCGCAAGATGATCTCCGAACCCCGCAAAAGGCTGGGTAATTGCTGATTCCAAAAGTCCCATGTCTCTCACGCCGGGCTCACCGCCAAACTTCTTGACCTGGTCGGCGTGAATGGCCAAAACCTCATGCAGGCTGAGGAAACTTGTCTGGCTCACTCTGCCAATTTCCTGAACGCGGGTGCGTAGCGGGTATGGATGGTGTCCATTGCCTGCAGGAAGGCGTCATCCAATTTTTCAGACGATACTGGCGTGACAATCAGGTGGTTTCCCTGGACGGACACATCCAGCTCGGTATCGGCATTGATACGCAAGGTTGCCAATAGCTCGGGATTGAGGACCAGAGCTAATCCGCCGAGGTGTGGAGTTGGCTTGATGACCATGGATTGGAAGTCCCCCTGTTACCCTTTTATTTTAACATCTCGGAGAATGGGGAAGGGGGGCCTATTCATCGATCCATTTTCCAGGTCATCAGGTGGGTGGCGAAGCTGGCGAGCCAGTGTTCGCCGGCGTAGTCGCCGCTGGTGACATGGGCGAGGCCTTCGCGTGCGTGGACGGCAGCGGCCTTGAGCAGCACGGGGCGGGCTGGATCGGTCGCGGGCAGGGCGGTGGCGATGGCCTCGAGGCACCAGGCGCGGCTGATGTTGAGGCCGTCGAGGTGGACAATCTGCGGGTCGGTGCGATCGGAAACGGTGGCAGGTTGCAGGATGGACCCGGGCTCACCCTTCGCGATGGCGGGATAGAAACGGTGCAGCCAGGTGGCGAATTCGGCGGGAGGCAGCACCCGGCGCATCAGGTCGGCCTCGCACAGCGATGGCGAGAAAAAGTCGGAGCCATCGGGCTCCCAGCGGGCCGGGGCATCGGCATCGGATCCGTAATACTTCCGGGCGCGTTCCACCAGCAGGTCTTCCAGTTTCCTTTCACCCGTGGCGCGGGCGTAGTCGAGCGCGAAGGTGAGTCCGAAGGCGGTGTTGGCGTGGACGCCGTGGCGGATGGGATAGGTTTGCTTGGGGAAATAACCGAGGTAGCGGTTGACGATCACCTGCTCGAGGGGGCGCATGGCGGCGGACCATTTTTTGCCATCGGGATCGTCCCAGGCGCGGAGTTCGGTGGCGAGTTTGAGAAGCCAAGCCCAGCCGTAGGGTCGTTCGAACGGGCCGGTGTGCTTGCGGCTGAAAAAGGCGACTTCGCCCTCGAGGGCCTGGGGAGTGAACTGGCGGGCCAAAGCCGCCCGCATGGCCGGGGCCTCGGGCAGGTTGGGGCGGAGGCGCAGCAGGCGCACCAGCACCCAGTGGCCGTGCACGGCGGAGTGCCAGTCGTAGGCGCCGTAGAAGACCGGATGGAGTTTGCGGGGCGGGAGAGCGTCGGCATCGCTGTCGAGGACATGGGCCGGCTTGTAGGGGTAGGGTTTTTCAATAGCTGCCAGGGCCAGGTTGGCGAATTTGGAGGCCAAGGCGTCGGTGAGGGTGGGCATGGCGGGGGCTGAATCGCCTTGGGCAAAGGCCAGGTTTCCGGCCAGCAGGAATGCAAGGATCATGGTCCGCCTCCGGGGCGAAGTGGGGGTTTGGCTATGAGCCGCCAACCGGCGGGTGAATGATCCACGGTGAAAATCTCGGTGTTGCGGATGGGGCCGAAGGATTGCCAACCGGCCGGCCCCTCGCCCGTGATGGTGAGCAGCGAAACTTTCAGCAGGAGTCCGTGGGCAACGAGGGCGATGGGGCCGGGGTGCGCTTCCTGAACGAGGCGATTGAGGACCCGCATGGCGCGCCCCTGAACCTGGTCCCATGATTCGGAAGAGTCGGGGGCGTGGTGGGTTTCGCCGGCGATCCAGCGGGCGAGCGTGTCGGGCCAGAGGCCAGTTTCCGGACGGTTGGGGGTGCCCTGCAGGGCGCCCACCTTCCGTTCGTGCAGGTCGGGTTCGATGCGGGGGGAAAGCCCGCAGGCTTCGGCAATGGAGGCGGCGGTTTGCCGGGCCCTGAGCATGGGCGAGGAGATCAGTTTGGCCGGACCGAGGTCACGCAGCAGGGTTGCGACCGCCCGCGCCTGTTCGTGTCCACGGTCGCTGAGGTGGATGTCACTCTCGGCGCCGTGGAACACATGGGGCGTGGCGGTTTCCGCGTGACGCAGCAGGTACAGACGGGTGGTCACCGGGCGGCGTCCCGCGCGATGAGGTCGCTGATACGCTGGGCGTGGCCGGCGGGCTCGGGCAGGGGAGTGCCCTCGGCGAGCATGGCCTCCTCGAGCAGTAGGCGGCTGTAGGAGACCAAACGCGCGTCCTCGGGTGCTTTCTCCGCGAGGTCGGCGAGGGCGGTGATCGCCTTGTGGGCGCCGTTGATCTCGAGGATCCGCTTCGATTTGGGCGCGTCGGCGTGGCCCATGCGCTCGAGCATCCGCTCGAGGTGGGCGGACATGGCGCCCGCCGGGGTGACCAGGCAGCAGGCGGAATCGACCAGTCGGTTGGAGACCCGCACATCGGAGACATCGGGCAGCCACTTCTTCATCAACTCGAGCAGGTTCTTCACCGGGCCGGTAGCCTCAGCCTTTTCGGCGACCTCGTCGGGTGCTTTCTCGGCGTCGGCGCTGCGGAACTTCTTGCCCTTGTACATGGTGATGCCGGGCAGCATGTACTCGTCGACGGGCTCGGTGAGGAAGAGGACATCGCGGTCCTTCGCCTTGTAGGCCTCGACGATGGGGGAGGAGCGGAGGAGGGCGTCGGAGTCGCCGGTCAGGAAGAAGATCTCCTCCTGCTCCTTGGGGGCGGCCTCAATGTACTGGTCGAGGGTGACGCGATCGGCGGCGGGGGTTTTCAGCGACGGGAAGAGGAACAGGCCGGCGACCTGCTCGCGGTTGGCGAAATCCTCGCGGACGCCTTCCTTGAGGATGGAGCCAAGACCGTCGAAGAAGGCGCGGTACTTGTCGGCCTCGTCCTCCTTGAGGGCGCGGAGTGCCTTGAGGACCTCCTTGGTGGCGTCTTTGCGGATGGTCTCGAGCGCCTTGTTGTGCTGCAGGATCTCGCGGGAGATGTTGAGGGGCAGGTCGGGGCAGTCCACCAGGCCGGCGACGAAGCGCATGTAGCGCGGGAGCAGTTCCTCGCAGTTTTCCATGATGAGGACGCGCTGGACATAGAGTCTGGGGCCGATCTTGGGCTCGCCGTAGTCGAAGCCATAGGGGCGCTTGGAGGGGATGAAGAAGAGAACCTTGAACTCGACGGAACCCTCGCCCGAGTAGTGGATGACCTTGGCGGGGGGTTCGGGATCGCCGGTGAGGTTGGTGTAGAAGGCGTTGTATTCCTCGGGCGTGATCTCGCTCTTGGGGCGCAGCCAGAGGGCCTTCTGGCTGTTGACGACACGCTCCTCGATCTCGGGAGCCTTGTCGGCATCTTTCTCGTCCTTCTCGTCCTTGGGCTTCTCGACATGCAGGATGACGGGGATCTCGATGAAATCGGAGAACTGCTTGACGATATGCTCGAGGGTGTAGGGGTTGGTGAACTCCTCTTTGTCCTCCTCCTTGAGGTGGAGGATGACCTCGGTGCCGCGGGCCTCGCGGGTGACCGGTTCGACGGTGAACTCACCCTGGCCGTCGCTGATCCAGCGGACGCCGGCGTCGGCCGGATCGCCGGCCTGGCGGCTGAAGACCTCGACCTGGTCGGCCACCATGAAGGCGGAGTAGAAGCCGACGCCGAACTGGCCGATGAGATCGGGCCGGTTGGCGGCGGTAGCCTCCTTGACCTTCTCGAGGAAGGCCTTGGTGCCGGAGCGGGCGACGGTGCCAAGGTTCTCGATGACGGTGGCGCGGCTCATGCCGATGCCGTTGTCGCGGATGACGAGGCGGCCGCGTTTTGCGTCGGGGATGAGGTGGATCTTGAAATCCTTGTCATTCTCGAGGAGGGATTCGCTGTCGAGGGAGTCGAATCGGAGCTTGTGGATGGCGTCGCTGGCGTTGCTGACCAGTTCGCGGAGGAAGACCCGCTTGTTGG
>DKBS01000066.1 GCA_002451275.1 Planctomycetaceae bacterium UBA6894 | reverse complement strand
ACAAGTTTTTCGGACCCCATGTGGGACTGATGGCCGGAAAGCGGGAAGTGCTGCATAGATTGCATCCTGCCAAGGTGCGCCCCGCCTCCAACCTCCTTCCCGTTCGATGGATGACAGGGACCCAAAACCATGAGGGCATCGCCGGGGTGACCGCCGCTCTCGAATACCTGGCTTCCCTGGGCCACGGAGCGGGGCTCCGCGACCAGTTTAAAACCGCCTACCATCGCATCGCCGCCCAGGAGGGCGAGTTGATGCGCGTGTTCTTCGACCGGCTCCAACGGCAGCAGGCTTGGAGCCTCACCGGCGTTCCTGCCCCGGACCCCTCCCGGCGCGTGGCGACTTTTGCCCTGCGGGGACCGGTGGATCCAGCCGCCACCGCCCGAAAGCTGGCGGAAAAAGGGATCTGTTCCTACGCCGGCAACTTCTACGCCTTGCCGGTCACCGAAGCTTTGGGACTGGAAAGCAACGGCGGTTTATTGCGTGTGGGCGCTGTCCACTACAACACGGTGGATGAAATACACCGCCTGTGGGATGAGTTGCAGGCATTGAGCGCATGACCGGTTCCGTCTGCTCACTCTCTGCCGGCTGATTCAGCAACTGGCTATGAAAAGACCCGCCGGAAATCGGCGGGTCTTTTGCTGGGTTGAGATAACGGGCTGCAGTTACCGGCCCGGAGCCTGGCCGTGCTGCTTCATGGCCGTGACGATCTCCTTGCTGATCTCCGAGGCAATCTTGTTTTGCTGGGAGATGTCTTTCACTCCCGATTCAGAAATCACCATCTTAGTGGCGATCGAGATCGGATTGAACCCGCGGATCACCGCTAGGGGCGCTGCCCCGGGCATATGCCGACCCTTGTCGGATGTGTCGATGAGGAAGAACGGCTGGCCGCCAGCCGTATTCGGGTCAGCAAGCGCCACATCCACCGCCACCTTCTTGTTGCCTGCCCCCAGCCCGATGACATTCTGGGCAGCCTTGTGTCCCTCATCCAGACCCACAACCTGTCCGGTGAGTCGCCAGCCATCCTGGGGTGGGGCCGTGGGTTGATTCCAGTACACCGCCGGAACCCGCGCATCGTTCAGATCCTTGACCACCTGCTTGGCGATATTGTCACCCACCGGGGCCGACCGGTCGTTGCCAGAAACGGCATCGGCGACCCGCGGCCGTGAATCGACATTTTTCCGCGCGGCGCCGACCGGGTTGGCTGCCTCGGCCTTGGCGACCTGCGCGGCTACCTTAGGGTCCAGATGAAAGGGGGTCACATAGATCCGTGCCGGTCGCTGTAAAGGCCAGGGAGATCCCGCCGGTCGCTGGGAATTGGACCCACGAAAAGGTCCCTGGGCGCTGGCGGCAAGGAGCGCGAAATTACCCAGCACCAAAGCCACAGCCAGTCGGACAATAGTGGTTTTCATGGAAAGGGATCGCCAAATGTCTGACAGGGAATCGGAATAGAACTCCTGCTTTTAAAAATTCTCAGGTGATCAGGACAAGGGCAGTTTTGATCCCCAATTCCCCCAACCAGCCTGGAGATCCGATATCTAATCCCTAGGGGTATTGGTCGAATCCCATCGAATCGTTCCGGGCAAGGAAGCGGTTGCTCCCACTATTCCCAGACAAATATCTCCGAGAGTCCGCTTCGAGATTGCCCCTTGTGGGTGAAGGTCACACGCACCTTTGAGGCTTCCACCGGCGCGAAACGCACACTGTTGAATTGACCGCCGGTCGGTTTGGCCGGGTCCCGCCGCTCTTCCTTCACCGGTTGCCAAGCCATCCCGTCCCAAATTTCCAGCGTGTATTTTTCCGGCGCCTGCACCCCGCCCCGGTCGTCAAACAGGGCCAGTTCCACCCGGCTGAACCTCTTCGGCTGTACAAAGTCCACCTCCAGCCAGTCCGCCAGGTTCTTCGATTCATAACTGGTCCACCGGTTGTTGGGCTGCACACCAAAAACCACGATGCCGTCATTGGCCCTTTCGACCTTGTCGTAACGGGAGGTATGGCTGGCAGTCACCTTGGGGAATCCCTTCCCGGATGGGTTATAGGCCAGATTGCCCGCCGGCGGTGGGGCAGGGGTGAACGGCCTGTCCGCCTGTCCCCAAAACTCCAGTTCCGTCAGGCCGCATCGCTTGCCCTGCGGATGCGACAGGGTAATGCGGGCCCGGGTGATGGGTGTCGGGTCCAGCAAAATTTGGTTGGCCATCCGGCCTTGGGGTGATTTTGGTTGCCGTTCCCGCCCGTCCAGCGCCTTCCATGTGGCCCCGTCCCACACCTCTAGCGTGATCTTGTCCGGCGCCACAATACCCAACTCCGCATCTTCCAGCACATACAGCGCCACTTTGGAAACCGGCCGGGCCACCCCCAAGTTGATCACGATCACATCCGCCTCCTTCCCGGCGGAAGCCACCCACCGGTTGGGGGGCGACCGGTCATACCAGGCGTTCCCATCGGTCAGCGCGCCCACGCTCCCGTCACCGGTGGAGGACACGCTCACCCGCGGATAGTAATTCCCGTCATTGTTCACGGCAAAGTTCACTGGGTCCGCCCCCCGCTTGATCATTGGCGATTCCGGCAGCTTCACCTCCAGCCTTCCCATGTCCGTCCGGCTGGCCACCACCTTGCCACCCACCAGCAGGTGCAAGCCTTTGCCCAAACCGTATCGGTCTCCTGCTTTGTCCCACACCAGATCCAGCCGGTGGTTGCGGTAGGGCAGTTCGGTCAGCGCGAAATACCCCCACGATGCCGGCGCCAGCGGGTCGATCACCAGCGTGTCCTTGTCACCGGGGCGAATGCCCGCCAACCCGGTCACCACCAGGTCACAGAAACACGAATGGAAGTAGTGTTCGCTGTGGTTGTACCCGTCATGTCCTTCAAAGGAGCCAGTGTCCGGGTGGGCCGCCTCCGCGAGATAGGGTTTGCCGTTTTTGCGGTGCGTTCTGGCGAAGGTGGTCAGCAGTTTCACATAATCGTCCCGGGTCACCACATCCTGCTGGTAGTCAATCAGCAGGTTGGCCATCGCCTGCAGGGTTTGCGCGGTGGCATACGGCCACGATTGCCCGCTCCACCAGCAGCACCACTTCTGTAGCAGAAACATCGGGTCCTTGCGCTCCACGGTGGTCGGCCCGTAGGTGGCCAAAAACCCGTTGGGATCCATCAGCTTGGCCCAGGCCTTTTCATAGCCCTTGCCCTGGTCGGGCAGTCCGAACTGCCAGGGCACATAGCCGATTAGTTCGCGGCCATATTCGCTGCCTGCGTGTTTGCCGGTCTGGTAGGTCAGGCTGCCGGCCTTCATTTTCACGCCGTCCTTGTCCACCTCGTCATTCTTCAGCATGGGGAAGAAAAACTGCCGCCGTGGATCCCACAACTTCTTTTGCAGGCTGTCCTTCACCCCGGCCGCCTCGGCCCGCAGGCTTTTTGCCTTCTCGTTGTCCCCCGCCATATCGGCAACCTTGGCGATGGCCAGCGCGTCGGCCCACAGGTACACGCTCAGCGTCGGCCGGTAGCTGGGTGCCCCGCGCAAAATATCCAGCGTCTGCCGGCTGTTGATGTTGAACTCCATGCCGTCATCGTGCCCGGTCTGCCAGTACAGGCCCGCCGCCTCATCAAAATGCCGTTTCCGCCAGCCCAGGTGGTTCTTTTCCAGGTCCGGCAGCAGGCTGAGCAGTTCCGGCTCGTTCGGGTGGACCTGATGCACTCCCCAGGTGGCATCTGCCAGCCAGGTGGAATAGTTGCGGGGTTGGGCCCCTGGCGTCTTGTGCCAGTAACGGGCATAGTCCCAGGCGAAGCGCCGGTCCTTCAGCCACCGGGCCTCCTGCAGTTGGTGCCCGGCGGGACAACTGATGGCCCCATAGGCTCCCGACCAGAACGGCCGGTCGATGAACTCGGTGAACGAATAGCCCGAGTTGGGCGACCCGTAGGTGAGATGCCGTGTCAGCAATTCCCAGCGGTAGTACCAGGTGGTCTGGATGTCGCTGTCAGGGCATTCAAAAAACGGAATGTTCTGCCGGTACCAGGCGAAGTCCCTGTTTTCCCAAAACTTTTCCCCTTCCAGAAGTTTCTGGGGATCCGGCAGGCGGGCCTCACGGTCGCCCTGGGCGTGCGTCTGGGGGGCACAGAAGACCGAAAGGAAAAACAGGGCAGGCAACACTCGCTTCATGACCGGCTCCAGGCAATGCGAACTCATGCCGGCGATCTTACCCCCACCCAGTCCCTTGGCTCTAGGCTCGCTGGGGGCTCCAAGAGACCATTTTGGCCAAGTTTCAAACCTGAGCTGCTGCGTTGCGGCCGCATTTCAGGCAAGGTAATCTGATAAGGCAGGCAAAAACTCCCTCCGCCTGGATCACCATGTCCCATAAGGCCCATGCCTTCGAGTTTCTCAACCCGCGCGCGCGCGAAGGTTTGGTGATTGGTTCCAGACGGAACTTTTTGAAGGCCGGCCTGGCGGGCATCGGCGGGTTGTCCCTGCCCGGTTTGATGCGGCGACAGGCCCTGGGGGCCATGGGCAAGTCCTCCGGCAAAAGTGTCATCCTGCTCTGGCTCGCCGGTGGCCCCAGCCACATCGATACGCTCGATCCCAAACCCAACCGTCCCGTCGAGAACCGTGGCCCGTTCGGTGTCATCCGCACCCGCCTGCCGGGCATTCAGGTGTGTGA
>DKBS01000119.1:1387-3176 GCA_002451275.1 Planctomycetaceae bacterium UBA6894 | reverse complement strand
GCTGCCGAAGGCCCGCGGAACCGATGAGGCGGGCCGGATTCCCTGCTCCCGGCCCCGCCACAGGGCCCAAAGCGCCGCCGTCCCCGCCAAAACGGCCGTCCCCCCGGCAACGGCGGCAATCACCCTGCGCCGGTCCGGCCGCCGGCTGGCCAGCCATTCGGCCGCCAGGGTGCACACCGCATCGGCATCGGGCCGCTCGAACGGATCAGACCGCATCATGCGCCCGGTCAGGCCCACAAGTGACGGGTCGGGTTTGTCGCCAAGCGGCCGCCCGTCGCGCCAGCCCAGGCTAATGACCCTCAGCAGCGCCCCCAGCGCAAAGATGTCAGCCGCCGGGGTTGGGCTGATTCCCGTGCCCGCCAGCAGTTCGGGGGCGATGAAACCGGGTGTTCCGGCGCCCCGGAATGCCAATCCGGCCAAGCCCAGGTCCAAAAGCACCGCGCGCTCGCCGCGCGGGCCCCCGATCAATCGGATGTTCCCCGGTTTCACATCGCGGTGCAGCAGTCCGGCCCGGTGCAGGGAAGCCAGCGCCCCGGCGATCTCGGCCGTCACCCGCACGGCCCTCGCGGGCTCCATGGGCCCCTCGGCCAGCACCTCCGACAGGCTCCTGCCCTCCAGCAGCTCCATTTCCAGGTGCGGCACCGGTTCGCGGCCGTAGGAAAACGGCACCACCAGGTGTGGATCCCGCACGCCGGCCAGCGCCTTCGCCTCGCGCAGGAGGGCGTCCACCATTGCGGGCGAACGGGCCACCGTGGGCCTGAGGATCTTCACCGCCACCTCGCGCCCCAGCTCGGTGTCCAGCGCCCGGTACACCACCGAGGTGCGCCCTTCCCCCAACCGCGCCCGCAGCCGCAACCGCCCGAAGGGAATTTCCCCATCGGCACCGGCTTCAGGCAACTCCGGGTTGGCCAGGCTGGGTTGCAGCGCCCTCATCCGGCCGGAACTTTCCTTCACTCGCAGGTCGGGGTCCGTTTTCTCCAGCGAGCGGATCAGTCCCACAACGCCGCCCCGGCGCTCATCGGACAGGTGGTCTCCCAGGCGGTTCAAATGCTGGATCACCGGGGTCGGCCGGTCCCGGCTGAGGAAGTCGCACCGCCGGCAGCAGTCCAGACAGTGCTCCATGTGCGCCAGATAATGACCGAGGGTCGGCTCGCCCAATCGACCCGAAGCGATCGCGGCCAGCACCGAATCATCAAGGCACTGGGTGCCCGATTTGGTCGGCAAAATATTCATGATTCGGCCAACCTGGGTTGAATGGGCGATTTCCATATCTCAATCGCTGTTGGCGGCCCGAATCTTTCTGCCGATTTAACAAAAAGTGGACAAAAAAACAGAATCCGCCCGTTTTCGCACCAGCTTCCACCCGCCGGCACCATCGTTCCTCACCGGGCTCTCATTCTTCTCGCGGCTCTGCAAGGGGTTCCGATCCGGGGCTTTCCCCACCCTGCGCGTCTTCTTCTGGGGGCGGGGCCGCGGCTTCCTCGCGCTTTTTCCGGCGCTCCGCCATCTTCTCCTCCAGCTCCCGCTTGGCCTCCAGCTTCTCCTCCAGCTTTTCCCGCATCAACAGCGAGGCTTTCTCCATCATCCGCTCCACCATGTCCACGGTCATCTGGGGCAGCCCCTCATCCTCCACGAAGCCGCTGCAGATGTCTGTCAGTCGGCGAATGATGCGAAACCGGGCGATGTAGACGGCGTTGGCGGTCACCCCGCGGGCCGCCGCCACCTCGGCGATGTTGCCCCCCTCGGCGATGGTGTCCATGAAAAGCTGCCAGCTCAACGAGGAAAACTC
>DKBS01000119.1:456-1066 GCA_002451275.1 Planctomycetaceae bacterium UBA6894 | reverse complement strand
TCCTCGCCCGGCACAGCCAGGTCGATCTCATCAACCTCCTGCAGGCTCAGGGCGGGCTCGATCTTCTTCTGCATCCGGCGGATCAGGTTGCGGGTGGTGCGTTTCAGCCACCGGCGGAAGCTGCCCTGGCGGCTGCGCGAGAACGATTCGATCTTGCGGTTCACCACCCACAGGGTCTCCTGGGCGATGTCCTCCGCGTCGGCCTGCTGCAGGCCGGCTTCCGTGTTCCACTTCACCAGCAGCGGCTGGTACAGCTCGACGAACAACCCCCAGGATTCGCCCGAGGGGCCCTTTTTCAGTTCTTCCAGCAGGGTCATCGAGGTAATTTCAGACAATTTACCTCCTGATTTTGAAGGGACCCGGCCAGTCCTTGACGCCGCCTGTCTTTCCGTCCCGCAGCGAAAAAAGTTTCTGCTTTTTCTGTAAGATAGCTTGAATTCAAGGCAAAATCCACCCTGCAGCCTGCCGAAATCCCTCCACAAACAAGACCCTGTGGTCGGATTAAAAACCGGGGAGAGGGTGCCCCTTTTGGATTGGCTGCCCACCGGACCCGGTCCATCGTTGCATCACAAAAGCAGGAAGGCGCCCATCCGGGATCCCAGGCGGATCC
>DKBS01000119.1:0-195 GCA_002451275.1 Planctomycetaceae bacterium UBA6894 | reverse complement strand
GGACGGGCAGGCCGGTCAGCCCTGCGGCGGAACCGGAAGCGTGACACGCTTGCGGATATCCAGCTCGATGGCCCCAAAGCTCTGCTCGTGCCGCTGGATGGTCATCGCCAGAGCGCTGAGCAGCCGCTTGGCCGTGTAGAAGTTCATGATCAGCCGGTTGTTGACGCTGATCTCCTGCTTGCCCTGCGCGAACGG
>DKBS01000144.1:39916-41059 GCA_002451275.1 Planctomycetaceae bacterium UBA6894 | reverse complement strand
CAACCAAAAAAGACGTGGGCCGCCTATTTTGGGCGGCCCGCGTCTTTTTCAAAACTGATTCGGGGCCTAGAACAGGAAGTGGAACTCGATGCTGGGGCCTTGGAAGAAGGCGCTGCGCAACTGGGTGTTCACCACGGGGTTGGCCACATTGAAGTCGATCAGATCGGCTGACCGGGCCACCCCGCACAACCACAGCAGATTATACCCACCCCGGATCTTCATGCGTTCCAGAACGTTCCACTCCAGGTTGAAGTTCATCGAGAACACCTGGGCGTAGTTGGTGGTGGTGTTGCCGATGCTGAAGGCGTTGTAGCCATCCCCGCGATTCAACGCCATGTTCCGCTCGACAAAGTTGGCCATGAAAGCTGTCTTCCACTCCGAGGTGAATGAAAGGCCGCGCCAGATGGCTGTGCCGTATTCGAAGCCAACCTGTGGCCCCACCAGGTTGTTGAAGGTTTGGGTCTGGTAGTTCACGGCAAGCGCCGGATCCGACTGCCCGGTGGACTGGCTGATGAAGGTTGCGCCATCATCGCTCACATACATGTTCGTGCCTTCCTGGTAGCCCATGTAGCGGACACCCAGAATCAGCTCGAACTCCCTGAGGGCCCAACCGGTCTGGCGGTAGTTCGCCTCCAGGTTCCCGATCGCGATCGATTGCTGCAGGCTGAGGATGTCGGCCTGGGCACCCAGGGTGTTGTTCCCCTCAAACCCAAGAGGCATCCCAGTGAAAGGTACATTCAAGGATCCGGGAGCAACCATGGTGTATTCCGAGGTGTTCTCCGGCAACCAGTAACCGGTCAGCTCGAAGGCCTGGTTGTCCACCAGATACCCCAGGGTACCGGTGACACCCCAGTTCATTTGCGGGCTGAGGTAGTCGTAATTGACATTGGGCTGCGCGCCAAGAGTGGGCTGGGCACCACTGTCAGTGGGGCCCGGGCCTGTGTAGGACAGGTACCGAGAGGGCACCTTCTGGGCCTGCAATCCCAAGGCGCCGATGTGGAAGAAGACAGCCTGCTCGATGTCGTAACCTTCTTCGATGAAGGCACCGGGACTGTCGGCTGGCAGGCTTAGTGGGTCAGGAGGACCGGCAGGAGCAGCCCAGGGACTCAGAGGCCCAGGCACCATGCCGCCCATCCCGGGCAT
>DKBS01000144.1:27152-39654 GCA_002451275.1 Planctomycetaceae bacterium UBA6894 | reverse complement strand
CCCATCCCGGGCATGCCCCCCATTCCGGGCCCGCCCATGGGTCCCATAGGGCCCATTCCCGGCCCACCCATTCCTCCGCCGGCTGGCCCACCCAGCCCTCCCCCGGACGGACCGGCAGGAATCGGGTCCGGGAGAACACTGGGTTTGGCACCAGGCAAGGACTGGGCCCACAACCCGCCACCGAGGCCGAACCACGCGCCCAACGTGATGGCAGCTGCTCTATTCCAACGCTTCATGGGTCCGTCCTCGTCCGCCGTCGCCGGTTGACCAGTCTTTCAGTGGGGGGGTAAATGGCAAAGGCCATCCCCTCGTCCTATTCCTCATCGACGGTCCAACCCATACTCTTCAACCAATCCGTCCAATCGGGCATTTCGGTGGGTTTGAAAAGCAAAATCAGCTAACCCATTTTCCCCATTTTTACGAAAGTAAGGTCAGGTATCGGGATGCAGCCGCAGGTTCGCTTGACGGAGCCAACACCCCGACTATGATGGACTTTTCGCTGAGCATCGCGTTTTGCAGGGTTTAGCACGGTCCAAAAGGTACTTTTTTCCCATGTCCAGAGCAGCCAATTCCACGTTCATGGCCAAGGCCGAAACCGTTCAGCGCCGTTGGTGGCACATTGATGCGACCGAGCAATCTGTCGGTCGTCTGGCTGTGATCCTGGCCAACATCCTTCGCGGCAAGCACCGTCCTGATTTCACCCCGCATTGCGACACGGGTGACTTCGTGGTGGTAACCAATGTAGACAAGCTGGTTTTCACCGGCGACAAGTTGAATTCCAAAATCTACCAAACCTACTCGGGTTACGCCGGTGGCCAACGCCGCGTCACTGCCAAGCAGATGATGGCTAGTCATCCGGATCGCGTGCTTATTCAGGCTGTGAAGCGAATGATCCCCCGCACCCCATTGGGCCGTCAGCAGATCACCAAGTTGAAAATTTTCTCCGGCTCAGCGCACGACCACACCGCCCAACAGCCCCAGCCCTTTCCGCTTTCCTGAGCTCATTCACACGAACCATTTTGAGATTTTGAGAGGTTATCGCACGTGGCAGAGACCAAGTCGAAAAAGCAGGTTCATCTCGGCACCGGCCGCCGCAAAACCTCGGTAGCCCGCGTTCGGGTGACCGAAGGCACAGGTGTCATTCTGGTGAATGACAAGCCGTTCGATATCTTCTTCACCGAAGATAAAGACCGCATGGCTGTTATTGGTCCCATTGAGGTCACCAACCTGCGTGGTCGTTTGGATGTGCATGTGAAGGTGCACGGTGGTGGTGTGACCGGCCAAGCCGGAGCGGCATCCCAGGGCATCGCCCGTGCCATCAAGAAAATGTTCAACTTGGTCAGCGCCCCTGCTCCTGCGGAGGCTCCTGCCGAAGGCGCGGCACCCGCGGCTGAAGATCCCATGAATGCCATGTCGCGCAACCTGCGCGCTTCAGGTTATCTGACTCGTGACGGCCGCATGAAAGAGCGCAAAAAGTACGGGCACAAGGGCGCCCGCAAGAGCTTCCAGTTCTCCAAGCGCTAATCGTCTCACTTGGATTTTCAAAGAAACCCGCGAGGAATTTCCTCGCGGGTTTCTTTTTTACCAACACAAGACAAACAGGGTCAGGCTTCGCCCAACCGCCTCAGGATCCAAAGCACCCTTCCCCGCCCTGCCTCTGTCCAAAGGCCCTGCTTTCGTTTTTCCATCCAGTTGCAGAGCCCTGCCAGCAATCCAGTCCAGGCCAGCGATTGGGCCATATCCACATCCGCGGCGCCAGCTCGAATCACTTGGCCGGTTGAACCAATCAGTCTTGCACGGTCACTTGCCGTGTGGTCCCACCGCGCCGTGGACCAGTCAATCAATGCGTACGCCATTCGGCCTACTGGTCCGGTTAGCCTGAGCCAGTTCCCTGACCATGGATCCCCATGACAAACCTGCAACTCGCCCCGCCGGGGAACCCGCCGAACCAGGGCCAAGGCACGGGGCGCCCATTCCTTTAAAAATCGGCTAACCCGCTGCTCCAAGCCCTCCGAAAAATCCATCGGGGCTCCCAACCATCCACTAATCGCCTGTTCGCGGGTCACCACGCATGGCAACGGTCCTTCCCTTGTGCCAAAGGCTCTAACGGAAATCCCTGACAAGAGTCCCAATTGTCTTAGGCCCAATGCAAGGTCTAAGGCGTCTTCCCTGACGGGTTCCCCCTCCATCCAACTCCAAGCCTGATAAATGCGGTCCTGAACCGTAAAAAAAGGAGACCCGGTGCGAATCATCGTGGGAAGCCAGGGATGTCTGGCCCATTCCGGATTGGAAGCCAATTGCCAAGCCAAACGCGCATGTTCCCTGGCGCGGTCGGAATCAGCCCGCTCCTTTATCAGGATCGAGTCCCCGGATTTTCCCGAGCAAACCCGCCAGGCACGGCCCGCATGGAATGGGCCGGTGGTCAACGGAACCACCAGCGGCGAACTGTCGTTCAAAAACAAATGGCCCAGTTCCCACCAGTTAGGTTCTGGAGGAACTGGGCCCATGGTCATGTGAGATTTCAGCCTTAAGGAATCAGGGAAGGCTTGGAAGAACTCTCAGCGGACGCCAAAGCTTCCGCCCGCGCAGGCGAAGCTTGCACGGTTTCCTTCTCGACCGGGCGCACATAGGGGTCGGCCAGGCTCGGAACAATCCCGCCCAACAAGGTGGCGATGGCGCATGCCACGGCAGCCCACAGGGGCAAAAGGGACCCGGGCTTGGGCTGTGGCCCCAAGGGCAATCTCAGGAACGCCCGGGAAAGCACCGCGAGGTAGTACCAGGCACTGATCGCCGCATTGATGACAATGAAGAAAGCGAGCACCAGGTAAAGGCTGTTTCCCTGGCTGGCAGATGCCCCCAGACTGGCACGGAGGATCTGCAATTTGCCGACAAAGCCGGATGTCATGGGCAAACCGATCAGACCGATCAGGCAAATCCCCAGGGCAATCGCGGCAATGGGACGGGTGCGGGACAATCCAGCCAGATCATCAATGCGACGGACGGGACACTCCGGATCGTCCAAGTAAGTCAACACGGCGAAAACACCCAAGGTCATCAGGCAATAGGCAGCCAAGTAAAAGGCCATGGCGCCTACTCCTTCCAATCCCCCGGTTGAAACAGCGGCGAGCATGTAACCACCCTGCGCAACACCGGAGTAGGCGAGCAAGCGGTGGATGTTTTTCTGCCAAAGCGCCAACAGATTGCCCAGGGTCATGGTCGCCACAGCCAAAATCCACAACAGGCTCCATTCAACACCACCAAAAGGAGGCAGGGCGCTTTCCCCTGCGGCGATCAAGCGAAGCAGCGCGGCAAGGCCGACGGCTTTGGGCAGGGTAGCCAACAGTCCGGCGGCAGCGGGCGAGGTGCCTTGGTAGACATCCGGAGCGTAAAAATGGAAAGGTGCCGCGGTGATCTTGAAGCCGACTCCGGCCAGCAGAAAAAGCAGGGCCAAGGTGCGGGCGGCAGGAATCTCACCCAGCCCGTCCTCGGGCAGTCGCAGGTTTTCGTGAATACCCCCCAGACCGTCCAACCGTGTCGAACCTGTGATTCCATAGAGGTAGCTGACGCCAAAAAGGAAAAACGCGCTGGAAAGGACACTGAGCAGGAAGTACTTGATGGTCGCCTCTTTCCCGGCACTGTCCTGTCTGGCCGAGAACAAAAGCAAGTAGACCGGGATGCTGACCAGTTCGAGTCCCAAATACAGCAGCACCAAATCAGGGGCCATGCCGGCCAACCCAACCCCGGCGCTTGCAATCAGCAGGCAACCGAAATCTTCCGTCCCCCGCGACCTATCCCCATTTCTGGAAGGGGCAAGGAGTGCGGTGCCAATCAGGCCAATGACCGGTCCCAAAAATCGGAAAAAGGTAGCGCCACCATGCAGCAACCAGTTGCCGTTGGTTTCAGGGCTGCCAGCCTCGATGGTCTGGAAAACAAGGGCCAAGCCCAGAACAATCACGGTGGCGACGGCCCAAAAATGCCGGGTTCCAAATACTGTTCCCAAAAGGAAGAACAGGGAACCGGTAGCCAACATTCCCAATTCGGGAAGCGCCAGATAACACGAATCCAGAATCCGAGCGGTGTCCACTCTCGCACTCCCCTTAACGCGATGCCAAATTGCCGGTTTCCATGCGGTGCACCTGGCGCTCCAGGTAGCCGGTCTCCACACGCGCGGCACTCAACACCGGCTTGGGCCATACGCCCAAAATGATGGTCAACAGGGCCAACGGAGCCAAAATTGCCCAGTCCACGGCCCCTAGACCAAAGAAAGGCTTGTCCGCAGCAGGCGTTTTCAGCGGGCCGAAAAGCACGCGCTGGAGCATGGTCACCGTGTACCATCCGCCCAAAAAGACGCCGGCAAGAACTCCCAACGCCACCGGAATACCCTGACCGTATTCGGCTGAGCCCAGAAAGCCCATCAGGCAGAGGAACTCGCCGCCGAATTGGGCCAAACCCGGAACACCCACACTGGCCAGCGCAAAAAGAACCAGAAACGCTGCCAAAAGCCGATGCTTGCTCGCCAGACCGCCCAGAGCGGAAAACTGCAGGGTACCCTCGCGTTCTCCCAGCATCCCGGCCGTGAAAAGCAAACCGGCGGTGATCACACCATGGGCCAGCATGTGCAACAGGGCACCGTCCAATCCCACCCGGTTGAAACTCAGCATGCCCAGAAGTGCCATGCCCAGGTGGGAAATACTGCCGTAGGCCAGGAGGGATTTCAGATCACGGGCGCCAAAGGCGCAAAATGCCCCGTACACAATGCTCAGCACAGCCAGGGGAACCAGAACCTGGATCCCAATATGGGCAGCCGGACCGGGGAGCAGGAAAAAACACACCCTCAACAGGCCATAAAGTCCAAGTTTGGCCAGCACGGCCGACAGAAAGGCCGTGACCGGGGTGGGTGCCTCGGCATAGGCCAACGGTTGCCACGAATGGAAGGGAACAAGAGGAATCTTCACCACAAAACCGGCGCAAAGCAGCAGGAAAACCAACTCAAGGGGAATCCTGCCCGGAGCGACCGCAGAGGTAGTCGCGATGGAAGCCCGACGGGCCAAGGCTTCCCAACCAAACTCAAACCCCAAGCCCGATTGGGTGCCAAGCGCCAAAATTCCCAAAAGGGTCAGCAAACCACCGGACAGAGTGTAAATAACCATTTTCAGGGAGGCTGCCTGACGATTGGCCCCACCCCAAATTCCCACCAGCAGAAACAAGGGAATCAGGGTCAATTCGAAGGCCACATAAAAAAGGAGAAGGTCCTGGGCCAGAAACGCTAGGTGGGTCAAACCAATCAACACACCCAATAAACCAAAGTAACGACCGGCCCGGTCAAGGTTCAGATGGAGGGAAGCCAAAACAGAAAGCACCCCGATCAACCCGGTGAGCAACACCAGCGCCGCATTCAAACCATCGATTCCAAGGCGCAGGCGAAAAATCTTGTCGCCCCCAAACACGGATCCCAGTTCAAAATGGGGCTGCCCGGCAGTGAAGGCGGTGCCAACCATCTCGGCATCCGTAGCGTGGCGATGGCGATCCACACAAACAGCGCCAGCCATACCAAGGCTTGCCAGCGTGGCGACCAGTACGAGTCCCGCCGCCAGGGATCGGTTTCGGGTCAACAACGCCACCAACCCACCCGCCAGAGGCAGGGCCGGAATGAACGGCAAAAAGGCTAGATTCCAATCCATTTGTGCGCCTGCCCTCAGCGTGCCAGGGTGAACATGGCGATCAGCACCACCAGGCCCAAAGCCATGGCCAGCGCATAATACTGAACCAAACCGTTTTGCAGCGGCCTCAGGGAGTCACCCACCCAGCCGGGGATGCGGGCAAACAACTCCACCACCTTGTCAACCAGTTCCCGGTCAAGGAAATTGAGCAACCGGCCGCCGTATTCACAGGGTTTCGTGATAAAGCTGCTGTAGATGTCATCGATGAAGAAGCCGCTTCGCGACGCCCCCACCAAATTGTTGGGCGTGCGAGCCGGACGCCGATCACCCAGCACAAAAGCCACAGCCACACCCAATGCCGCCGCCCCCAGGCCAATCGCCGCCATTTTCCAAGCGAACGGATGCGATTCCGCTAGATGCCATCCGGGCGTTGCCTGAATGAAATGGCCAAACAGATGGGTGGGTCCAATTGCCAAGCCGATCAAAGCGGCAGGCACCGCCAAGACCGCCAACGGAATAGTCATCACGGGGGGAGATTCATGGGCGTGGTGCCCTGCCTCCTCCGGCACACGCTGGGGCCCCCAGAAAGTGAGCAGGTAAGCCCGGATGGTGTATAAGCCGGTCAAGGCCGCTGTCACCAAACCAATCCATAACATTATGTTTTGCAGTAGGGCTCTGCGACCGCCCGACTCGGCACCATGCTCCAAGGCTTCCAGAATCCCGTCCTTGCTGAAAAACCCGGAAAGTGGTGGCAAGCCCGCCAAGGCAAGAGCACCAATCAGGAAGCAAACATGCGTGATCGGCAAAAGCTTGCGCAAACCGCCGATCCGGCGAAGGTCCAGAACATTCCCCATGGCATGCATCACACTGCCTGCCGACAGGAACAGCAATGCCTTGAAAAATGCATGGGTCAACAGATGGAAGATGGAGGCTGCGGCGGCTGCGCTGACCAACACATGAGATTCAGCCGTCCCTTGGCTTGAGCCCACACCCAAAGCCATGAACATGTAGCCCAATTGGCTCAAGGTGGAATAAGCCAGAATACGCTTCAGGTCGGTCTGACCCAGCGCGATCAAGGCGGCCAACAGGGCGGTAACGCCACCGCTCAATAGGACAATATCCTGAAAATCACCTACCGCGGCCAATTGCGCCGGGCTGACCGCATGCTCTGTCAGGGGAGGCAGCATGCGCGCCAGCAAATAAACACCCGCGGTGACCATGGTCGCGGCATGGATGAGAGCACTGACCGGGGTGGGGCCCTCCATCGCATCGGGCAACCAGACATGCAGTGGGAACTGTGCCGACTTGCCGAAGGCGCCAATACCCAGACAGACCAAAGCCCAGTACAAGGTAACCGGATCGTACTGCCTGAACAGCAAGGTGTCGTAGGAGAGGCCGACAGGATCTCCGGCCCGGTACAGCAGGATCATACCCGCCAGCAGGGCGACATCACCCAGCCGCGTCACCAGGAAAGCCTTTCTCGCGGCCTTGGCCGCTTCCGGCTTGGCAAACCAGAAACCAATCAGCAGGTAGCTGCACACACCCACCCCTTCCCACCCCAGAAACAACAGGGGAAGGTTGTTTGCCAAAACCAGCAGGTTCATCGCCCCGACGAACAGCGAAACCGCGGCAAAATAACGCGGGTAACCCGGGTCACCATGCATGTAGCCCGAGCTGAACAGCACAATCCAGAGACTGATGAAGCTGACCATTGCCGCCATCATCGCGCTGAGGGAGTCCAGTCGGAGTTCCCAATCCACCCGCAGGTTGCCGGCCTGGAACCAGTTGGCGTAATTGAAAACAGCCTCTCGCCCCTGGTCGGCACCGAGGCCCTTGACGTGCGAAAGGGCAAGCAACCCGATCACGGCACTCCCGGCCACCGCAAGCAACACCGGGTAATGGCTGCGTTCGACCAACCGGTGACCAAAAATGGCCACGATCAAGGCGGCGAAAATAGGCAGCCCCGGGATCAGCGGCAGCAGGACCCACAAATTCTCAGTGGACAGGTCAAACACGACTCAGCTCCTCGGGCGGTTGCGGGCCGAGACCGGCGGTAGGCAATGGCGGCAGGGGCGGTTGGGCGGCAGGCAGGGGCAACGGTTCAGTGTCTACCACCGGGTCCAGATTGTCTTCCCGTAAATCCTGCCAGATGCTGATGTCCAGGGTGGCCCGTGATTTGTAAAGAACCAGAATCAGGGCCATGGCAATGGCCGCCTCGCAGGCAGCCACCGTCAGTAGGAACAGCACAAAGGACTGCCCTTCCAAATTCCCCCGGTAACGGGCGAAAGCCACAAAGTTCAAGGCAACGCCCTGAATCATCAGTTCAGCGTTCAAAAAAGCAAGAATCATGTTTCGCCGGGCAAGAAATCCAACCAGCCCCAGGCAGAAAAGGATGGCTGCCACGACCAAATGCTGACTCAGGTCGGGATATTCGGAAGGAGGGACCATCATTTCACCTCCGATCCGGCCACAGCCGGAATCTTGCGTTGTGCGATCACGATCGCCGCCACCGTGGCAACCACCAGAAGGACACCGGCCACCTCGACACCCACCAAAAAATGCCGGTAAATATCCGCCCCCAGAAACGCGGTATTCTCGGCCGGAATAGCCAGGCGACCAGTGGCATCCAATCGCCCTGCGACCTCCTCCGTCAAACGAGCCGGCATGACTGGTGCCGGGTTGGATTGCCTGGCGGTTACCGGCAGTCGGGCGCTGTCACCGGTCACGGTGTGGGCGATCACAAAAAGCAACAGGCCGCCGGTGAGGGACGCCATGAAAGGGTCGCGACTGCGGGAGCTTGAATCGCTGGGGGCATCCTGCTGGGCAAGCATCAGCACAAACAAGAAGGTAACGATGATAGCTCCCGCGTAAACAATGACATTGGCGGCGGCCAGGAATGGTGCGCCCAGGGTCAGATACAAGCCGCTGGTCCCAAGAACCACCAGTGTGAAGGCGAGTGCGGCCCTCGCCGGATTGGTTTGGGTCACCAGGAAAACCGCACCAAGTATGGCGGCGGCGCTGAACACCTGCTGCAAAATCAACTCAATGGACAGGGAGGTTGAACGCGCCATGGAGCCGACGAAAGCGAACAGGGCCCCCAGCACAATCAGGTACCCAAGGACGCGCGGCCTTTTTTTCGGGCTGGGCAGCAGCAAAAATAAACCAAATGCGGCGGCCAAGGCTGCCGCCAAGGGCAAAAGGGTCAAGGGGTTTTTCACCCAGCCCTCCGCGAACAAAACCGGCAAGCCTAATGGCGGCATAAAGCCTTCCTTCAACTTCAAACCTGACAATTTGTCTGACTACTTGACACGCTTGGCCAGAAAACCGGCCCGGCGGTGGGGATTCAACTCTGTGCGCTGGAGGACCCCGTCAGGCCTGCGGCAGCCGGAAGGGATGCGACTCCCAACCGGCCGGGTTGCGTTCGAACCGGGTCGGTGCCTGCCGCCACCGTTTGGTCGAAAACACTCAGCAATTTTTCCTTGTCGAACATCATCTCCTCCCGGGTCAATCCGGTGAGATCGAAAATGGTGGTCAGTTCAATGGCATCGACCGGACAGGCCTGCTCGCACATGCCGCAGTAAATGCACCGGAGTTCATCAATCACGAAGGTTTCCGGGTATTTCTCACGGTCCGGCCAGGGCGAAGGGGCGGCTACAATATCAATGCAGCTCGCCGGGCAGGCCGTGGAACACATGTAGCAGGCGACACATTTGGCACGGCCTTCAGGATCACGGTTCAGGCGGTGCACCCCCCGGTAATGGGGAGGCAGTTTGGGCTTTTCCTCGGGATAGCTCTGCACCTGGATGTTTCCCCGGCCGGTGCCGGTCCCGATGAGGGTGCCCACCATGTGCTTGACGGTGGTCGCCATGCCGCTGATCACGGTTGGAACATACATCTGGTCGAGAAGCCCAAGTTTGGGTGGTTTCACCCACTTGACTTTTTGAGGCTTGGTCTGGCTCATGTTTCCCTGTTCCCCGTCCGGGCCCGTATGATCGTTCAAACAGCGCCGGCTCCGGCCCGCCTGCCCCCACCTACCACACCTGATGCGGAAGGCGATCGACCGCGTGCAATCCGCAACTGCACCCGGGGATCATCACCGGGCACAAAAGCACCCAGGGCGGTCACCAGGGTCAGAATGAAGATCGACCACGGCAGGAGCCACCAGGGTGACCAGCCGAACTGCCCCACGAACATGGCGCCCAGCAGGCTCAAAACCCCCAGGGGCATCATTCCCTTCCAAGCCAGGCTCATGAGCTGATTGAATTTGAATCGCAAAATGGTCCAGCGCACCAACATGAAAAGCATGATGATGCCGCCCACCTTCGCGGCGAAAATCCCCAGTTTGGCGGCCAAGGCAACATACGAGTCAGCCCCCAGAAATGACTCCAACCCCGGCAGGTGCCAACCTCCCAGAAACAGCGCCACCGTCAGAAAGCTGGTGGTGATCATGTGGGTGTACTCGCCCAAAAAGAACATCGCAAACTTCATCGAGCTGTATTCGGTGTGGTACCCGCCCACCAATTCCTGCTCGCATTCAGGCAAGTCAAAGGGGAGACGGTTGCACTCGGCGAAAATGGCGGTCAGGAAAAGCAGAAAGGCGGTTGGTTGGTAGATACCCAGCCAACCATTCCGTGCCTGCCAATCGACAATCCGTTCAAGGTTCAACGATCCCACCAGGATGAGCACACCCATCACCGAGAGGCCCATGGGGATCTCATAGCTGATCATCTGCGCGCTGGATCGCAAGGATCCCAACAGGCTGTACTTGTTGTTGCTGGACCACCCCCCCAGCACAATCCCGTAAACCGCCAGGCTACCCACGGCGAAAATGAACAAAAAACCGATGTCCACCCCGGGGGAAATCGCGAATTTCCATCGCTTTTTGTATCCATCCGACTTGTCGATGAATGATTTCAGCTCGCCTGTGCGTTCCAGCCTGCGCGCCTCCTCAGCAGTGGCGGGAAATGCCAGGGTGTTGACCCCGACTTTTTCCTGCCCCGCGGTCGGCTTTACCGACACCAATGCGGGAGGTGCGGGAGTATCGCCGATACTCACCACAGCCATGGCGAATAATGCGGTACCCATCGCGATCATCGGGGCCAGCATGAAAAAGACCTTGTCCACATGACCGGGGATGACATCTTCCTTGAGCAGGAATTTGGCACCATCGGCCAAAGGCTGGCCCAAGCCCCACATCTTGCGCAAAAACGACAACCAGGATTGGCCGAAATCAAATCCGACACGGTTGGGACCGTATCGATCCTGCACCCAGGCGGAAACCTTGCGCTCCAACAATGTCAGGTAGGCGACACCACCCAGCACGCCGCCAAGAATGACGGCGATGGTGATCAAAGTCACCAGCAGTGGAATCAACGCGTTCCAGTCCATGTTTCGCCTTCTCTAAAACCTTGATGACAGCTTGCCGGGGCCGGAAAAATATTTCAGGCCAGGTCCTTCAGTTTTTCGCAAAAGACGCCGTATTCCCCAAGCTCTCCAACCTCCAGCGGTTTGAAGGCGGGTATCGACTTGGCGACTTCCTTGCGCAGGTTGGCGGCGTGCACCAAGCCCTTCCGTTCGAGCAATTCCAGGTAAAACTGTCCATCGGTACGCAAACCGCGGTAAGGGGCACAGGCTGCGCGCTTGGCTTGGGCCAAACCCGCATGGTTGACCAGCGTACCCTCCACCTCGCTGAATGCCGAGGCGGGAATCACCACATGGGCCCGGTCGGTCAGCGGCGACGGGAAAAGCTCCTGAACCGCGACAAATCCCACGCCTGAAAGCGCGTCGCCTTCTTCCACCATGGGCTTTCGGATCTGGGGCGACTGGCCGGCAGCGATGAAACAGGCATCGATCTGCCCGGCCTTCGCTGCCTGCAGAAATTGGTCGTAGCTGAAATGGTCTTTCTGGAAGTGGGACAGCACGCCGCGCACACCCCGCGTGTTGGCGGCCTTCTCGGCTCGGATGTTGAACTTGACCGGTTGCACCGGGCGTCCCTTCCGGTCCTTGGGGTAGGTATCATCCTGGCCGACCACCGAAACCGGACCCAGGACCAGTTTGACAAACGGGCTGAGCTGGCGCGCGTAACTGGCCAGCAGCCACGCTTCCTCCACGGTCATGGAAGGCGCAAATACCACCCAAACCCTGCCAGGATCCCTAGACGCGGCGGACGAAAGTTTCTCACGGCATATTTTTGCGGCCTCTGACCATTCGACCGCCCGTGTGCCGTTCTCGCCCCGCGCCAAATAGCGGTTCAGCCGTTTCGGATCATTCACATGGTGATAGCCAAGGCGGCCCTCGTCGCACATGAAGTGCCCCTGGGCGCGGGGATTGAATCGGGGACGCAGGCGATAGACGATGTCCTTGTTGGAATCGATGTGGATGGCGCAACCGGTGGAGCAGCCGCCGCACACGCTGGAAACCGTCTTCAGGTTCCAGACGCGCTGGGAATAGAGGAAGTCCTTGCTGGCAAGCGCTCCCACCGGGCACAGGTCCACCACATTGGTGGCGAGCTTGTTGTCCAGCGGGTGCCCCTCAAAGACATCAATCTCGGCGTGGGACCCGCGGTTGACGATGTGCAACTCGGCGGTCCCGGCCACCTCGCGCGTGAAGCGCACGCACCGGCTGCACATGATGCAGCGGTCGGTGAAGAGCCTGACATTCGGCCCCAGATCGGGCTTGTTGGGGGGGGTGTTTTTCTCGTCCACCATCCGGCTTTCAGCTTTGCCGAACTGGAAGCTGAAATCCTGCAGCAGGCATTCCCCGGCCTTGTCACAAACGGGGCAGTCTAGCGGATGGTTGAGGAGAATGCTTTCCAGAGTGCGCTCTTGGGCGTCCTTGGCCTT
>DKBS01000144.1:24753-26864 GCA_002451275.1 Planctomycetaceae bacterium UBA6894 | reverse complement strand
GGAACCACCTTGGGCTGCATGACCGTGGACACTTCGCCCTTTTCGTCCACCTTGCGGTCGCCCACCTCCACCAGGCACATGCGGCAACTGGCCACCACGCTCAGGGCGGCGTGCCAGCAATAGTGCGGGATGGTCACACCGGCGCGCTGGGCGGCCTGAATACAATTCAGCCGCTCCTCGCCGATATCCACGGGCTTATCATTCACATAAACCGTTGCCATCGAATGTTCCTCAGGCTCCGCAGCCCGTCGGTCCACGCCGTTCGCGGGTTTCGCGATACGGCGCCCGACTCACCCGTCCTTGCTCAGTGACCAGCCGCCATTTGCAGCCGCATGCCCGCGCTGGGCCCCTTACCGGGGCCCTCGCGCAAGTACGCCTTGAATTCGTCACGGAACTTGCGGATGGCGGTCTTCACCGGCCATCCCGCGCCATCCGCCAATCCGCAAATCGTCGTTCCGGGCATGATGCCGATCTTGTCGGCCACCTCCTCGAGGATCGCCAGATCCTCGAGCCGGCCCTGACCCCGCTTGATGCGTTCCACAATCTTCAGCATCCACGCCGTGCCTTCGCGGCAAGGCGTGCACTGTCCGCAGGACTCGTGGGCAAAAAAGCGACACAGGTTGTGCAAAACATCCACAATACTGGTGGTCTCGTCAAAGACGGTCACGGCAGCGGTGCCCAGCCCCAGGCAGCCAACCTTGCCAGGCCCGTTGAAATCGAGCGGGATGTCAAACTCGGGCTCGGTGCAAAACCCCATGCTGTTGCCACCGGGGATGGCGCCTTTGGCTTTGCGGCCTTTCCACACCCCGCCGCCATGCACTTCCAGCAACTCGCGCAGGGTCACGCCCATCGGCAATTCAACGATGCCCGGCTTGTTCACATGGCCCGAGATGCAGTACAGCTTACTGCCATAGCTTCCGGCATCGCGCGGGTTTTTGGGATCGGGCGGGACACCGATCGACTTGAACCACTCCCCGCCGCGTTCGACGATGTGCACGACATTCGCCAGGGTTTCCGGGTTATTGACAATCGTGGGCTTGCGAAAAGCTCCCTCGATCGCCGGAAAAGGCGGCTTGATACGGGGCCAAGCCCGCTTCCCTTCCAGGGATTCAATCAGGCCGGTTTCCTCGCCACAGATGTAGGCGGCAGCGCCACGGTGCACCACCACATCCAGGCTGAATTCAGAGCCCAGAATGTTCTTGCCCAGCATGCCGGCAGCATAAAGCTCGTCAATGGCCCGCTGCATGGTGCGCATGCCCTTGCCGTACTCATAGCGCACGTAAAAATAGGCCGCGCTCGCACGGATGGCGTAGCTGGCCAAAATGATCCCCTCCAGCACCTGATGCGGGTCGCACTCGATCAGGTACCGGTTGTTGAAAGTGCAGGGCTCGCTCTCATCGCAATTCACGCACAAAAAAACTGGCCCGGGGTGCCCCTTCGGCAAAAATGTCCATTTCAACCCGGTCGGAAAACCGGCGCCGCCACGCCCACGCAGCCCGGAATCCTTCACAACCGTGGTCACCTGGTCCGGACTCATCTCCTTCAGGGCGCGTGTCAACGTGCGATAACCGCCGTCGGCACGGTAGCCTTCCAGGGTCTTGCATTCCGGCCGGTTCAGCCTGCGCAGCAGCACCGGTTCAAAGGCAGCCATCCGTCCACTCCGATTCGGTCGGGGCAACCGGGTTCATCCCGGAGCCAAACTCATTCAATCCCAGTCAGCTTTTCCGCAAATCTTCCACCAACTTGTCCAGCTTCCCCTCCTGGTCGATGTGGTGGAAGTGTTCGTCGTCCACCATGCATGCCGGGGCCCCCTCGCAGGCGCCCAGACATTCAGCCAGTTCCAGGGTGATCGAGCCGTCAGTGGTGGTGCCGCCCACCTCGACACCCAACTTGTGGGCGGTTTGATCGAGAATTTGGTCAGCACCCCTCAGGGCGCAGGCCAGGCTTCGACAGATCCACAGGCGTTTTTTGCCCAAGGGATCCGTCGCGGGCCGGAAAAACCCGTAAAAGCTCAGTGTGTCATGCACCTCGGCAGGCGACAGATCCAGAATGTCGGCGATCTCCTCCACGGCCCATGGAGGAACGCAGCGGAGACGGTCCTGGGTCATGTG
>DKBS01000144.1:24129-24344 GCA_002451275.1 Planctomycetaceae bacterium UBA6894 | reverse complement strand
CCCACGGCGTGCCCCTCGGCCAGGTGAGGGAACAGCGAAAAATGGATGAACGAGGGGGGACGCGTGCGGACACGCCAGGCGCATGGGCCGCCATCGGAAACCACATGGAATCCAAGCTCTCCGTTCGGACTCTCGGTGGCGGTGTAAAGCTCCTCGACCGGAGGCTTCCATTTGCGGTTGGTCATGTTGAGTTCGAAGTGGTGGATCAACCCCTC
>DKBS01000144.1:19335-23886 GCA_002451275.1 Planctomycetaceae bacterium UBA6894 | reverse complement strand
ATGCTCCGGTAGACAGAGAGCTGGTTGGGCAGAACCATGCGCCCGTCCACATCGGCGTTGACCGGGCCGCCGGGCAGGTTTTCGATTGCCCACTTGATGATCTTCCAGCTCTCGAGCATTTCTTCCATGCGGACGAGATAACGGGCCAGGCAATCGCCCTCTTCGGCGCAGACCACATCGAAGTCGATCGCGTCATAGGCCAGGTAAGGCCGCAAACGCCGGAGGTCACGCTGGACACCGGAGGCGCGGGCGACCGGACCGGTGGCCGACCGGTTGATCGCCTCTTCCCGGGTCAGGACCCCCACACCGCGGCAGCGGTCCTGGAAAATGCGATTGCGATTTAGCAACCGCGTCACATCGTTGTGGGCGGTGATGAACCCGTCGAGGAACCCGCGCACCTTGTCCACCCAGGCGTCGTCCACATCCCGCTGCAAACCGCCCACGCGGGTGTAGCTGGGGTGAAAACGCTGGCCCGAGGCCCACTCGTTGATCTCGTTGATCAGCTCCCGCTGGTTGAAGGCATAAAGGAAGGCCGTGAAGGCGCCTAAGTCCAGTGCTGCCGCCCCGCAACAGAGCAGGTGATCATGGATGCGCATCAGCTCGGCGAAAATGACCCGGATCATCTTGCAGCGGGGTGTCAAATGGATGCCCAGCAATTCCTCGATGGTCTGGTGCCAGGCGATTTCATTGGCAACCGGCGAGATGTAGTTCATCCGGTCGACAATGGTGACATACTGGTTGAAATCGAGATGCTCACCCAGCTTCTCGAAACCGGAGTGCAAAAAACCGATGTCTGGTGTCGCCTTGAGGATCACCTCACCGTCCAGGTTCAAAACCAGGCGCAGCGTGGTGTGGGTGGCAGGGTGCTGGGGACCGAAGTTCAGGGTCCACAGACATTCGCGCTCCTCAACCTCGGGCGCGGCAATCGCATCGGCCAGTTTCAGTGGCATGGTCGGGGCGTTCCTCAGGACTCGTCACGCGCCAATGGCACGAAGTGGTGTCGCTCACCCATACCGCGCAAAGGATAGTCCTTCCGCAGCGGATGCCCGGCGAATTCGTCGGGCAGCAGGATGCGGCGCAGGTCGGGGTGACCAGTGAACTCAATGCCCAGCAGGTCGTAGACCTCGCGCTCCATCCAGTCGGAGCCGCGCCACACGTCGAAAACGCTGGGCAGGCAGGGCGTCGGGTCGTCCGCCCAAGTCCGCACCAGGATGCGGACCCCGGTGCTGGTGTTCTCCAGGATGTACCACACACCGTAGCGGTGCTCGGCATCCGGGTACCCCAGGTAGTCGGCTGCGGACAAGTCAATCAGCAGGTCCATCCCAGCGTCCCGCAAATGGGTCAAAGCCTGGAGTACCCGGGACGGCTCGACAAAGACACGGTGGTTGTCGCGGAAGGAGGTACGCTTCAAACTCCCACCGGGCAGTCCGAGTGCCTTTTCCAGACCCGCAGCGATCGATTCCACGGCCGGGTCGGCAAATCCGACCGGTGCTGCAGGCGGCGTCGCGGGTGCGGCTGCGTCACTCATCGACCGGACTCCGGATGAGCCCCTGAACCAATCTCGGGAACCTGCCCCCAAGAGCGCGTGGCGGTGCGGTAATTGGCCGGTGCCACCATCTGATCCGCCATGTCCAATTGAATGGCCAGGGGACGCGGGCCTTCGGGCCGGGTTCGGTTCTTGAATTCGCGGGCGTTGAAGGTACCCGTCTTTTGGACCTTGTCCTGCAAATCGAGAACCGCTTGGATAAGCTGTTCCGGGCGCGGGGGGCAACCGGGGATGTACACATCCACCGGAAGGAAGCGATCAATGCCCTGAACGACCGCGTAGGTGTCAAACACTCCACCGGACGAGGCGCATGCGCCCATGGAGATACACCATTTCGGCTCGGGCATCTGCATCCAGATACGCTGAAGCACCGGCAGCATCTTCATCACCACGCGGCCGGCAACTATCATCAGATCGCATTGGCGGGGTGAAAACCGAAAAGCCTCGGCGCCAAAACGGGCGATGTCATGCCTCGACGCCCCGGTGGCCATCACCTCGATACCACAGCAAGCCGTGGCAAAAGCCATGGGCCAAAGACTGTTTTTGCGGCACCAATTGGCCACCTCGTCCAGCTTGGTGACAAGGAATCCATCCTCGGGGAGGCTCACCTCCATTGAAACACCCCCTTCCGCCAGGCAATCGCCCAAGCCAGCAGTAATGTGCCCACAAAAATAAGCATTTCCCAGAAAATCACCGTCCTCAGCGCCCCCACAATCACGGGGTTTTCGCCTTGGGTGGCAACAGCCCACGGGTAAAGAAACAACAATTCCACGTCAAAAACCAAGAACAAGATGGCCACTAAGTAAAAACGCACATCGAATTTCCCGCGTGCGTCACCGATGGGGTCCATACCTGATTCATAGGGCATCTGCTTGACCGGAGTGACCCGGTTTGGGTTGAACAGGTGGGACAGGATCATGATCACCGTCGCCAGACCAATCACGATCGCCAGGAAAATAAGCATGGGGTAATACGCCGCAAGCGAAAAATCACAATCCAGCGGCATTTTCAGGGGCGACGGCTGCATGGGTCTCCTCCCAAGTGACGGCGGCGGCTGATCCCCTTTGGAACCACCTGCCAACCTTCCCTGGTTTCGTAGGGATACTGTAGGAACGTAACAGGCGGTTTCAAGCGTGGTTCCAGCTCCCGGGCAATCCGACTAGCAAGTTATAGAGGGTGTGCCCCCCCACCGCGATACCGAACCCGCGCCAAGCCAGCACGCAAGAAAAAATCAGGCCTGCCGCAAACCGGAAGGAAAAGACCCGCCCATCGTAGGGAGGAGCACTGCTTCCCCAGTGGTGGGCGGCTGCGAAAAACCAGGCCGAAAACAGGGCCGCGAGGAAAAAACCGGTCCAGGTATCCACTCCCAGGAATCCCAGCGCCCCAATTAGTAAGGTCAGCGACACCAAACGGAACAGAAATTCCTCATACAAACCCGCGCCCACCAAGGGCAAAGCCACCCGAAGCGGATCCACCGCGGTCGGTCCGGCCTGCCCTCCCCCCCCCTTGACCTGCAATTCCCAACCATAATGCTTCAAAAGATCGGGCCACAATCGGCTGAAAAGCCAAAGGGTCAAAGCCAGCGCCAAACTTTCCAACACCATACCCAACCCGGTGGAAACCGGATGCTCCGGACGCGAATCCCACCGCTTCAGCGCCGCCAGGGTAAGCCAGGCCACCATCACCATCGGAGGGATCAAGTGGCCGCCGTTGCCAATCCGCTCACACCATTCCCGCACCCAAGCATCGGCCCCGTTCCTCAGGGTGGACGGTTGGGCGCCCTGGCCACCCGCCAGCGTGCCTACCTCATAAAAAACCAACAATGGCAACACCAGCACCAACCCCATCAAGGGGTGGCGGGTCGCCCTCCAATACCAGCTCAAATCACCTAACACTTTTCCCTTTCAGACTTTAAGAAAGAACCAGCACTATCCCAGCCAGGGGCAATGATCACGCAGTAGGGCCTTACGCTCCAAACCGTGATATGCAGCGATATCCCCAGCCCCACGTCCATGGCTTCCCACCTGACGGGGATCAATCGCCCAAGGAGCCTGAGGGATCGGTAAAATCTGGCCGGAAGGGCTCGTGAGTGGAATCACCCAAGAAGCTGCGGCATCTCCCTGGGTCACACATCCCCCCGAAAGCCCTAGCGAACCATCGGAAAGCTTTAGAAGGGTCCCGGCTGGCAACGGCCCTATCAAATCCAGCCTGGCCACTTCCGAGGGCTCCAGGAGCCCTTGCCTTGCCCAGGCATGGACCGTTCTCCAGGCATCCACGGCCGACGCTGCAGGCCGATGGGCCCGTCCAACCTGCAGACCGCCATACACTTCCAAAACAGCCAACCATTTCGAAAGGGGTGACAACTCCGGCCCCTTGTAACCATCCGGATACCCGGTGCCATCCCCCCGTTCATGGTGCCATAGCACTGCTTTCCTTAGTGCATGACGGTTGGGCATCAACAGGCCGACCAGTTCCTCCCCGCGTCGGGAGTGGGCCTCCATCACCCGGCGCTCATCCCCAGCCAAGCGGTTTTCGCCAAGCCAAAGGGCGGCAGGCATCAGTGCGAACCCGACATCATGCAACAAGCAGGCATGGAGCGTTTCAGAAGCCGACAGAGCCTGCGGCGAGACCCCCTCCAGCCTGGCCACCTCTGCCGCAATCCAGGCAAGGTTCCAACCATCCGCTGCCACCCAGACCGCCGGGTCATTCTCGCCCGGGACGGGCTGCCACCATATTTTGGCCAAATCGGCTCCGAGTGTGCCAGCCTCGGCCACTTCCTGGACCAGATAATCCAATCGCTCCACCAGGTTGGCGGCAGGTTTTTCGTTGTTTTTGCCAATCCTCGCAGCCTCACGAACCCATGCCAACCAATCGGCCCGGAGCGCTGTTTCCCGCGCCAGGGAACGGCTTCGCTGCACCACAAACGACAAACGGCTTTCCATTTGATCCAAAAAAGCCCTAGCCCCTTGCGCCCAATGCACCTGGCGTTCACGCTCAGCGGGCAT
>DKBS01000144.1:18498-18904 GCA_002451275.1 Planctomycetaceae bacterium UBA6894 | reverse complement strand
CATGGGCGCCCGCCTGGGAAGTCCCAACGGGTAATTCCCCACCCGGCACCTGCAGGCCTGACAACAGGCTGGATGCCTCCCGTTGGGCCGCAAATTGTTCATTCACCTGGTTTCGTAGCCAAGCCAATGGCCCGCCCAATTTGCCGGAATGATCCAGCAAACCGGCAAGTTCGGATTGCATGCTGACCGACCCATGAGCAAACCGGCCAAACGCTTGGCGAATGGCTGAAAGCCGCTCCTCCGAGCTCTTGGAAACAGGCATGGCGATGGCTGTCACAGGGCCTCCGGGCTGGGGCCGCTTGGCCAATGGGTTAAAGCGGCGCACCGATTAGCGCCTGGGGAACATTGGATTGGATCGGAACAAAAGGCCCAATGCTTCAGGAGAACCCGCTGGCGCCCTAGCCTT
>DKBS01000144.1:8177-18251 GCA_002451275.1 Planctomycetaceae bacterium UBA6894 | reverse complement strand
GAACCCGCTGGCGCCCTAGCCTTTTGCCTGCCAAAACGGCATTCCAGCCTTCAAATTCGGACCTGTCCAGTTAATATGAAGAAATTGGCTCAAGCAGACTGTCGGGTTGGCAGGCAGATCTGCCAACTGAAACCCCTTGGGTCCAAGAATCTTTCCAGCGCTCCTTTCCCCCCTCACCCTCACTGGCCCAGCCCTTCCATGCAAAATCCAGGTTCCCAAGGCAGTCCCGGTGAAGGCATCCGCGTGCTGATAGTGGATGACGAAAAGGCTCATGCCGAAGTGGTGGGCGAAGCCCTTGAACGCCAGGGATATGAAATCACCCTGGCAGCGAGCGGAAACGCGGGCAGCCGGCAGATCGACCAGGAAGATTTCGACATCATCCTGACCGATTTGCGCATGGCTGACCTGGGTGGGATGGAAATCCTGAAAAAAGCCCGCCAGGTCCAACCCGATTGCGAGGTGCTGGTCATCACCGGCCATGGGGATGTGAAAACCGCTGTTGAGGCCATCAAACACGGGGCCTCCAACTACCTCACCAAGCCGCTGGATATGGCCGAACTGCGGGTCCTGGTGGAGAAGGCGGCCGAGCGCAGGCGCCTATTCCGGGCCAATCGGGACCTGCAAAGGCAGATCGATGAAAAATTCGGATTTGAGGGCGTCGTAGGCAACAGCCAAAAAATGCACGATGTTATCGCGCGGCTGCAAAGCATCGCCCCCACCAGCGCCACCGTGCTCATCCAGGGGGAAACCGGGACCGGCAAGGAATTGGCAGCCAAGGCGATCCACACCAACAGCCCGCGCAAGAACAAACCTTTTGTCGCCCTGAATTGCACCGCCCTGAACGAGAACCTGCTCGATGACGAGCTGTTCGGACACGAATCCGGGGCGTTCACCGGAGCCGAAAGGATCCGTAAGGGCCGTTTCGAGCACGCCAATGGCGGCACCCTGTTCCTGGATGAGGTGGGCGACATGCCCCTGCCGCTTCAGGCCAAACTGTTGCGCGTGCTGGAGAGCAATGAGGTCATCCGCATCGGCAGCAACGAACCGATCAAGGTGAATGTCCGCCTGGTCTCCGCGACCCACCGGGACCTCGACGCCGCCGTGGCCTCCGGAGCCTTCCGCCAGGACCTCTATTTCCGTCTGAATCGCCTCAAGGTGAAGCTACCGCCCCTGCGCCAACGGCGTGAGGACATCCCCCTTCTGACGGCCCATTTCATCAAGGACTTCAACCATTTACATGGCAAGAAAGTGACTGCCGTATCCGACCCCCTGCGTCGGGCGATGGTCGCCTACGACTGGCCCGGCAACGTGCGCGAGCTCCGCAACTTCATTGAAAGCCTGGTGGTGCTCGACAATGACGGGATTCTGGATGTGAATGATGTCCAGGACGAGGATTTCCTGCCCGGCCTTGCCACCGAAGCCACCCGCGCCACCCCCACAGGGGCAGGCGCGTCCCTGGTTGGCCGCCCGCTGGCAGAGGTGGAACGCTACTACATCGAGCAGGCCCTGGAACTCACCTCCGGCAACCGCGAGGAAGCCGCCAAGCTTCTGGGCATCGGTGAACGGACGCTGTATCGCGTCATCCAGGATTGGAAATTGCAGGATCGCATCAAGGAATGCATGGAAAAACATTCCGGCGACATCACCCAGGCCGCCAAGGAACTGGGCCTCACCCCGAAAACCCTCGAGCGCAAACTCAAGCGCTTGGCGGGTGGACCGGGTGATGAAGCCTCTGATGGCGGGGAGGAATCCTGATGAGTGATGCGATTAGCCAGGGACCGGCACGCATCCGGCCGCTCGATCCGGTGACCGTCAGCCAGATCGCCGCAGGTGAGGTGGTGGAACGCCCGGCCAGCGTGTTGCGCGAGCTGCTGGACAACGCGCTCGATTCCGGCGCAACCCGCATCAGCATCGAGGTGGACCAGGGGGGCATCGACCGCATCCTCGTCGTGGACAACGGCACCGGAATCTTGCCGGACGACCTCACCCTGGCACTCTCCAGCCATGCCACCAGCAAGCTGCACAATGCGGGTGAGCTGGAGCACATCACCAGCATGGGCTTCCGTGGCGAAGCCCTGGCCTCGATTGCCAGCGTCTCCCGGCTCAGCCTTGAGTCCCATCCGCCCGGCCGGGATGTCGGGGGCAGGATTCGCTGCGAGGGCGGGCAGGCATCGGAGATCGAGCCATGGGGCGGGGCACCCGGTACCCGTGTTGAAGTGCGACACCTGTTTTACAATGCCCCCGTCCGGCGCAGGTTTCTCAAAAGTCAGGCCGCAGAAATGGCCCAGCTCAATGAGGTTTTCAACCGCTTCGCACTCGCCATCGCCGCAATCCCCCCCGAAAGGCGCCCGCATCTCAGTTACAAAAGCGGCAAGAAAACCCTGCACGAAATCCCCGGCGACCTTCCGCTTCTGGACCGGGTTTCCAGGCTGTTCGGCCAGGATGTCGCCAACCAATTGCACGCGGTTGAGACCAGGCGCGGCGCGGCAAGCCTCACAGGCCTCATCGCCGACCCATCCATTGAGCGGGCCACCGCCCGCATGCAGTACCTGTTTCTCAACGGTCGTTTCCTGAAGGACCGTTCCCTCACCCACGCCGTCCAGGAGGCCTACCGCGGCCTCATCATGGTGGGCCGCCAGCCGGTGGTCTTCCTGCACCTCGAAATTCCCCCGGAGGATGTCGATGTGAACGTCCACCCCGCCAAGGCGGAGGTGCGTTTCCGCGACGCATCGGCGGTCCACCATCTGATTTTCCGTTCGCTGCGCGACCGGCTTGATCGGGAAAACCTCACCAGCCGCCTGGTTGTTCCCAAGCAAAATCCCTTCGCCCCCACGGGTGCGTTCACCCTGCAGCCGCCACCTCCGCCGGCCCCCAGGTTGCCCTTTCCGGAAACACCCAGGCACTTCCCTGCGGAACCCCCCAGGCCAGATGGCCCGAAAATCGATGCGGAAACCCACCTGCCCAAACCGGCACCCCAGCCATCGATTCCTGCAGCAACGACGAACCCCGACCCCTCTAATCCTGCCCCGGTTGCTCCTGCTCTGCTCCAATCCACCGAGGCACCCACCACTGCCCGGTCGAAGGAAGCCCCTACCCTTCCCCCAAGCCGTCAACCGGATACGGCCCATCCCGAATCCAGCCAAATCCTGCAGATCTACAACAGCTTTTTGCTGGCCGAAACGGAGGAGGGCCTGCTGGTGATTGACCAGCACGCCCTGCACGAGCGGGTAATTTTCGAGCAAATCAAGCGTCGTCTGCTCACCGGCAAATTGTCCACCCAGCGGCTGCTTCTACCGGAACTAGTGGAGCTTTCCGCCGAACAGGCGGGAGCAGTGGAGCAGCACAAGGAAGCCCTGCTGGAACTCGGTTTTGAATTGGCCCCGTTTGGCGGGTCCACCTGGGCAATCCAGAGTTACCCGGCCATCCTCGAAAAACGACCGATTGTTCCCTGCCTGCTCTCCGCAGTGCAGCAGATCACCTCCAAGGCCCAGCCCCCCAGCCGCGAGCAATTACTGCAGGAGGTGATGAGCCTGATGGCTTGCCACGCTGCCGTGCGCGCTGGGGAAAGGCTGACCCCCGAACTGATGGAGGCACTGTTGGAAATGCGCCATCTGGCAAAAGACACCCACCACTGCCCCCATGGCCGGCCGACCGCCTTGGTTTTCTCCAAGCAGGAACTGGAACGCCAATTTGGAAGGATAGGCTAAACGGGAATATTGAAAAACCTAGATCATCCAGGAAGCCATGTGTGCCAACTGCCCTTCCTTTTTCGGCCCGGCTTATGGTTTGGTCGTCCGCTACGGACAACCAATCCAATACGCTTGGCAGGTCATGAACGGCTCCGCAAATCCTCTGGATGAATCCAGTCTTCGCATTCTGATTGAGGTGCAGGGCAACCCCCCGTTGGTTTGGAGGGTTCCCTCCTCCGGGTTGGTGCTTGGTAGTGCACTGGGGTGCGACATTCGATTGCCGGTCGACCACCCACCGGTTCTCCTGACCGTCTTGCCTGTCCGGGAAAGCGCTGAAATTTCCGCCTGTATCCGTCCCCTGGCCCCCTTGGTGGAAATGCGCCATGGGGAAAAGGAATGGCCGGGAGGCCTTCTGCCGGCGGAGGAAAAAATCCAGATTGGATCCCTTCGAATCTCGCTGTTGAACGCCTCCGCACAGCGTCTGGACCACCAACTTTTTCAGCCGGAAAACATTCAAGCGCCGGCGGGTTTATCCGCCCCCGCAACCATTATCAGCGACAATCCCAAGCCCAAGAAAAAACTGGGGTGGCTCCGCCGCTGGCAACGCTCGCTGGAATTGCGCGAAAGCACGCTTCTGGCGTCACAAGCATGGGGTCCACCCCCTGTCACCCCGATCGTGCAACACCCCACAGGCTTGACACAAAGTCAAGCACCGCATGCCATCGATCGACAGGCCCAGGACGCCGCCGACCCACGCTGGCGCGAGTTGGAGGAATGGATCCAGTCTGCCCGGGAGCAAGCGGAAGCCTGCGCCCGTGAACGTGCCAAACTGCTCAGCAGCCAAACCGAATTGGCCATTCAGGAGCATGCCCTCCGAGAAGGGCGTGCGGAGTTGGAAGCTGCATGGGTTGATTTCCACCAGGCGAGCCAGGCCGCGCGCGTGGAACAAGGTGAGGCACTTCAAAAACTCGAACAAGCGCGGCAATCGATCGCCGCGCAAGCTGCGGCGCTGGCCGAATTTCGCCGCCAACTGGAAACTGAGCGCGCCGATCCCATCGCCTTGCTGGCCAATTCCGTCGTGCCGCATCCAACAGCACCCTCCAACCACGAACTTCCGGCTATGTTTGAGGCGCTGGCGACCACCGTCGCACCTGAACCCCGGCCGGTCCAATGGATTGCGCCTGTGGAGCCATCAGGCCCCCTCCCACCCATGATGGATACAGTGGAGGTGAGCGCCCAGATTGCCACTCTGTTGAACGAACTTTCCGCCAATCAGCCAACAGCGGCGGAAATTCCATCCTCGCCCGAACCGCAAACCATCCAGGAAAGCTCCCCGGAACCGATCGAACTCCCGCAGGAAATCGATACAGAAGCAGAAATGGTGGAAACACCAGTCTGGGTGCCCGGTGCGCAGTGGCCCGATATCCCGAACGCCGTGGCCAGGCAGGAGCCAGAGCCCCCGTTGGAAGAATGGGCAGAAAAAACCATTGTTGGCCCGAACAGTTCCGATTCGGATGGCTGGGAGGGAGAAGATCCCGAAAATTTTCTGCCCAAACCCGATGAGGCGGACCTGGAAGCCTTCTATTTGTGGTGCACGGGCCGCCTGCAAAAGGCTGCCGCTGCGGCACTGGCCGAATTGGGCGAAACAGCCGAAAACGAACCAGCCCCAGACGGGGGAAACCATCGGCATGGTTTTGCTCGCAGGCTGCTGGAGCAGGGAATCGGCACTCCCAAGCTGCTGGCCCCCCTGACACGGTTGGCAACGGCGCGCGCCATTTCGCTGGAGGACCTGCTTACACGGCTGGAAGTTTTCACCACCCACCAAATCGCCACAATGGGCCTCGGTTGCGCGGCGGATCTGGTGATCGGCAGGTGGTTCATCCTGGACCTACCCGCCATCGATGCCATCGATGTCGATCGTGAATTGGTATTCCGCGTGTTCGATCCGAAAACCAACATGGCCCGCACCCTGAGGATTCTGGCTCCCGCAGAAGCCCGCAAGCCGGGTCACGCGGACGAATACCTGCAGAGGCATCAAGCCTGCTCCCACATTGATTCCGAGCATCTCCTTTCAACCGTCGAAGTATTCAAGCTCAACGACCTTCCCTGCGCCCTCCAGGAAGAGACGGTGGGCGCCTCGTTCGAGGCTTGGCCGTCCATGAGTGGATCGGCAACGGTTTGGTACCGCCTGTTTCTGCAAGCGGCAGTCGCGCTCCGCGATTTGCACCAGGCGGGGCTGCACCACGGCCACCTTGGCACCCGCCATTTGCTGCTGAAGACTGAAGGCTTGTTGAAACTTCAGGAGCACGCCACCCCGCTTTGGCTGGTTCCAAACGCCAACCAGGAAAACCAGGGGCCTGCCGGTGACATCGCAGCCCTTGCCCGAATTGGCCAAATCTGGTGGTCGGGCCCGCAGGGTGAAAACCAAAGGCATTTGCCGGAACCACTCGCGGGGGTTTTGGCCCGCCTCGAACTGGACCATCCCGCGGCCATCACCTCCGCGAAGGCCCTGGCGGAGGAACTTGACCGCGCCGGGATATTACTCCCATCGGGCGCGGCCGCATGGCAACGGTTTTTGGAGGAGTTCCGCGGCCCCGATGCAACTGTGGATCATCTCGACGACTCGATGGAGCCCCCCGACGAAACCGCCAATCCGTTACGCCGCACCGCCTGACTGCCCAAGTCTCTAGTCTCAATGTGGCTGAAACAGCCAAAGGCCCCGCGGATTGGGAATCCGCGGGGCCTTTGGTTTGCAACCGTCCGTTCCCTTGCATCACTTCTTGGGACCGACCAACTCGACGAAGTTGCCGTCCGGATCCTTGTAAATGGTCAGGTACTGACCGGGGGCGATATCCTGGGGAATGGCCAGGGTTCCCTTGGCAATTGGCTTGAAACCCGCCTTGCTTGCGCGCTCGACCGAAGCGGTGGTATCGGCCACCATCAGTGTCAGGTAGCGAAAGCCGGTCTGCGATTCGATGACTTCCTGCTTGCTCTGGGCGGGGTTGGCGCCCTTGATTTGCATCAGCTTGAGCTTGGTCGCGCCGGCACCCTCACCCAACACCAGCACCTTGATGTCCAACTCCTTGCCATCGGTCAAACCGGCATCGGCGGCGAAACCTGCTGGCACCTTGAAGCCGGGGAGTTCCTTGAAGCCCAAACCCTCGGTGTAAAATTTCACCGATTTCTCGATGTCGGTCACGACCACACCCAAATCAATGGTGGGGGTGGTAAAAGCTGACTGCGCTGCACTGATGCCTGAAAAGGCCACAGCCATGGCTAGGGCAGCGCAGAAGGTACGGATGTTCAACATGCCTTGTCCTCATTTTCTGATGCGTTGTCACGTTCCAAGCGTGCCCGGCATGGCCAGGTTTCCCTGAGCGACAGCCGTTCACCCAGCCTCAGAGCCTAGGTGATAACCCCATCCCATACAATCCCCAACAGTGGTGCCGTCCCCGGCAGGTTGGCGCGGCCACGGAGAAAATATTCCATGCCTCTGGCCCTGCTTCACCGCCTTCAAGGCCTTTTCATCACACCCTATTCACCCAAGCCGGGGCAGGCCGGCTTTTTGGCCCGGGCACAAACCCAGGAAGTGGCCAGCCTGTGCCGGGTCACCGTGGCAGTGCCGGGCCCCGAGGAGGCCACCGAATGGTTCGGTGTGCCGCTGGCCCGCAGGAAAATCCAGCCGGTGCACATCCGGTTGGTCAACACCGGTCCCCAACCCCTTCGGCTGCATCTTGTCAGCATCGACCCGGAGTATTTCACCCCGCTGGAGGCGGCTGCACTCAATCACTTTTCGTTGCTGAAACGCTTTTCCGCATTGGGTTTTTTAGCCTGGTTTTTGCTCCCCATGGTCATTTTTGTTCTGCCCCTCAAGCTGCTCACCGCCTGGTGGTCCAATCGACGAATGGATGGGTTTTTCCAGGACCAGGCGTTTCGACTCAGCCCGGCCAAGCCGGGCGAAACGGTCGAGGGTTTTGTGTTCACCCGGCTCGATGCCGGAACCAAAGTGGTCCCCATCCGCCTATACGGTTTGGCAAGCCGGCCAGAAACATCCGAGGCTCACCTGTTTCTTGCCGAAAACCTGATCCCTGCCTTGGAACTCACCTTCGCCATACCCATTCCCGGCATCCGCGCCGACTACCTGAAGCGTGACTTTGAACGGATTGCCGGACACCAGGCACCTGTGGAGTGCGCGGACGGTTCCACGCTCGCGCAAAAACTCGCCGGATTACCCGCGACCACCACCAATTCAAGGGGCACCGGCACCGGCGACCCCGTCAACCTGGTGGTGGTGGGCCACTTCCCTGAACTGCTTGAATCGTTCACCGCCCGTTGGGATGAGACCGAAACCATCACGCTTGGCACATCGTGGAAAACCGTGCGGTCTTTCCTCCTGGGAACCGAATACAGGTATTCCCCGGTCAGCCCGCTTTATCTGCTGGGTCGTTCGCACGATCTGGCCCTTCAGCGCGTCCGCCACTCGATCAACGAGCGTTTGCACCTGCGGCTTTGGCTTTCGCCCCTCCGTTTTCAGGGGCGACCGGTTTGGGTTGGCCAGGTGAGTCGTGACATCGGAGTGCGATTCACACCCAGAACCTGGAATCTCACCACCCACCGAATCGACCCCGACGTGGATGAATCCCGCGATTATGTGCTGGAGGACCTGCTCGAAGCCAAAAGGCTCGAGGGCCTCGGGTACGCCCCGGGAGTGGGGGAACACACCATGGAAAACCCGGGGCTCAACCTGACCGGTGACCCCTACTTCACCGACGGTTACCGCGCCATCGCAGTCCTCGCCAGCCAATCGAAAAACTGAAGCCCGGGTATTGAAACCCCAGCACCGCTCTGGCGGATTTCACGGCAAGCGCGGGCCAGCCTTCCCTGCCCCCAAGCTTGCTGAACACGGTGGCATTTTCCGGTATAGTGCCACCAAAGAAGCCAACCGCCCAAGTCATGCCGGAAAGTCCCCCATGAATGCCTTTCCCTCCCTGCTCCTTGCCCTGTGCCTGGCGAGCGCCCAACAGGAATCAGACAAGAAACCGGCAATCCCCCACAATCAGTCCACGCCCCCGGGGCCCGCTTTGCAGCCAGCCGAGGCGGTCCGCAAGATGGAGGTTCCCAAAGGTTTCCAGGTGGACCTGGTCGCCAGCGAGCCAATGCTGGTCAACCCAGTCGCCATGTGTTTCGATGACCGCGGTCGAATCTGGATCACCGAAAGTGTCGAATACCCCCGCATGTCGGCTGGCAAGGGTCGCGACCGTGTCAAGGTGCTGGAGGACACAGACAACGACGGCAAGGCGGACAAGGCGACCATCTTTGCCGATGGACTCAATATCCCAACCGGCATTGCGGTGGGCCATGGCGGGATATGGGTCGCCAACTCGCCGGATTTGCTCTTTTACACGCTGGGTGATGATCTCAAACCGATGGGCGACCCCAAGGTGGTGGTCACCGGGTTTGGACGCCACGACACGCACGAGCTTCCCAGTGCCCTCACCTTTGGCCCCGATGGCTGGCTTTATGGCCTCAACGGTGTGTTCAACCCCAGCGTCATCCGCCACCAGGGCAAAGAGCACTCTTTCACCTGCGCGCTGTGGCGCCTTCACCCCATCACCCATGAGTTCCAGCTTTTCGCGGAAGGAACCAGCAATCCCTACGGGATCGCCTTCGACACCCTCGGGTCGGCCTTTGTCTCCGCATGCGTGATCGATCACCTTTGGCACCTGACCGAAACAGGCTACTACCTGCGCCAAGGGGGCCCCTACCCGCCCAGCACCTGGGTATTGGGGTCCATCGTTCGCCACAAGCACCAGAAGGCCGCTTACTGCGGCATCCACTGGTTCGACAGTGATGCCTACCCGGCGGAATACCGCAACCGGCTCTACATGGGAAACATTCACGGGGGGTGCATCAACGTTGACCGCATCACCCGCGAGGGAAGCACATACACCGGGGCCTCCTGCCCTGATTTCCTGACCGCCAACGACCAGTGGTTCATGCCGGTAGCCCAGAAGACCGGGCCGGACGGCTCGCTATGGATCCTTGACTGGTACGACCAATACCACTGCTACCAAGACGCCCGTCGCGACCCCGGCGGCATTGAACGCCTGCGTGGCCGCCTGTACCGGGTGCGTCATGAATCCAATGCGGCGAAACCGTGGCCAAAGATGGATCTTGGTGCCGAATCAGATGCCCAACTCATCACCCGGCTAGGTCAGGGAAACGGCCTGTGGCGGGATATATCCCAGCGGCTTCTGGGGGAACGGCTGGTCTCCGGCAAAGCCGGCCAGCAAACCCGCCAAACCTTGCTGGGCCTGGTGGAGAACGGAGGCGACCTCCGCACCCGCATGCATGCTTTCTGGGCGCTTCTGGCGGGAAACCTGCA
>DKBS01000144.1:6360-7916 GCA_002451275.1 Planctomycetaceae bacterium UBA6894 | reverse complement strand
GGTAAAATACTTACCGAATCTGACTTCAACCGACTTGTGACGAACCCGGAGCCTGCGGTGCGCGCCTGGGCGATTCGAGCGGCTGGCAACGCGGCTATCGACAGCCCCATTGTTCGGGACCAGGTGCTCCGCCTGATCCAGGACACTTCGGCTGATGTGCGGCTGCAGGTGGCAATCGCCCTGCCCAAATTGCCCGGCATCGAACCTCTCAAACATTGGATGGCCCTTCTGGCCAATTCCGGAACCGATCTCATTATTCCGGCAATCCTCTGGCAAAACGCCAAGGGACTGCTTGAAAAATCCACCAACGACAGGGCCCTCGCGTTGGCTCTGCTGGCTAATTCAGGCAAATCCAGCCCGGGAAAGGATGCCTTTTTCAGCAAGCTGGTCAATCTCTCCCTGGCCGCCCCATCGCTGGACCAGACCATCCTTGGCAATTTGGTGGAAGCCACTCAAAAAGAATCGTTGGGACTTTCCAACCGGCTGACGCTGCTGCGCTCCCTGGCGACACGGATTGAGAGCGAAGGGGCCCGATCCCCCAAAGAGGCAGCCGCCAAGGCTGCCAAGCTCCTTGCAACCATTCATGGCTATCTGGAAAAAACTGCAAAGGCGGCCGGTCCCCAAACGGAAGAAGGCGAGCTCGCCTGGTTCCTGCTGGCCCTGGCAGGCTCCCCCGAAGGCTCGGCCCGGGCTGAAGCTGATTTGACGGATACTGACAAACCCGAAAGCCTTCGCCGACGCGCTTTTCAGGCCCTGGTCATTACGAGGCCTGATAGGGCGCAAATGCTCGCCTTGGACCAATTGGCCAAATCGGCTGAAACCAAGGATCCTTTCCAGGTCCGGCTGGCCAATGAAATGGCCAGACTGGAAGACCCTGCCCTCGCCTCCAAAATTCTGGCCATTCAGGCATCGCTGCCGGCCCCCGTTCGGGATGCCTTGATCGACACGCTCACACAGCGTCCCGCCTGGGCGCGTCAGCTTTTCGATGCGGTGGCGGCGGGCAAACTCCCCAGTCAGGCGGTGGGAGTCAACCAGGTTCGCAGGGTCCTGGGCTTCAAGGACAAGGAATTAGGCGAACTGGTGCAAAAGACATGGGGTTCCCTGCGTGCTGACCGGGACCCGGGGCGTGAAAAGCTGGTCAGGGGAGTTGCGGAAATCATTCGCGCCATGCCAGGAGACCCCGTCAAAGGGCAGGCGGTCTTCGCCCGGTCCTGCGGGGTATGCCACAAGATCCACGGTGCAGGTCAGGAGGTAGGCCCGGACATCACATTCAATGGCCGAGCTAGCTTTGAGCAGCTACTTTCCAACATTTTCGATCCCAATCTTGTGATCGGGGCGGCCTATCAAGCCCACACCGTTGCAACCACCCGGGGCAGGGTTGTTTCTGGCCTTTTGGTGGAGGACAGCAAAGACAGGGTGGTCCTCAAGGTACAGGGAGGTGCTGTGGAAACCTTCCCCCGGGCAGAAATTGAAGCGAGCGAACGGAGCCCCATCTCCCTAATGCCGGAAGGTCTGGAAAAACAGCTTCCCCTTCCGGAAATAAGGGACCTGATTGC
>DKBS01000144.1:0-6098 GCA_002451275.1 Planctomycetaceae bacterium UBA6894 | reverse complement strand
GGAAATAAGGGACCTGATTGCCTTTTTATGCCTCGACAAACCGCCGTCTGACCCTGGCGCACGCAAAATTCCTGGGGCACCCTGAGTTTTCCGCAATGTTCAATCGTTACGGGAAGGTACTCAAGTTGCCTAACCGTTGAAATCGGACCGCTCGTGCAAGGCTGCCTGTTTCACTCCTTGTAGAAAGCATTATCCGGTTGATAAATTGTCAATTGATTTAATTTTGCCTGGCAGTGCGAAACACGGCCGGACATTTCACTAATGCCAACGGGAAGTCCGGATCAAGTGGGAGGAAAGCTCCAACCACAGGTTCCGGCTCCCACAGGGAGGGTTTCAACCCACCATGCAAGACGGGCGCGACATCATCCGTAGCCGGAACCTTCTCTACACCGACCTGGTGGGACGCGATGCCTGCGGCATTGGCGGCGTGGCTGCACGCGAGGGTAAACCTTCGCACGAGGTGATCGCCAAATCCCTTCTTGCCTTAGTGGCTATGGAACACCGTGGTGGCGTTTGTGGCTCCTCCGGTGACGGCGCTGGGCTTACCTGCCAACTCCCCCAACCCTTTTTTCGCGAGAAGGCCCTTGAGCAGTTTGGCCCCGGCTGTGGTGTGAAGCCCGATTCCCGCATCGCTGTGGGCTCGCTGCTATTGCCCCGCGACAGAGCCCAAGCCGACAAGGCCAGAGACCTGGTTGCCAAAACCCTGGCTGGCGGACCCATCAAACTGCTTGGTTTCCGCACCGTTCCTGTCAACGATGACAAAATCCCCTCCAAAGAGGCAGAATCGCGGCCTCTCCTGGAACAGGTAATTTTATTGCTCGATCCAGCCCTGCTGGATTCGGAGCGTGAGTTATATCGTCGCCGGCTGAAACTGCGCCAGGCCCTGGCTGAAGCCGGGGTTGAGGCGTTCATTGCCAGCCTTTCAGCCAATCTGGTCAACTACAAGGGTCTGCTCACCAGCGATCAGTTCGCCGAATACTTCAACGACCTGCTCGATCCCTCATTTGAATCCGGGCTGACGTCCTTCCACCGTCGGTACAGTACTAACACTTACCCGAACTGGGCTCTCGCCCAGCCGTTCCGCCTGTTGTGCCACAACGGCGAGATCAACACCCTGAAAACCAATCGCAATGCGGTGCATGCTTATTCGAGCGGTCTCGATCCATCGCTGCCTGGTGGCGAGCTCCTGTCGCCCAACATGAGCGACTCAGCCAGCCTCGATGAGTGGGTGGAACACTTGGTGCTGGAAAAGGGCTGGAGCCTTTTCCGCGCCCTGCGCACCTCCATACCGCCAGCCTTCGAGGGCGAGCCCGATGTCTGGGGTCAGGACACGGTGGACGCCCTGGTGTACTGCCGTCGCGCCTATGGAAGCTTGGGCGCGTGGGACGGCCCGGCGGGCATTATCGCCACCGACGGAACCTGCCTGGTGGGTCTTGTGGACCGTATGGGCCTGCGGCCCGTGCGGTGGAGTGAAGACCGGCGTGGCTGGCTTTACATCGGCAGCGAGTCGGGTGTTTTCGGAATTGATCCTTCTGAAATCGTCGCCAGCGGCCAGTTGCAACCCGGCCAGATGATCGCCATCGACACACGCTCAAGCCAGCGCATGGACAGCTATGCGGTGATGGGCAAGATCGTCGAGGAAATGCGCGGCGACCTGGGCCCCAACCTTCATGAACTGAACAAGACCCAGATCATCATCCCGGAATCTTTCGATTTTTCGCCGACCGTCGAGGAACCGCTCAATAGAGTCCTTGAGGGCCGGTCATGGTCCATCGACCAGCTTCTCCAGGCCCACGGTTGGGAATTCGAGCGCGCCGTTTTCGTCAAGGATATGGCGAAGCTTAAAAAGGAACCGCTCGGCTCCATGGGTTTTGACCGCGTGCTGACGATTTTCAGCCAACAGCACCAAACCCTTTTCAAGTACCTGCAGCAGACTTTCGCCGAAGTCACCAACCCTCCGATCGATCCGTACCGCGAAGGTGGGGCGATGTCGCTCACCACGTATCTCGGTCGTTCCCCAGTGCACTGCACGACCAGCGCCGGTTCGGTTCCCTGCCGCCAGCTTGAGCTTTCAAGCCCCGTGCTCTCCGATGGGGTGCTGGATGAGATCCGCCGCAACGAGGTGCTTGGTTTCCGCACCCTCGATGCCGTCTTCCCCCTTTCGGAGGGTGCTGAGGGCCTGAAGGCCAGCCTGGCCAAACTACAGACCGAGGCCGCCCGTGCGGTCCGCGAAGGTTTCAATGTCCTTTGCCTTTCCGACCGCGAGGCTTTCAACGGCGACTTGGCGCCTATTCCATCGCTTCTGGCACTGGGCTCGGTCAACACCCACCTATGCGGTGAGGGTTTGCGTGAACACTGCAGCCTGGTGGTTCAGGCCGGGGATGTGCAGGAAGGCCATGACATTGCCTGCCTGGTCTCCTTCGGAGCAGATGCAGTTCATCCCTATTTGATGCTGCGCCTGATCCGCAACGGTTTGTCCTTCAAGGATCCGGACACCAAGCAGGAATGGACCCTGTCCAGCCGCGAATGCCTGGAAAATGTGTTCGCGGCGCTCGAGGACAGCTTCAAGAAAATCATCAGCAAGATGGGAATCACCACGGCGGAAGGCTACCGGGGCGCCCTGCTGTTTGAAGCCGTCGGATTCGGGCCCGACCTGATGGAACACCTGGGGGATCTCCCCAGCCGCATCGGCGGCATCAATTTCCCCGAGCTGATCGAGGACACCAAGTACCGGCTGGAGCGCACCAAAAACATGCAGGTGCTCGGCCGCAACCGCGACTATCACGCCTTCAACGCCAAAGTTCGCATGGCCCTGCGCAAGGCAGCCGTGGCCGGAGTGCCGGCCGAATTGCCCGTGGCGGACGCCCAGGCCCCCAAACCACAGGCGGAAAAATCCGATGCGGGTGGTGAAGATGCCTACCTTCCGGGCAACAGTGGTTCCGTTGTCAGCACGGAATACCGCGACTTCACCGACATGGTAAACGCGCGCGTGCCCACCGTGTTGCGTGACCTGTTCGACCTGAATGCGGACAGTTCGGCGGTTCCCATGGAATCGGTGCAAACCGCGCTGGACTTGGCCCGCAATCATTTCCGGGGTGCAGCCATGAGCCATGGCGCGCTCACCAAGGATTCCCACCAGGACATCGCCGCCGCCCTGAACGAACTGGGCGGCATGAGCAATTCCGGCGAGGGTGGCGAAGCCCGCTTCCGCAACGACATTCCGGAAAAGGCCTGGACCGACTTCTGGCAGATGGTCGTCGAGCAACGCAAGGCGAACCCCGCTGACCTGGTGCTCAACGATGACATCCGCAAGAGTCGGCTCCGCTCGCGCATCCGCCAGATCGCCAGCGGACGCTTCGGTGTGGACGCCGAGTACCTTGTTAATGGGGAGGAACTGCAGATTAAGATGGCCCAGGGCGCCAAGCCCGGCGAGGGCGGCCAATTGATGGGCAAAAAGGTTACCAGCGAGATTGCCGAAATCCGCTACGGCAAGCCTGGCAATGACCTGATCAGCCCGCCACCGCACCACGACATCTACTCCATCGAGGATCTCGCCCAGCTCATCCACGACCTGAAGGCAGTCAATCCGGGTGTTCCGGTCAGCGTGAAGCTTGTCGCCGTGGACAATATCGGCACCATTGCGGTGGGCGTTGCCAAGGCCGGCGCTGACATCATCGAGATCGATGGCATTGGGGGAGGCACAGGCGCCGCCATGCTCTCCAGTAAGGAGCACACCGGGCTGCCCAGCGAGCTCGGCTTGGCCGAGGCCCACCAGGCCCTTGTCGTCAACGGCATTCGCAAGCAGGTTCTCCTTCGCGTCGGCGGCGGCATCAAGAACGGCCGCGATGTGGTGAAATACGCCTGTCTGGGCGCCGAGGAATTCTCCTTCGGTCAGGCCCTGATGGTTTCCGTCGGCTGTATCGTTTGCAAGAGCTGCCACATTCCAAATTGCCCCACCGGCATCACCGGCACCCAGGGCGAGTACAAGGGTGATGCGCAGCACACCAAAGCGTACCTTCTGAACGTGGGCGAGGAAACTCGGGCCGAATTGGCCCGCCTCGGCTTCACCCACATCCGTCAGGTGGTCGGCAGGGTGGATCTGCTCAAGCGGAAATCCATCCCCAACACCCGCTGCGACTTGGTCGACATGTCCCGGTTCATGCACCCCGACATGGCACTCGACCGCCTCGACGCATCCTTTCCGGAACTCTACACCGGTCCGTGCGAGAATATACCTGGCCAGGCCAACGGCTTGAACCTGCGTATCCTTGAGGCCGCGCGTCACGCGATTGAAACCGGCCAAAACGCCGACCTGCTCTTCCGCATCCGCAACTCCGACAGGTCGGTGGGTGCCACCGCCGCAGGCCTCATCGCCAAGCTGTACAGCCGCGACGGCATCCCGGGTGGCCGCCGCGTCAGGGTCCGCTTCGATGGCGAGGCGGGCCAGAGCTTTGGCGTCTGGTGTGTTCAGGGCCTGGAGCTTGAACTCCGCGGTTTCGCGCAGGATGGCGTGGCCAAGGGCATCTGTGGTGGATCGGTGGTGGTCACGTTGGACTATTCCCAATCCAAACCCGGCGACGAGATCCAGAGCGTCGCAGGCAACAACGTGGCCTACGGCGCGACCGGCGGCACCGTGTTCCTGGGTGGCAAGGCGGGGCACCGTCTTGGCATCCGAAACTCCGGCGCGACCATCGTTGCCGAAGGGGCCGGAAAATATGCCTGCGAGTACCAGACCCGCGGCCGCGTGGTGATCCTGGGTCCCATCGAGAACGAGATTGGCTCCGGCATGACCGGCGGCGAACTTATCGTGTACGACCCGGCCAACGAGGCCCCCGCCAAGCTGCACTCCCGGTCCGTGGCGGTTGTTGATTGTTCCTATGTCGATTACGAGTGGATCCACCCCCTGGTCATCAGCTTCCACGCCCGCACCGGCAGCAAGGTGGCTGAGAACCTCCTCAAAAACTGGGGCGAAATCCGCCGGAGCCGCCGCCTGCGCAAAATCGTGCCGCTGGCCGTGGCCCGCAAGTCGGAAGACTTCATCGCCGCGGGCACCAACGCCGGCTGATCACGGCTAGCTTCCTCCACAACGCCAAAAGGCTGGGTGATCCTCCGATCACCCAGCCTTTTCCTTTTCCAAAATTAGCTCACGCTCAACGAAGCGCCTTCAATTTTTCTTCAATCTGGGTCTTTTTCATCTGGTCGCGTTTCGAGGCGCTAACCGTTTCAAGGGCCAGCTCATAGTTCCTGATTGCCCCGGCCTTGTCACCCTTGGCGGCCAGCACATCGGCCAAGTGGTCATAGATTTCTGTGTTGCGACCGGCCTCAACGGCAACCGCCGCTTCCAAAGCTTTTTGGGCCTCGTCAAAGCGCTTGGTCCGGTACAAAACCCATCCCAGGCTGTCGAGGTAGGACGCGTTGTCCAGCTCGGCGGTTTCCTCGTCTTCCTTTTCGTCCGGGTCGGCCTCATCGGCAGCCTTCTGACGGCGTTTCTTGTCTTCCTCCAGCGCCTTGCGGATCAGCCTTTCAGCCTTTTCCAGGTCGCGGTTGTTGTCCGCAAGGATGTACCCCAGGTCATTGTTGTAGGTGGGGTTGGTCGGTTCCTTCTGGACGAGCTCTTCGAGCAAGCCCACCGCCTTGTCCACCTGTTTCAGCTCGGTATACAGTCCGGTCATGGTATACTTCAGTTCATCGTTGACGCCATCACGCTGGTCCTTTTTCAGGGCTTCGTCCTGGTCAACCAATTCGATCAGCTTCTGGTACCCGGTGATTGCCTCCTCCAGCCGGCCTGCTTCCCTGAGCATCCTGCAGCGAAGGTCCTGTTCTGCCAGGGGATTCAAGCCTCCCCGACCGCTGATTCGCTTCAAAACCTTTTCCGCCTTGTCGAACTGGCCAAGGCGGGATTGGCACAACAACATCCTGCGAATGACATTGCTTTTGGCCTTGTTGATCAGGCCATCTTCATCCGCGCTTTGGGGCAGGGCAAGCTCCATGAATTCCTGGCAGGTCTTTTCGCACGCCTCAAACTGCCCTACCTCGTACTGATAAAGCAAAAGGGCGTTGTGACCCTCGATCAGCTTGCTGGGACTTTGGAGCTTTTT
>DKBS01000030.1 GCA_002451275.1 Planctomycetaceae bacterium UBA6894 | reverse complement strand
AGCAGGTCCAGCGTGAACTCAAAACTCTCATTCAGGGTTTCCCAGCCGGTCAGGCGCACAGGCAGCAGCGCATCCTCGGCTAGTGGGGTGAACACCTGGAGCGGCGAATTTTTTTGTGAGAATTGTGCCATGACCCAGTGCCCACAAGACTGACCAATTGAACCGGCCCGAGAGCTCATTGTAATACCTGGAGCTGGGCACGTTTGATTTTGGTCCCAGGCGGTTTCTTGCCCCGCGGAAAAACAGATTTCACAGCTATTGCCCGTGTCATTCCTTCCGTTTCAGCGTCAATTCCACCTCCCCGGTCATTCGGATCACTGGCGGGGTTCCCGGAATGTATTCGATCACCGCGCCTCCGAATGGGTCGGCCTGTGCCAGCCAGCATCCCGGGCCCATTGGTTGCAGCGTGGTTTCCGTGCCCCCCAGCTTGAACATTGGCACACCATCCCGAAGGAACAGCTTCGTGTCCCCGTAGGCCGGGTGCTGGTAGACACCTTCCATCTGCGCGGGATCGATCCGATCCATTCTCGACCGACCTCGTTCTCCCGCTGCTTGGGCCCTATCCAAGAGTTCCTGAAGGTTCCGTCGTTGCTGCTTCAAAACTAAACCGTTGTAATCTCGTCCGGAGTAGCCCAGGAACAGGTCCAGCAGGTGGTGGGTCAGCGACAGGTTCATGCGGGTCAGGCTCAAGTTGCACAAGACCACCACACCCAGTTTCTTGCCCGGCACCAGGGTGATCTGCGTTCGCATGCCATCCACCGCACCGCCGTGAGCCAATACGGTTTCACCGCGGTGGTCGTAGGTGGTGAAACCCAGCGCATACCCCATCGATTGCGAACTCGGGTTCAGCCCGCGCAGCGATGCCGTGAGCGGCTGGGCGATTTGCTGGGTGTGCAAGAGATCCATCTGCCCCTTGGAGACAAGGCGTTTGCCTTCCGGGTTGGTCCCGTCTCCCAGATGAAACTGCACCCATTTGGCCAGGTCATTCGCGGTCGAATGGATGCTGCCGGCGGGGTCCGGTTCATTAAAGGGGTAGGCTTCGCACGCGATGGGAGTATCGCTTGGGGAAAGCCGGTGCGGTTGGGCGCGAACAACGCTTGCCGGAATTTTGCGGGGGTCCGCCCAGGTGTTCCGCATGGCCAGGGGGGCAAGCAGGCCGCTCTCGATCTGCTCGGCCCACGGCTTGCCGTCCACCGTCTCCTCGACTAGTCCCAGGGCGGTGAACAGGCTGGTCTGGTAGGCGTATTTTTCTCCGGGTTTCGACTCCACGGGTATTTGGCTCAACCGTTCCACCCGTTGCCGCAGGGTGCCCTCCCAGCGGTACCAAAGGAGGTCGTGGCTGGCCAAACCCCCGGTATGGCTGGCCGCATGCCGCAGGGTGACTGCCCGGGTGGCCTCCGGATCACTCAAACGAAACCAGGACAGGTACTTTGTCAGCGGGTCATCCCAGGAAACTTTGCCCGCATCCACCAGTTGGGCCATGCGGGTAGTGGTGAAGGACTTTGTGCATGAGGCGATGGGGAAGACCGTGTCCGGGGTCACCGGTTGATCGCCCTGCAGCGCCGTGACGCCAAAACCTTTGGCCCAAATCAATTGGCCATCGTGAACCACTGCAACGGCGCATCCGGGCACGCGCCAGAATCGCATGCCCAGCCGGGTCAGGTTTTCCGCCTGCAACTCCCATGCATCCGGCAGGGGTGGGGCCGCCGGGCTTTCCTGTCCGGGTGTTTCGGGGGCGGTAAAGCCGCAAAAAGCTGCAATTATCAGCCAGCGCAAGATTGTCCGGGGGCGCATGGTCACCAGTCCGCTAAAATTAGGAAGGTGGAATCAAGCCTGCTTCGGATGCGTTTCACTCTCAATTTTACACCAAGTCGCCCAACACCGGTCGGGCATTTGGTCAGCGCGCGGCGGGGATGAACGGTTATGGACCCACGGGTGATTTTTGGCATTGCCGGCGGTGTGCTGGCCCTGTCGCTACCCTTGCTGTGGCTGACACGATTGCCCTTGCTGTGGTCGCCGGTTCTCTCCATCGGCATCACATTCGCGTGCGCCGCCTGGGTGAGCATGCGCAAGTATTACCCGGGCCGCCCGGGGATGTGGTGGATCGGCACCCTTTTGACCCTGCTGCCCACTCTGGTGGCTCTCTGGGTAGTCCACCAGGCAGGCACGCTGGCGAACCAACTGGCCGTGAAACGGCAGGATAGCGACATGCGCACCGAGATCAGCGCCATGCTGCGCGACAAGCCCGAGGATTACCCGCCAATGGGCGAGGGCCTGCGCCAGGAAAGGTTGGGCCGCCTGTCCGAGATTCGCCGCGTCACCGGTCTTTCCCCGCGCACGGTTGAATTTACGGATAAGGCAATTGAATTTATAGAAAAAAAGCTGCCCCTCGAGCGTGGCTTCCGCTACCGGGTATGCACCGAGGCACGGTTGCGGGATGCCGTGGGGGTGCTGGAAAAAACGCCAGCCGGCAAGGTGGTTGATTCCTTGCCGTTTCCTGCCGAGGGCCTGCTGGTGTTAGTGGAAGACCGGGCAAGCCTGAAACCGATCCTGGGCGAACGATACGCGCTGGCCGACCTGTATGCCATGCGCGGTGTGGCCCTCCGTGCCGCCTGCGGTTTGGATGAGGCCGAGTGGCTCGCCCTGGTGACCTGGGACACACCCGCTCTTCAAACCGACCGATATTCCTACCCCTGCACTCTGCTTCTGATGCGCAAGCGGGACGGGGTGTGGCAAGATCAGGGCACCTTGAAGGTGCCGCAGTTCGCCCTGGAGAGCGAGCCGGATGCCGAGGCGGACACCGCCTCGGCCCGTGGTTTCAACCTGGGTGAGCGACCCAGGCAGGATGCCATCCGTCGCTGGCTGCAGGGCGGCCAGCCGGGCAAGCTGGAGTGATTGTCCCGGTCACTTCACAGGCTGGAATGGCACGGCGGTTGACGGAAGCCCCGCGCCGTTGATCGACTGGATGCTGTAACTGCTCCCGGGGTTGGGATCGGTGATCTCCATCCGTGCCACCGGCTGTTCCGGGGTGTCGTGGTAGCTAAGTCCCTGGAACAAGGGGCGAGGCTTTGCCGCTGGTTTTTCTGGCAATTTCTTCCAGGGCTTGCCATCCCGAAGGATCACAAAGCCTCCCAATCCGCTTTCCAGATCAGCGGTGGCTTTCCAGGCGAGCCTGACGCCACCCGGCCCTGATGCCATGGTGGCTTCGCCGGGCGCCGGGGGTGGGCTGCCATCTCCCACCAGGCCGGTCCGGTTGAACTCTTCCCACGCGCGGGCGAAAGGCAAACTGGGGAGCCACACTGTGGTGGCTGGCCCGCGTGCCATGCCCTTTCGCGCCTCGTCGCTGTCGGCGGCCACGGGCTTCCCTCCACCCACAGGCGCAATCCACCCGGTGGAGCTGGTAATGGGCCGCAGGGGTGCCTCAGGGCTCTCCTTGGGAGGCAATCGCAGAGACAGGCAGGCGTCAAAGAAGGGTATCGCCAGGTAGCGGCTATCGCCGCATTCGTGCCCGGTTTTCGGGTCAGGACAAAGGATCGCTGGCGCTACCTTGCCTCGGTAGGCCTGGAACATCGCTTCCGCCCCGATCCAGGCCCCCGAAAAACGCTTGTCATCTTTTTCCTTCAGGCCAGGGTTCAACGCGATGGGGATTCCGTACACCGCCTGTGACAATTCGGGTGCGGGGATTTCCCCCTTGGTCCAGCTTTGGAACGCGGTGCCCGACCGGTACCAGATGGCCACAATCCGGTCCGGGTGACTTGCTTGCACCAGGCTTGCCCAAAAGCCCCCGCCGGAATGGCCCCACAGGCACCAGGGCACCGTGGTCAATTCAGGGTGACCGGATTTTCCCGCCAGCGCCTCCAGTGCTTCCAGAAACACCTTGCCGGATCCGTTGCGCGGATCGCACCAAAGCCGGCAGTTTTCCTTGTCATCCTGGGTGTAGGCCGGGCCCAGCAGCGCGCAGTCCCACTTGCGGGCCAACGCTTGCCAGTGCAGGTCATCTGCGGCGGTCTGGCCACCCTTGCAGGCGCCGGCACCGCAGCCATGCTGGTGCACGATGATCCCACGCAGCCGTTTCACCCCCGGGGGTAACCACAGTCGGTGCTCCACGGGAAACTTCAGTTCCCCGGGCCGGGCCGAGCCAGGATAGGTGTGGCTGAGGATCTTTCCCGATTCGGCAGCGCCTTCAGATTGGGCCATCAGGCTGCTGCAGCAAATGCAGGCAATTCCCAGGGAGATCCAAAACCGGATTGTGTACTTACCCATCGGTCACCCCGCTCCATCGGACTGGTTTTTCCCAAGCAGACACCCGCCGGCCCTCCCACGCAAGCCCCGCGAGCGGTCTTGTCCCCGTTTGCCACCCTCGGGTATGCGCATGGGGTGGTTCTGGCCTTTCAGAGTGTCGGGCTGGCTTGAAATGGCGCAAGTTGATAAGCAAAAAGGGTTTGCGGCCGATCCTGACGACCCGTGCGCCTATGCGCGCGAGGTGCTTCGGGCCGAAGCGCGGGCCTTGGAGGCCGCCGCCGAACGGTTGGATGGCCGTTTCGCCCAGGCTTTGTCCCTGCTCGCCGACCCGGTTCGCCTGGCTGTCGGCGGCCGTCTGGGAATCACAGGCGTTGGAAAAAGTGCCGATATAGGCCAGAAGCTGGTGGGCACCCTCAACTCCACCGGCACCCGCAGCTACGTGCTCGATGCCACCCGCGCCGTCCACGGTGACCTGGGCATGGTCCACCCTGAGGATGTGATGCTGCTGCTTTCCCATTCAGGCGAAAGCGAGGAGTTGTTGCGTCTGCTCCCTCCGCTACGCGAGATGGCCAAGGCGCTCATCGGCATCACCGGCAATCCCAAGAGCACACTGGCGCTGAAAACCGATGTCGCCCTGATCTATGGGCCCCTCGACGAGGTGTGCCCGCTGGGTCTGGCGCCCAGCGCCAGCACCACCACCATGCTGGCGCTGGGCGATGCGATCGCTTTCAGCCTCAGCCGGGCCAAAAATCTGACCTCGGATCAATTCGCCCGTTTCCACCCTGCCGGCAGTCTGGGTCGCAAGTTGTCCCGCGTGGACATGGTGATGCGTCAGGGGCGGGATATGCGCGTGGCCCATGCGGATGAGACCGTGCGCCAGGTTTTCGCCCAAGCCCGTCAGCTTGGCCGGCGCACCGGGGCGGTGATGCTGGTCGATGACCGCGGAACACTGCGTGGCCTCTTCACCGACAGCGACCTGGCCCGGCTGATCGAGCAGCGACGCGAGTCTGACCTGGATCTGCCCATTCGGGCTGTGATGACCCGTGAACCGGCCACGGTGGCGCTGGGTAGCCGTTCCCATGAGGCCATGGAACTGATGCGGCGGCGCAAACTGAGCGAATTACCCGTGGTGGATGCCGACGGGCGACCTGTAGGGATTCTGGACATCACCGACCTGCTGGGGGTCGCCGGGCTCGAGCAGGTGGTGCCGGAACAGTCCGGCAATCGAACCGAAGGGGTCGGAAAGCGGGCGGCTTGATTGCCGGTTTGTGAGAATGGCGAATTTGCATGTGGCTGGGGTAGTAAAGGAGAACGGCCGGTTCCGCTTGTTTCCGTTCAGCCGATCGGTATGGTGCGGCACCTTGAAGGGTTGAACCTTGGCCAAAGTATGGGGATGGGAAAGGCATGGGTAGTCTGGCGGAGCGCTGCAAACCGATCCGCCTGCTGGTGGTCGATGTGGACGGCAGCCTGACCGCTGGCGGCATCATCTACGGCTCAGCCGGCCACGAGCAGAAACGCTTCCATGTGCGCGATGGCTGGGCCCTGAAGGAATGGTCCAACGCCGGCAAGTCGTTGGCGGTGCTTACCGGTCGATCCAGTGATCTGGTCGATCGGCGGGGCAAAGAGCTGGGGGCCGGCTGGGTGATCCAGGGAGCCAAAAACAAGGCCGATGCCTGGGACGGATTGCTCCAGGCCGCCGGCGTGAAGGCAGAGGAAGTGGCGGTGCTGGGGGATGATGAGCCCGATGTGCCGCTGTTCAAGCTTTGCGGGCTGGGCGCAGCGCCGGCGGATGCCAGCAGCACGGCGCGCAAACAAGCGCATTTGGTGCTGCGCAAGGGCGGCGGGGATGGAGCTGCCAGGGAATTGCTGGAACTGCTGATGCGCTGCCAGGGAATCTGGCCGGGACACTGAGACCAAAGGTATAAATGCCGGGGGTTATAACCGCCGGCTTCGGGAGGATGGATTCAAGCCGTGTGGACACCACGCCGCATCCTGTTGCTCTGCCTCGGGTGGACCCTCGTGCTCGGGTTCTACATCGGCTACAGCCTCGTTCTGGGGAGCATTGATGGTTTGCCTCCCTTGCCCAAGGGATTGATGCCTCATTCCAGGGAGCATCTACCCCCGCTTCCGGCGCGCCCGGCATCGCGGGTTTCCTCGAAATTGCAACTGGCTTTCGGACCGGATTGTCCCGAGGTCAGCCGGCAGATCAAGATTGAGATCGGCAGCAAGAAGATGGTTTTTGCGGCCGACCAGTTCCAGCCGGAACCGGACGGCCGGGTCAGCCTGAAGCCGCTCTCTGTTGCCATCTTCAACGCCGACAAGGCAAACCCCCGCCTCACCGAGATTTCGACCATCCGGGGCCAGGTGGCTTACCTCAAGTTTGACCGGCCGGTCGCGCAGCTATCCGACATTGGCAGCCGCAAAATCGTTGCCGCCGAGATCAGCGGCAGCATCGAGGTTACCAACAACCGCCGCACGCAGGGACGCGATGACGACCTGAGCGTCTTCATCCCTACCGGGCCGCTGCACTACGCGGACGCGCGCAAGCTGATCTGGACCAACGACAGCGTGCACCTGCTCGACAACCAGAGCAAACCCAAGCCGATTGATGTGCGCGGCCGCGGCCTTGAAATCGAACTAGCCAACGAGATCGCCCAGCCAAGCCAGGCGGGGCAGCCGAAAAAGCCCAAGGGCGACGCGGTGGCCGGGATCAAACGGGTCAAGCTGGTCGAGTCGGTGGACATGCACCTGCATGTGCGCGAGGATTCGGGCTTCCTGAACCAGAATCAGCCCAAGCCGGAGCAGGTCGCGCCGGGGAAGCCCCCCGCCGAGCAGCAGGCCTATATCCGCATCAAGACGCCCGGGTCCTTTGAATACCTGTTCCGCTCGGAGAAGGAAGGTAATCTGGCGGTGTTCTCGCTGCCCGAACCGCAACCCGGCGGGCCGGCCTCACCGGCTGATATTTTTGTGACACGCCACCATGAGGGGCGTGGCGCCACCGACCAGTTGATGTGCGAGCGTCTGGAACTGATCCTGCGGCGCAAGGAGCCTGTGCGGGCTGTCGCTTCCGCGGCCCCTGCCAAAGCCAACGCCGGTGCTTCGGTGCCACCGCCGAACCCGGGTACATCCTCCGAGCCTGCTACCGGTAGCAACCCAATGCCCATCAAGGGGGGCGGGGGCGGAACAGAAATCGAATCGGCCCACGCCACCGGCAAGGAAGTGATCCTTCTTTCCGACACCGAGCGGCTCGAGGCCCACGGGGATGATCTGCTGTTCGAGGCCAAGCTGCACCGGACCACCCTTTCGGGCAGGGACGGCATGAGTGCCATGCTGGATGGCGGCATCCTGAAAGCGCGCCGGCTGGAGATTGAACAGCACAAACCGGGCGAGTCGACCGGCCGCGGCCTCAAGCGTTTGGTGGCGCAGGGACCCGGGCAGATTTTGCTGAAGGAAAAGGATCCCAAGCGCAAGCCGTCACGCGCCTCCTGGCGCGACACCCTGGTGAGTGACCGCGATGGCGCGAGTGAGCGTCTCACGCTCAACGGGCAGGCTTCTTTCACGGACGAGGAGAACGACCAGGTCCTGACGGCGGACACCCTGAAGGTGTGGCTGCCCGCCCGATCCGGTTTGGGTTCTGGGAACCAGACCGCGGGGGCCAAAGTTGCCCCAGTTGCGGCACCCAACGCGCTGGGTGCCAGCGCCATTCCCTCGCGCAAGACCAACAAGCCTGAACGAGTTGAGGCCCTGGGCAAGGTGTACCTGCGCAGCAAGGATATCGTGGTGCACGATTCCCACCGGCTCATGGTCTGGTTCAAGGATGTGATCACCACCGCGCCAGGCGCACCGCAAAAGGTGCTGCCGGCCATGCCCGGGCCCAACGCGCCGCTTGTGGTCAACGGCCCCGCCAGCCCATCAGGCCCAGCAGGCGGGAACGCCGCGGTGCCAGGTGCGCCGGCCGCCGGCCCGCGCGACACCTTTGGTCTGGGGTTGGGCGGCAACAAGGATCCCAAGGCCCCAGCCCGTCCGCTCGACCTGACCGCGCGGTCCATCGAGGCTTGGATCTTCCGCATGGATAACCGGGACCGCCTGGACCGCCTTCGCTGCGAGGGGACAGTCCAGGTGCGGCAGGACCCGGTGCGGGCCGACGAGAAAGGCCTGGATATCCGGGGCGAAACCCTGCAACTCACCGGCTCGCCCGAGGGCAACCTGCTCACGGTCACGGGCGACCTTGCCCAACTGCGCATGGACCGCAAGCTGATCGTGGGCCCCGAGGTGAACATCGACGAGGCCGCCAACAAGGTCTGGGTGACCGGGATCGGTGCGATCCAGATGGAATCGCTGACCAACTTCCAGGGTGACAAGCTCTCCAAGCCGGTCCCCATGGAGGTGCACTGGAACAAGTCGATGCTGCTCAACGGCCAGTACGCCGAGTTCCACGGCGGCATCCAGGCCGAGCAGGAGCAGGCGCGCCTGGCCTGCCAGGGATTGCAGGTCTATTTCGACAAGGCCATCTCCCTGCGCAACGGCGGCAAGGGCGCCCATGTGCAGAACCTGGTGTGCGACCAGCGCGTGCGCGTGGAAGATTCCACCCGCGAAAACGGCAAGCTGGTCCGTTACCAGCGGATCGTGGCGGTGACCCTGTCGATGAATCAGGTGGAACGCGAGGATGAGGTACCCTCACCCGTGCCGAACGGGACGGTCAAGAAGAACAGCGAGATCCGCGCATCAGGCCCGGGCGAGGTGCGCGTACTGCAGCGGGGAGGCGCCGAGCCTTCCATCCTTGCCGGCCCCGCACCCGGCGCCGCGCCGGTGCCCGAGGC
>DKBS01000084.1:4883-5006 GCA_002451275.1 Planctomycetaceae bacterium UBA6894 | reverse complement strand
AGGTGCTCACCCAGATGTTGATCGGATCGGGATAGCCGATGGCGTAGGAAACCTGCACCTCGCACTGGCCGGCCAGGCCCGCCTTCACCACGTTCTTCGCGATGTAGCGGCACATGTAGGCGG
>DKBS01000084.1:2666-4555 GCA_002451275.1 Planctomycetaceae bacterium UBA6894 | reverse complement strand
GATGATCTTGCGCCCGGTCAGGCCGCAGTCACCGTGCGGGCCGCCTTCCAGAAAGATGCCGGTCGGGTTGATGTGGCAGTGGATATGACCATCGGCCAGCGGGGCGGTCTCGCCCACAGGCACCAGGTTGATGCTCCCTTTGCCTTCCACCAGGTCGGGCCGCTCCGCCAATAGCGTCGGCAGGATCAGCTTGTCGATGATCACCTTCCGCGCCTCGTCGGAGAAGTATTTCTTCCCGTTCCGCGTCACGATCACGCTGTCATCATGCTGGGTCGACAGCACCACCGTGTGGATGCGGTGGGGGGTGCCGTCGGCGTTGTATTCCACCGTCACCTGGCTCTTGGCGTCCGGACGCACGAAGGGCAACTGCTTGTTGCGCCGCATCTGCGCGTGGTTTTCCACCAGACGGTGCGACAGATAAATCGGCAGCGGCATCAGGCTGCGGGTCTCGTCGCAGGCGAAACCGAACATCATCCCCTGGTCGCCCGCGCCACCCGTGTCCACACCCACCGAGATGTCAGCCGACTGCGAGTGGATGTTGCAGTCCACCTGGCAGGTGTCGGCGGCGAAGCCGATCGTCGGGTCCACATAGCCGATCTCGCGGATGGTGTCGCGCACCAGCTTGTCCACGATGGCCCGGGTCAGCGGCGCCCCTGTGGTGATCTCACCCGACACCACCGCCAGGTCGGTCGTCACCATCGTCTCGCATGCCACCCGGCTCTTGGGATCATGCTTCAGGCAGTGGTCCAGGATCGCGTCGCTGATTTGGTCGGCAACCTTGTCCGGGTGCCCCATCGATACCGACTCGCTGGTGAACAGATACCGGTCACTCACGGGAACGCTCCTCAAACCACGGGTCAAGAAAACTGCACGGACAATCAATCACCGGCTCAAGCCGGACCAAGGTGTTAATCTAGCAGAAATGCGTGGATTCCACCCCTGTTCAGGTTATGAAACCCACCGCCCAAGGGCAGCTGTTACGGAATAAGCCCCATGACCACCCCACTGATCCTCCTCAGCGCCGTCGGCCTCACCCGCCGCCTGTTGCCCCATGCCCCCCGTTTGAACGCCCTGGCCCAGGCCCAGTGGGCCGTCGGCCATATCGAACCCACCCCCGCCGTCACCTGCACCGCCCAGGCCACCCTGATCACCGGCAAACTCCCCCAAGACCACGGCATCGTCGCCAACGGCTGGCTCTTCCGCGAAACCCGGGAAGTCCGTCTCTGGCAGCAATCCCACCACCTGATCCAGGCCCCCACGCTGCCCCAAATTCTCAAGGCCCGAAAACCCGGCCTGAAAACCGCCAACCTCTTCTGGTGGTTCAACCAGGGCGCCCCGTTCGACATCAGCGTCACACCCAAGCCCTTCTACGGCGCCGATGGCGACAAACGCTTCGGCATCGACGGCCTGCCCCGCTCCATCCCCGCCCGGCTGGAGAAGGACCTCGGCCCCTTCCCGTTCCCCTCCTTCTGGGGTCCCCGCGCCGGCCTGCCCTGCACCCGCTGGATCGCCCAGGCCGCCGCCAATGTCCTGCGGCACGATCGCCCCGACCTGCTGCTCGCCTACCTGCCCCACCTCGATTACCAGCCCCAGCGCGCCGGCGTCACCGGCACCGACATGCCCGCTCTCGTCCGCCAGCTCGATGACGCCGCCGCCCCGCTGCTCGATGCCGCACAGGCCGCCGGCGCCCGCGTCTGGGTCGTCGGCGAATACGGCCACTGCGATGTCAGCCAGCCGGTCGCCCTCAACCGCGTACTGCGCCAGGCCGGCCTGCTCGAGGTACGCGATGGCCCCTTCGGCGAGATCCTCGACACCTTCGGCTCCCGCGCCTTCGCCGTGGCCGATCACCAGGTCGCCCATGTCTATGTCGATCAACCCGCCGACATCCC
>DKBS01000084.1:0-2378 GCA_002451275.1 Planctomycetaceae bacterium UBA6894 | reverse complement strand
CCGAACTCGGCCTCAACCACCCCCGCTCCGGCGAGTTGGTGGCGCTGTCCCGGCCGAACGCCTGGTTCAGCTACCCCTACTGGCTCGACGATGCCCGCGCCCCTGATTTCGCCCGCACGGTCGATATCCACCGCAAACCCGGCTACGACCCCTGCGAACTGTTTGTCGATCCCAAACTGCTCTGGCCCACCGGACGCATCCTCCGCCGCCTGGTGGCCAAAAAGCTCGGTTTCCGCGCGCTGTTTGATGTGATCCCGCTCAACGATTCGCTGGTCCGCGGCAGCCACGGCCTCCCCGCCGCCGACCCGCTCGACCGACCCGCCTGGATCGGTTCGGGTCCCGCCCCGTCCGGCGACCAGCCCATGACGGCATTTTTACAACACCTGCTATCCGAATTGGGCGTTTAGCCTGGTCCCTCTTCCCGGAACCGGCTGATCCCCAGGGCCCTGCCCGTGGCCACATCCACCTCGATCAACGCCCCCGACAGCGCGATCCGTCCGCCGGTCAGCGACCAGCTCTCCGGCAGCCCCGTCCGCGTGGTCCGCAGCACCGCCGCCGGGTCGCGGCCCAGCACCCCCGCCATCGAGCCGCACATCCCCACATCCGTCTGGTAGGCCGTGCCCCCGGGCAGCACCCGTTCATCCGCCGTCGGTACATGCGTGTGCGTGCCCACCGCGGCGGCCACCTTCCCGTCCACATGCCACCCCAGCAGCTCCTTCTCAGCCGTCGCCTCGGCGTGCAGGTCCACCAGCGTGATGCCCGGCCCTGGCCCCATCTCGGCCAGCACACGGTCCAGCGCGTCAAACGGGCAATCCACCGGTTTCATGAACACCCGCCCCAGCACCGTCACCACCCGCAGCACCACCCCGCCCGCTAGCTCCGTCTGCGCCCAGCCCCTCCCCGGAGCCTGACTCGGCAGGTTCGCCGGGCGGCTGATCGGCTCCCCCCGCTCCAAAAGGGGCACAATCTCCCGCCGCTTCAGCCCGTGGTCCCCCAGCGTCACCACATCCACCCCAGCCTTCCGCAGCCGGTGGAACTGCGCTGCCGTCAAACCCGAACCCCCCGCCGCGTTTTCCCCGTTCACCACCACCGCCAATAGACCCAAGTCCTTTCTCAGAATGGGGATACGCTGTTCCAGACGAGTCAGGGCCTCATCGCCCACCACATCCCCCAAAAACAGCAGTCGTGCCGGTTGTTCCACGGTGGTCCCACCATTTCCCGTCCAAGGGAGCCCGCTTGATCGTGCGCCCTGTTGCTTTAGACTGTTAATCTAGGTGATCTAAGCTCGTTTAGGCCCGTTCGCGGTGTCGGCCGACCATTCCGACCCGTGCGCCAGCCTCCCGCCTTGCCTGGACCCGCAGACCGCCTCCCGCCCCGACAGCCCCGCCTTGCCCGGTGGTCCCTCCCCCGGCCGGCAGAAACCGGATCAATGTTCGCCCAGGAGTCTTGGTAGATGTGCCCCTCCCTCCTCCTCCGCTGGCGGCTTGGACTGGCCGGTCTGCTCTTGGCGCTCACCGGCCCCCTCAGCCGGGCCCAGGTGCCCGATGCCGCCACCCCCGCGCCATACCTGTCCCACCTAACCCCGCTGGCAATCACCCGCGGCGCCACCATCGAGGTCACCTTCGCCGGCACCGACCTTGAAGACCCCGTCGCCCTGGTCTTCGATCACCCCGGCCTGATCGCCAAGCCCGTCATCCCGCCCACGCCCCCCGCTCCTCCAGCCCCCAAGGCAGAGCCTGGCAAACCCGCGCCCATGGCTCCGCCCGCCCCGCCCCGGCCCCCGGTGACCAAATTCACTGTCACCGCAGGTGCCGATGTCCCCTTCGGCTGGCACGATGCCCGGCTGGTGGGCCGGTACGGTGTCTCCAACCCGCACGCCTTCCTGGTCAGCGGTCTGCCCGAGGCGCAGGAGATCGAACCCAACAACGATGTCCCCGAGGCCAAGCCCATCGCCGCCGAAAGCGCCGCGCAGGGCACCATCGCCGCCGGCACCGATGTGGACTACTTCAAAATCACCCTCACCAAGGGCCAGAATCTCGCCCTGGTCTGCCAGGCCTTCAGCATCGAAAGCCCCCTCGATGCCCAGATGGAACTCTTCGGCCCCGATGGCAAGCTGGTCATCTCCGGCCGCTCCCCGCTGCGCGATGACCTCACCCTCACCGCCGTGGCCCGGACCGATGGCGAACACCTCATCCGCCTCGCCTCCTTCGGCTACCAGGGGGGCGGTCCGCTGTTCCAGTACCGTTTGGTGGCCAGCCTCAAGGGCGCCCCGCAGGTCGGCTGGCTCCCCGCCGCGGTCTCCGGCCCCGGTCAAACCCTGCGTCCGGTCCTGCTCGACGGCCCCCCCGGCCAGCCGGTGCCCGCCGGCGATGGCTCGG
>DKBS01000071.1:5532-7111 GCA_002451275.1 Planctomycetaceae bacterium UBA6894 | reverse complement strand
TTACCAGCCGGGTAGTTTCACGCTGGAGCACTACGCCCGGATTTTTTCCGGGGAGAATCTGCCACTCGTGGGCTTCACCCTGGCGTTCGCCTGCGCGGTGGTGCCGGGTGTGCTGCTGGCGGCCTGGTTACTGGTCTGGCCCATGCGGGATTGGCGCGGGGGCTGGTTGCTGTCGGGCGTGCTGCTGCTGGTGGCCCCGCGGCTGGCCGGCATGCTCGCCCCGCTGGTGGTCTTCAAGCGCCTGCTGCCACCGGGGGTTTTAACCGCCTGGTTGGCCGAGGTGTATCTCATCACGCCCTATGCGGCGCTGGTGTTGCTGATGCGGTTGCAGGCGGTGGACTGGTCGGTGCTGGATGCCGCGCGGGGGTTGGGAGCCCGATCCTGGCAGGCTTTCTGGCGGGTCGCGGTGCCCCTTGCGTTACCCGGGTTGTGGTTGGCCGGGCAGATGGCACTCGGCTGGGGACTGGGGGCTTTTCTGGGGCCGGATATTCTCGCCGGGCCGGAGGGCCGCACCCTGGCCAGCGATTTGCACCACCAGGCGTTCGACAACAGCCGCTGGCCGTTGGCCGCCGCGGAGGGAGGGGTGTTGCTGGGGCTGGTGGGGGCGGTTTTTCTTGCGCGACTTCCCGGCCGTGGCGGGGAAGCACACCCATGACACGCTTCCTGCATGTGCTGGCCGCCCTGTCGCTGCTCACGCCTCTGGCCCTCACCGTGTGGCTTGCCTTTTCGCCCGACGCGTTTTTCACGCTGCCGGTGGCCGAGTGGTCCGCCCGGTGGTTTGGTCAGGCCTTGGGGCAGGAGCATTGGCGTGAGGCGCTGGTGCGCAGTGTCTGGATGGCGGCACTCGCAGGTGCTATCGCGACGGCGTTGGCGGTTGCGGGCGCGGTGTCCATGTCTTCGGGCAAGGGGTGGATGGTGATCCTGCTGCCCGCCTGCATCCCGCAGGTGGCCTGGGCCATGGGCCTGCTGCCCCTGACAGCGCTTTTACCCGAGGGGGGCCGCACCGGGATGCTGGTTTTGGCGCAGGCCGCGCTCGGGCTCCCCGTGGCCTGGCTGGTGGTGCGGTTGCGGGTGGATGCCGGGCTCCACGGTTTGCTGGCCACGGCCCGGGGGCTGGGGGCCAGCCCCGTTCAAAGCTGGTGGCGCGTGGGCCTGCCCTGTTTGGCGCCTGCGGTGGCTACGGCCTTCCTGCTGTCGGCGACGCTTGCGTTCCACGAGCCGGTCCTTTGCCTGTTCCTCTGCCTGCCCGGGCAGGAGACTGTGCCGGCGGTGGCCTGGCCCACACTGCGGTCCTCGCTCACCCCCGTGGTGGCGGCCGTGGCCACGGTCACCCTGACCGCTGGCATCCTGATGACCGGACTGGTGGTCCAAGCCTGGCGGGGCAGGAGGTCCTAGGTTTTAACCCCGGGTGTTTTGCAAGATTTTGAAGGCCTGATAACATTCTGTCAGTTGGGCAAATGTCAACATGTCGGCTTGCCGGGTGGGGAGCACGGATCATGGATGCCAAGGCGCCTTTGTTCATCATGGTGGGCGGTTTTTTGGGTGCCGGCAAAACCACCACGGTGGGCCGGCTGGCCAG
>DKBS01000071.1:4546-5350 GCA_002451275.1 Planctomycetaceae bacterium UBA6894 | reverse complement strand
CACTACCAGGCTCAGGGCAAACGGGTGATCGTGGTCACCAACGACCAGGCGGCCGATTTGGTGGACACGCACACGCTGCGCGCCCAGGGGCTGGAAGTGGGCGAGGTGGCCGGGTCGTGCTTCTGCTGCAACTTCAACGAGCTGACCAGCGTGATGGAGAAGCTAGCGGGCAGCGGCCTGCCCGATGTAGTGCTGGCCGAGCCGGTGGGCAGTTGCACCGATCTGGTGGCGACGGTGATGCGGCCGCTGGAGAAGGTGTACCAAAAGCCGATGCGGCTGGCGCCCTACGCGGTCATCCTGAAGCCGGGCCATGGCCGGCGCATTCTGGGCAACCACGCCAAGGCGGGCTTTTCGCCCCAGGCGGCCTACATTTTCCGCAAGCAGCTTGAGGAGGCCGATTTGGTGTTGGTCAACCGGGCGGATGAGCTGAAGCCGGACGAGGTGGCTGAACTCACGCGCCTGGTCAACGAGCAGTTCCCCGGGCGCCCGGTGCTGGCTGTGTCAGCCGGAACAGGTGTCGGCTTCGACCAGTTCATCCAGGCGCTGGAGCAAGGAACCCTGACCCCCGGTCAACGGACCATGGAGGTGGATTACGACATCTACGCCCAGGGCGAGGCGGATCTCGGCTGGCTGAACAGCCAGGGGACTGTGCGTGCCGATAGCCCGTTCGACCTCGACACCCTCGCGCTGGGTCTGGTGCGAGGCATCCAGAACCTGTTGACCAGCCAGGATGCCGAAACCGCCCACTTGAAGGTGACGGTGAAGGGGGCCGGCGCCATCGCCGTGGCCAATTCCATCGACAAC
>DKBS01000071.1:1210-4333 GCA_002451275.1 Planctomycetaceae bacterium UBA6894 | reverse complement strand
AGGGGGCCGGTGCCATTGCCGTGGCCAATTCCATCGACAACACCACCCCGCCGAAGCTGTCGCAACCCGCCCACCGCCAGGCCACCGAAGCCGACCTGATTATCAACGCCCGGGTGGCCCTGGATCCGGAAACGCTGGCCCAACTCGTGGCGCAGGGCACCTGGCAGGCCGCCCACGGCGTGGGGGCTGTGGCCGAGCTGACCAATTTGCGCAGCTTCCGGCCCGGCCGCCCGGTGCCCACCCACCGCCTGGTGGAGAAGGGTTGAGTTTTTGAAATAAAATTATACCTATAGATATTTTTTGTGGTGCGGGTGCGCGGGCAAAAGGGCCGTGAAGACTGTTTTCGCTTCCGTTTGCACCGGATTTGGCACCGGATGTGATGCGTGCGTGGGGAGTTACGCTTCTTGCCCGATTGACGGGCACCCGGTTGGTCCTCTAGGATTCATTCTCGCAACGCATCCGGAGGGGTGACAGAGCGGCTGATTGTGCAGCACTGGAAATGCTGTGTGGGGGAAACTCCACCGGGGGTTCGAATCCCCCCTCCTCCGCTAATATTTGACCACAACCTGTCAGTGCGGGCCGGAGAGGATACCTTCTCCGGCTTTTGCGTTTGGTGCCAGCCGTCGGCGGTTCGCCAGGGATTGGCGGGTGCTTGATCGGTTGGTTGGAATGGCCGAAGCTATCTGGTTGCCTGCCTTACGACCCGCGTCGCTGCCCTCCACTCGTGTCAAAGATCAGGGTGTTGCATGAACGAGACGGGTGACCTGCTCTCCGACCTGCTGCTGGCCTGGGAAGAAAGCCGTGAAAGCGGCCAGGAGGCGACTCCCGAGGAACTGGCGCAGGGCAATCCGCATCTGGTGGAGGAATTGCGGAAGAAAATCGCGGTGCTGAAAGCCACCGAATGGATGGACCACCCCACCTCGACTAACGGGGAACCGTCTGCTCCCATCCGGAACCTGCAACACGCCACCATCAACGACCGGTACAGGATCCATTCCTTCATCGGCTCCGGTGGGCACGCCTCCGTGTGGCTGGCACGCGACCTGAGGCTCGACCGCCTGGTCGCCATCAAGATTCCGCACGGCGCCTATTCATCCGGCAGGCTGCAGGCCGAGGCGCGCCGGGTTGCCATGCTGAAGCATCCGCGGATTGTTCCCGTGTATGATTTTGGGACCTGGGATGGGTTTGATTTCATTGTTTCCGAATTTGTGGAAGGGGCCAGCCTAGACCGGGTCGCCAGCCGGCGGGACCTTCCCTTCGCAAGGACCCGGGAAATCATCCGGGATGTCGCGGAGGCCCTCGACTGCGCCCACCGGCAGGGCTTGATCCATCTGGATGTCAAGCCTTCCAACATCCCGCTGGACCCGTCTGGCAGGGCCAGGCTGTGTGACTTTGGCATAGCGGTCTCCGGGGAGGGGAAACTTCCCGGTGTGACGGGCACGCTGCAGTACATGGCCCCCGAGCAACTTGCCGGGCAAAGGGTTTCACCCCAGACCGATGTGTATGCGCTGGGGGTCCTGTTGCATTATCTCTGCACGGGCAAGGTCCCCTATGCGGCTAAAAATCCTGTCGAACTGCAGGCTGAAATCATCCGGGGACAAATCGTTTGGGCCGACACGCTGCCCCCGAAAATCCTGAAGGTATGCCAGCGGGCCATGCAGCCTGAACCCCGGCGGCGTTTCCAGCGGGCCACCGAGCTGGCCGAAATGGTCGGCAATGCCGGCAACTCGCATTCCCGCCTGCTGGTGGCGTTGGTCGCGGCACCTCTCCTAGTCGGCCCCTACTGGGCGACCACCCATTTCCTGGCAAGGGAAACGCCGGCCGAGGTGCGGATTCCGGCGCTGGAGGATGCCTGGCTGGCTAGGATTCGCGCCCTTCCGGCCGATGGGCAAGTCACCGAGGTCCAGGCCGAACTGGTGCGGCGGAATCCCGGGCTGACGGATCCGGGCAATGCCATCATCGAGAATGGCGTGGTGCGGAGATACCACCTCATCACCGCCGCGGTCACCGACATCTCTCCCGTCCGCGGCTTCCCCGAGTTGGAAGGCCTTTTCCTGGATGGGACCCGGACCGGCCAGCCCAACGGGAAACTGGCCGATTTGTCCCCGCTGGCCGGCATGCGGATCAAAATGTTGGGTGTGGCCTGGAACCCCCGCTTGCGGGACCTGGGCCCCTTGCGGGACCTACCGCTCGAATCCCTCAACTGCGTGGGCTGCGGGGTGGAAGACCTGTCCCCCCTGGTCAACACCTCGCTGAAGGAACTGATGTGCGGCGGCAACCCCATCCGGGACCTGTCACCCCTGCGCGGACTGAAGCTCGATCTGTTCCACTGCAACAAAACCCAGGTGCGCGACCTGAGCCCGCTCGGTGGCATGGGCCTGCGGGTGGTCCGCTGCCAGGAGACTCCGGTGGACAGCTTGGAACCCCTGCGGGGCCAGCCCTTGCATTTGCTGGAATGCCACAACACCAACATTTCCGATCTCGCCCCGCTATCGGGCAGTCCGTTCCTGTGGAACCTCAGCATCGGCGGGACCAGGGTGACCGACCTGTCCCCGCTTAAAACCCTCCCTCAACTGACCAGTCTGGAGCTCTATGTGCCACCCGGGCAGGAGCAATCCCTGCTGGCCACCTTGCCGAAGCTGGTGGAGTTGAACAAGCGTCCGGTGCAGGAATATCTGAAGGTGAACGAGATCGTGCCAGACCCGGTGCGTTGAGCATTTGCAGGACCGGGCCGCTGCCTTGGCCTCAGGGTTGCAGGCTTTTGTCCATGAACTCCCACAACAGTTTCGTCCCCGGGTCATCCGCCAGGCCGATATCGTTGTTGATCTTGTCGTGGGTGGTTTCCCGTCCGCCGTAGAGGGTGGCCGACACGCCGGCACCTTTCAGCGTGTTGGCCAACCGCTGGGCCTGGGCGTTGTTGTCGGGGTGCCCGGCGACATACATCACCAGAAACGGCGGGATACCCTTGCCCTTGGCCACATGGGTGACCACCGAATAGTCCCTGTGTTTCTCGGGGCTGTCACCGAATTTCACACGGTGCCCGAATTGGGGCATCGGCAGGCCATGCACCCGCGCCCGGGTCTCGGCCATCTCGATGATGGCGGGCACATCGTAGGTGTCGCC
>DKBS01000071.1:978-1147 GCA_002451275.1 Planctomycetaceae bacterium UBA6894 | reverse complement strand
GGGTGCCCGGCGACATACATCACCAGAAACGGCGGGATGCCTTTGCCCTTGGCCACATGGGTGACCGCCGAAAAGTCCTTGTGTTTCTCGGGGCAGTCACCGAATTTCACCCGGTGGCCGAAATGGGGCATCGGCAGGCCATGCACCCGCGCCCGGGTCTCGGCCATCT
>DKBS01000071.1:0-908 GCA_002451275.1 Planctomycetaceae bacterium UBA6894 | reverse complement strand
AGGTACCGGTCATCGGTGCAGACGATCGCCGCCAGTTGCGCCCCGGCGGAGTGCCCCATCACAAAGAGACGCGTCGGATCGCCGCCATGCTCGGCGATATGGTCGTGCGTCCAGCGGATCGCCTTGGCCACATCGCGGATGATGGTGCCCATGTCCACCTCGGGCAAAAGCCTGTAGTTGGTGGACACAAACACAAATCCCTTGTCGTTGAAAGCCTTGGGTTTGATCTGAACCTGGGACTTGTCGCCGGTTTGCCAGCCCCCTCCATGGATCCAGAACACCACCGGGAGATTTTTCGCGTCCTTGGGCGAGTTGATATCCAGCACCTGACGGGCATGGCCGCCGGCCACATACGGGATGTCTTTCTTCATCGTCTGTGCCGAAACGCCAAGGCTCGACAGAGACAGAAGGAGCAACGCAGCGATTCGTGCCATGGTGGGGTATCCACTAGAGAAAGAGGCGGTGCTGAAGCGTTCGAGTCTATCAGCCCTGCCACTGCCCGCAATCACCTTGCCAGCCAGCGGAAGGTCAGGTTCACCCGCTCTCCCACCGGCCGGGTGGTTTTTGGAACCGCGTGCTTCCAGAATCGCTGCATGCTGCCGCCCATGATCAGCAGCGTGCCCTCGGCCAGCGGAAAGGATCGGGTCTCCCGCGTCTGAATGTGGAGGATGCGGAAAGTCCGGGTGGCCCCCAACGACAGCGATGCGATGGTGTCACCCATGCCCGGTTCATCATCAGCGTGCCAGGCCACGCTGTCCGCCCCCGACCGGTACCGGTTCAGCAGGCAGAAGTTGTACCGGCCCCGCACCTGTTCCACGCGGGACCTAATTTCCAGCAGCGCATCTGTCCACGGGGAGGCCGGGTTGCTGGTGCCGGAGTAGCAGTAGTCGATTCCCGCATCGCCATGG
>DKBS01000070.1 GCA_002451275.1 Planctomycetaceae bacterium UBA6894 | reverse complement strand
TGCTCTCGGGCAACGCTCGCAAAGCATTCGACCTGAAGCAGGAAAGGGACGGCCTGCGCGACCAGTACGGCCGCAACACCTTCGGCCAGTGCTGCCTGCTGGCCCGTCGCTTGGTTGAGGCCGGCACCCGATTTGTCGAGATCAACTGGCCCAAGATCGCCAACTCCGACAACCATTCCTGGGATGTCCACACCGGCCTGTCCCAACGTATGAAAAACCAGTCAGCCCCCATGCTGGATGCCGGCCTCTCCGCCCTGATCTCCGATCTCGACCAGCGCGGCCTGCTCAACGAGACCCTCGTCATCGCGGTCGGCGAGTTCGGCCGCAGTCCGCAGCGCGGCGTCTCCACCAGCGGCAACGACAACTCCGATGACGGTCGCGACCACTGGCCGTACTGCTACACCGCCGTCATGGCCGGCGCCGGTTCGCGACGCGGCCATGTTCACGGCAAGAGCGACAAGACCGCCAGCGCCCCGCTGGAGAACCCGGTCCATCCGCGCGAGTTGCTGGCCACGCTCTACCACAGCCTGGGCATCAATCCCGGCACTATCGTGATGAATCACCTAAACCAGCCCCGCGAGTTGGTGCAGGCCGAGGCGGTCACCGCCCTCATGGCCTGACACATCGGCCGCCACAGTCAACCCAAGGCATCGCCCATGTCCTTTCGAAAACCGGATTCCCGCCGATGAGCAGCCCGCAGGCCCGCCGCGAGCTGCTCACCCGGCTTTATGGCTTCGAATTCCCCGAGGACATGCACCGGTTCTACGCCGCCTGCCGTCAGGAAAAACCCCTGGAGCCACTGCGCGCTTTGGAGGATTCCCTGGGCCTGCGGCTGGTCGGCCCCTTTGAGGTCCTGGCCGGGCGGTTTGACCGGGTGGAGCCCCCGGCACCCCTCCTGCTCCACGCCCGCAAGCGCTGGGACCTCCCCGAATTTTTCCCAGTGCTCGAGGAGATCGACGGCACCAGGCGCGTCGGTTACTTGCTCGACGATCCCGATCGGGGGACTCCATTTGCTGTGGCTGTGGCGGATTCCGAGGCAGGCCCGGGCGTGGATGTTGAGGGGGACGCCCTGGCATGGGTGCTCCGCCTGTGGTTGGAGGAGGCGGTCGCAGAACTCGAGGACGATCCCGAATTGGCCGGCGATGAGGAGGCCAAGGTTTTCCGCCAGAGTCTCGACGCGTTGCGCGCCCCGCTCGACCGCCTTTTCAACCGGGCCGGCCTGCCCGAGGTGCGGGAGACGGGCAATGCCTTCTTGGAGGTGATGCCCCACCACTTTGAACGGGATGCGCTGGTGGCACTCACCACACAGGACGGCACAGGCGTGGTGGCACCTTTCGACCTGTGCCAGACCCGCATGGATCCCCGCCGGGTGCAGGAGGCCGTTTGGCGCACCAAGGGAATCGAATGGCTGGTCCGCAAGGCGGGTCAGGCCATGCAAAAGGGCCAACCGGGTGTTGCCCTGCTGATCGGTCATGAGCTCTGGGCCACCGGCACCCGCAAGCGCCGGGCCATCGCCGCCCTCATCCTCGAACAGGCCTACCTGGCCCTGGGCAGGCCCACGCTGGCCAAAGTCGTGCAAGCCGACCGCGCCTGGCCCGACCGCGTCTGGACCGATGTTGGCCAGGCGGGTAACTGAAAAAATTCCGATAAAACAGAGTGGGTTTTGGGATTCGCCTTCCCGGTGTGGATCATTGCGCCAGCAGGTTGATCCAGTAACTGATTGCGGAGATCGAACCGCAGATGCCCAAGAGATAAAGAAATGCGCCAAACTTGTTCATCGATTCCAAACGGAAAAACCGAAGCACATTGGCCCGATATAGGTAGAGCAGAATCAATGTCGAAATGGCGGCCCGGGATAGGTACTTCCCGTAAAACTTGGTCGGGTCGGTCCCTTCCGATTCCAGTTGCTGGGTCATTCCATGAACTGTAACAAGCGCCCCCAGGTTGCGCACAATGGAGTACACATAATAAAAAGCGGTGAACCACCAGCCCCAACGGGCACCCATCACCATGCCTACCCCCGAAGCCAAGGCGGTGACAGAAATGATGGTGGCACCAGCAAGGACCAAGAGATAAGGAATTCCGGCGGCGTTCAGTCGTTGGGTAATTTCTTCCGGGTTGGATAGCGCCCAGGCTTGGGTGCCAACCAGTACTAGTCCCATGATTAGATGCAAGACCATCAGCAGGGTGATCCCCAGCGGTCGTTGGGCCCTTCCTTGGGAAAAGGTATCACTTCGATCGTGGTCTAAGCCATAAACGGTTTCAGTACCGTCTTTGTCATTCTGTGGTTCCTGGCTTGGAGGTGGGATGTTGGACATGGGTCTGGGACCGCAGGGGTATTTTGAATGGTTGGATGAAAAAGAAGAATAACCCGGTCGGGGAAGAATTGAAAGTTCCGTAAGGACTAACCGTTGCAGGGCAAATAGTTGGAAGGTAGTGAATGGCGAGCCTTGGCCCACATGGATATCGAATGCACTCTTTTTACTTGGTTCGCCTCTTCTTTATAAG
>DKBS01000140.1:19680-20340 GCA_002451275.1 Planctomycetaceae bacterium UBA6894 | reverse complement strand
TTCCTTCCCAAGCGGATTGGGAATGAATGAGGAGCCGACTCCAAAGGGCTGAGGAAGCCCAACAAGAGCCAACAGGCGAGTTTCTTCAAGTCTTTCGGATTTTCGGGCTCAGGTCAAGGAAAAAGGCCTGCCATTTTGCCATAGACAGCAATCTTGACATAACAGCAAGCCGCACAACCTAACCCTTCCGAATCATCCGGGTGGCCAACAACTGATGGCCGATCTGGACCGGACTGTCGGCGGCAACCGCCGATTCATGGTAACCGGCAACGGAACCGGAAACGGGGTGGATGCCGGTCCCCGCCAAGGCAAAAGGCACCGGCCCATGGGTGTGGGCCTTGGTGCGAATCAGCGTGCGGTGGTCCGGCTCAATGAGAATCCGGTATTCTCCCACACCCTCCAAAGCCCTGAGCAGCGGCCCGACGATGTGCTCATCAATCTGCTCGATAGCCTGGACCTTGGCGTCCGCCCGTCCCTCGTGCGACGCCTCGTCTGGCGCCTCCACATGCACGCAGACCAGGTCATGGTCCTTCAGGCATTCAATCGCCTTGCGCCCCTTTGCGGCATAATCGGTGTCCAGATAGCCGGTGGCTCCCGCCACATCCACCCGCTTCCAACCGATCAACTGCCCCACCCCGCGCACCAGATCCACCGCGCTGA
>DKBS01000140.1:19181-19403 GCA_002451275.1 Planctomycetaceae bacterium UBA6894 | reverse complement strand
CTCGAAGGAATCCAGGCTGGGCACCCTGCCCTGTCCCCACAGCCAACACTGAGTGGCGGGCCGTTTGCCCTTGGCCTCTCGGGCTTGGTTGGCTGGGTGGTGGGCAAAGAGTTTTTTACTTTCCTCCATCAGTTCAACCAGCCAGGCCCCGCCCGTCCCCTTGGGCAGATGGAGCGCGATGGACTGGTCTGGCACATCATGCGGGGCCTGGGTTTTGGTGCT
>DKBS01000140.1:13761-18958 GCA_002451275.1 Planctomycetaceae bacterium UBA6894 | reverse complement strand
GGTTTTGGTGCTGGCATCCAAAGCATGCGGGGCCTGGGTTTTGGTGCTGGCATCCAAAGCAGGTGGCTTCCCGGCGGCAGCGCCGTTCCGCACGATCATCAGGTTGCGGTAGCTCACGCCGGGGTGAAACTCGAGCGTGACCTCCACCGGGCCCGAATCGCCCTGAACCACGCGCTTGCCCCCCAGTTTTTCCTGCAGGGTTGCGATTAGGGCGGCCCCCTCCTCGTTACCGATGTGACCGGCGGTAAAATCGACCATCACATCGCCCGGGGCGTGCACCAGGTTGCAGCGGACGGCAAAATCCTCCGGCCCCAGATGGATCCCCATGGCCCGGGCCTCCAATGGGGCACGGCCGGTGTAGTAACGCATCGGGTCGTAGCCAAACAGGCTAAGCGTGGCCACATCGCTGGCGGCGGTCAGGCTGGCGGGCACATTGTCGGCCCACCCCAAAATCCCGCGGCGGGCGATGCTGTCCATGTGGGGAATGTTGGCCGCCTCCAGCGGGGTTTTCCCACCCAGTGAAGCCTGCGGCTCGTCCGCCGCCCCGTCTGGAATCACAATCACATACTTCATGGCTCTACCCTCTCCGGTCTGGCCTCGGTTTGAAAAGGACGGTTAGCGCAGGCCCAGTTCGCCCAGCAACTCCGAGGCTCCATACACCTTGTCGAGCGCCTCGGCGATCGCGCCGGCATGGACCGCGATGTGTCTTGCCTGAAGGTCGGTGTACACGAAGTTGCGCACCAACCCGTGGCGGTTCCGGTCAAAATTCACCCCCACCAACTCCCCCGCCCGATTGAGGACAGGGCTGCCGGAATTGCCGCCGATGGTGTCGGCGGTGGAAACAAAGTTGAACGGGGTTTGCAGGTTCAGCTTCTCCTTGCGATCGATCCAGGCTGAGGGCAGCTTGAACGGCGACGCCCCCTGATGATCATCCGCCTTGGCGTAGAGCCCTGCAAAGGTGGTGTGGAAGGGCAGTTCCGTGCCGTCAACCTCGTAGCCCTTCACCACGCCGAAGGCGAGCCGCAGGGTGAAGGTGGCATCGGGTGCCATCGTTTTCCCCAGGATACGGAATCGTTCCAGGCCAATGGCGCGTTGGGCCTGCCGTTCCGGCTCCTCCACCTCCTCCTCCAGCCGTTTGCGCAGCGCCCTCGCTTCCGCATCAATGGATTTCGCCAGGGCGATCATGCTGTCGGAACTACTGTCAATCGCTTTCTGCCCGCCTTGAGCCAAGCGCCTGCGCTCCTGCACGTCTGCCAACCGGCTTCCATCCACCAACTCCTGGGCCCGCCGCTCGGGCGATTTTCCGCCCAGTAATTTCACCGCCAGCGGATGCCTCGCCCCCAACTGCTCAGCCAGGTAGGTGAGGCCCAGAGTGAGACGCACTTTTTCAAGGGAGCCATGGATGGGGGCGGGAGAAAAAAGGGACAATTCCAGGGATGCCCGCGCCGAATCGCGATATTCCTTCAGGCGGTCGGGTCCGGGCAGGGTGTCTTCACGGGCCATGCGGACCAAATGCCGGGCAATGGTGAACAAATCACTGTCCACCGCCAGCCCGCGTTCGATCAATGCGTACTCCCTGTGAAAAGCCGCCTGACGGGCGCAGGCTTCGGCAATGGCCTGGTAGGGGTCCTGCCCCCTGAATTTCACCTGGGCCCGCAGGGCCGACTCCGCCTCCCGCTTGCCCACCATGAGAGCCTCATCGCACAGCCCCATGTATTGCCCGGTGAGCGCCTTGCGGCTGTTAGCAATGGAATGCGAAACCTTGTTCGCCAATCGCGCAGGCTCCACACCACTGGCGGCAAATTGGGCCAATCCGTTTTCCATGGTGCGCAACCACCCCAGCATGAAGGGGTGCAGGTGGTCCCGCCGCAGTTCAAGCCGGGCCGCTGTTTCCAGACGCTGGGTCACGCCTGGATGACCGGTCACGAACACCAGATCGTTTTCCTTGGGACCAGCAGGCTGGATTTTCAGGTAATTTGCCGATTCAACCGGTTTGCCGTTTTCGTAGGCCCGGAACACGCAGATATCCAGACCGTAGCGCGGATATTCAAAGTTATCAACATCGCCGCCAAAACCGGCAATCGCCCCCTCCGGCGCAAATACCAGGCGGACATCGGTGTACTTCTTGTACCGGTACAGGTGGTACACGGCGCCTTGATAGAGCACCACCACATCGCTGCGCAGGCCGGTCTTGTCCAGCGACTCCTTCTCGATGCGGGCGGTTTCCGCCCGCCGCGCGGCGCTTGCCTTGGCCGGATCGGTCACGCCCCGTACCGAGGCCTCCACCCGGTCGGTCACATCCTCAATGGTCATCAACACATTGATTTCAAGATCTGGGCACTGCATTTCTTCGGCCCGGGTTCGGGCCAAAAATCCGGTCTTCAGCAAATCCTTGCCCGGGGAACTCAGCTTGGCCAGGGCATCGGCTCCCACATGATGGTTGGTGAGCAACAGGCCGCTGGAGGACACAAATGAACCGGAACCGCCGCTGTTCAGGCGAATGGACGCCAGCCGAGCTTTGTCGAGCCAGGCCTGGGTGAGTTCGAACCCATGGCGCTTGGCCAGCAGGTCCTTGGGCGGATCATTCAGCAGCCACATGCCTTCATCCGATCGCACGGTGCCCCCTGAAAAAATTAAAAACAGGAAAAACAAGAAGCCTGGAGATTCTGCAAAAACCAGAGAAGAAGCCACTTTTCTCATGTCTGGTTCCTCATGCCTGGCGCAATGGCAACGCCGGGGTTCAGCCCCAGCTCAAACAACGGATTCTTCAATTAGTTGTACGCCTTGGGGCCGATTTTGGCGGGAAAGGGCCAAAACCAGGAACTGAAAGGTGGCTATCCCCCCTGGTTGGAACGGAATGACCTTGCTCCCGTGGGGCCTTCCGGGCATTCTCCCGACCAACCGTGGGGGCTCTTTGCCCACCCCCAGGGCTATAGGCAACTGGGAGCGAGTCTGTGCCGCCTGAAACTGTTCGCTGGATCAAACGACTGGCTGGGGGCGCAGCCACCGCAGTGCTGATTGCGGTTCTGGGCCTGGGACTGTTCCATTTCTACCGCAGCGTGTGGGAAAAGGGTAAGAGACTGCGGGTGGCGGCACCCGGAAAGCTGTACCGTTCCGGCCAGATGACCGAGGCAGGCTTCGCGGATGCGGTGCGGCGCTACGGCATCAAGTCCGTGGTGAATGTCCAGCAGGAATTTCCCGACCCGAAAATCCGCAAGGACTACCTGACCCGGGAAACCATCGGTGAACAGGAGATGTGCCGCAAACTGGGTGTGAAATACATCCATGTGAAGCCCGACCTGGTCCACATGTCGGAATACCCCAAAAAGAAGCCGGCCGTCCTCGACGAGATGCTGGCGGTGTACGACGACCCCGACAATTACCCCATCCTGATCCACTGCAAGGCGGGGCTTCACCGCACCGGACTTCTGGCCGCGCTGTACCGGGTGGAGCACCAGGGCTGGACCATCGCCGAAGCCTACCGCGAGATGAAGTCCCAGGGCTTTGGCGACAAGGCCTGCACCGAGTCCAACATGTACGTCAAACAATACCTACTGGATTACCAGCCCCGCTGGCAAGCCAGCCAGGTCCACCTCGAGAGCCACCGGCAACCATGTTCACCCTGATCGACAGGCAGATGTTCTGGAGCTTCGTGAAGTCGTACCTGGTGGTGCTGACCAGCTTGCTCACGCTGTACATCATTGTCGACCTGTTTACCAACCTCGACGACTTTGCAGGCAAGAACAAACCCATCCGCGATATCGTCGTGGACATCTTCACCTTCTACGGTTACCAGCTCACACAGATCTTCGACCGTCTCTGCGAGGCGATCGCCCTGCTGGCCAGCATGTTCGCCATCGCCATGATGCAGCGCAGCAACGAGCAGGTACCCCTCCTGGCCGCCGGCATATCCACCTGGCGCATTGTCACCCCCATCCTAGCGGGCGCATTCATGACGCTCAGCCTCACCGTGCTCAACTCCGAGATGATCATCCCGCAGATTGCCGACAAGTTGATGTCCACCAAGGAGGACCCTCACGCGGTGAAGGAGGTGCCCGTGCGCGGCGCCTACGAACCCAACGGCATCCATATCGAGGGCGAGAAGGCCGACAGGCTCACCAGGGTGGTGCACAACCTGCGCGTCACCATCCCCGAATCGGTCGCGGGAACCCTGGTGCACCTGACCGCCAAGCAGGCCTTGTTCCATCCCGATGAGCGCAGCGAGCGCGGGGGCCGCTGGGAACTGATGCAGACAAATCCGCCGGAAATCGATGGATGGGACCGCAAGAGCCCGGTCCTCGAGCCGCTCGACACCGGCCGTTTCCTGCTGCATGTGCGCGAGGTGGATTTCTCCGCGATCACCCGTAACCCCAACTGGTTCTCCTTCGCCTCCACCCTCCGCCTGTACCAGGAAATGCAGCGCGCCGATGTGGCGCGCGTCCCGTCGCTGGCGGTGCTGTTCCATGTGCGCCTGGTGCGCCCCATCCTGGGCATGACGCTGGTGCTGCTGGGTGTTTCGGTGATCCTCCGCGACCAGAACCGCAATGTGTTCATCTCGGCAGGCATGTGCCTCATCCTGTGCGGGATGTTTTTCGGCATGGTGTACGGCTGCAAGATGATGGGAGAAAGCGACCTGGTGAGCCCGGCGCTGGCGGCCTGGCTGCCGGTGGTCGTCTTCGGCCCGTTTTCCCTGGTGCTGTTCGACGCCGTCCAGACCTGATCCACACGCTCGACGCTATTCCCCATCCAGCAGGCAGATCACTCCCTTCGCCTTGTGCAGGGTCTCCGCGTATTCATCCTCGGGCTCCGAATCGGCAACGATGCCGCCTCCCACGGGGAAGGAAAGCCAGCCACCTTGGCGGGTGATGCTGCGGATGAGGATGTTGGAATCCATGGAACCGTCGGCGCCGATCCAGAAGAATGATCCGCAGTAGGCGCCGCGCCGGGTTTCCTCCAGTTCGTTGATGATCTCCATGGCGCGAATCTTGGGCGCGCCGGTGACAGAACCTCCGGGAAACGCCGCCGCAAGCAAATCGACCGGGCCCAGCCCGGGCCGCAGCCGACCGCGCACTTCCGACACCATGTGATGGACCGTGGGAAATGATTCAATCTCACAGACAGTGGGAACCACCATCGAACCCGGCACGCAACTTCGTCCCAGGTCGTTGCGTAACAGGTCCACGATCATGATGTTTTC
>DKBS01000140.1:5050-13515 GCA_002451275.1 Planctomycetaceae bacterium UBA6894 | reverse complement strand
TCATGATGTTTTCCGCCCGGTCCTTCGGGCTCCTGACCAGTTCCTGTCGCAGCGCCTCGTCTGCCCCGGGTGAGGCCCCGCGCGGCCGCGTGCCCTTGATGGGCCGCGTGGAAACAACGCCCCCCTCAAGTCGGAGGAAACGTTCGGGAGACGCGCTGATCAATTGGCCATCCCCCCAGTCCAGCCAGCAACCGAAGGGCACTGGGTTTTTGCCCCGGATACGCCCCAGAAGGGACAATGGCGGCCTGTCCGCATGCAGCAGGCGCTGGGCCAGATTCACCTGAAAACAGTCGCCAGCGTGGATGTACTCGATTCCCCGTGAAAGCGTCCCCAGGTATTCTTCCCGGCTGAAATGGCTGAAAACCCAGGGCTGGCCGGGAACCGCGCGCAAACGGGCCGGGTCCACCCGTTGCCCCTGGCCGAAGGAGTGATCCCACGGCAACGGCTCGGCCCGCAGCTTCCCCGCAAAGAACTCGAGGCGCCGCATGGCTCGCGCCGCCCGAGCCTCCACCGGTTCCCTGAAACCGAGCCCCGTGGAGATCAGCCACTGCTCGCCGGTGAGGCGGTCGGTGGCCAGCACGGTGTCATAGAGCCCGGCAACCATTTCCGGAGGAGAAAATTCATCAATGATCGGGGCGGGCAGTCTTTCCAGCCACCTGGCCAGGTCGTAGCCAAGCATGCCGGCCCAACCGCCTTGAAACGGGGGCAGGCCTGGCTGCACAGCCTGATGGCAACCGGCCACCTCCGCGTGAAGGGCCTCCCACGGGTTCGCCTGGGCCTCCCCGGCCAGGTTCACGCAACGGCCCAGCCGGCTCACCAGCAAACGGACCGGGTCCGCCATCACATAGCTGAATCGGCCCCGTTCCCCGACGGGTCCCTCGCTCAGGAAGGCAGCCGAATAGGGAAGCCGAGCGAGACGCCTGAGCCCATCGATCGGATCCAACGGACTGCCGATGGGCAGGATGGCGGCGCCGGCAGCCGTGGTTTTAACCGCCGTCATCATGGGACGGCCCCGCCGCCGCGCTCGTCCGGGCGGTCCCGGTGGCTTGCCTCCGGGCGCGTGAGAAACCCCCAATCTAGCGCGCGATCCTGCGTGTAATTCTTGTTCAGGGTGAGCGCTGTGACAGCCTTGGCGATCTCGTAGCCCAGGTAGAGGGCGTGCGATGCGTCCAGGCTTTCCCGGCTTGCCAGTTCACGCATCAACGCGAAGGGCTCCCTGCCCCGCACCCAGGTGCGATTGTTCATCACATGCACCTCGCCCGACTCGGCGACGATGCGGAAATTGCTATCGGTGATGGCGGCCTGCAGTTCCGCGAGGTCCCGCTCCGACCGCCGCACCACCCGTCGGTCTCGCAGCAGCAAGACCGATGGATCAAGGTACTTGGGCAGCCGGCGTTCGGTGATGGCCAGTTCCACCACCCGCCGCAGGTGATCAATCTCCATGACGGCGCTTTGGCACCAGTTGGCCACTTGGGTGGTGAGCACACTGCCCACCCCCCATTCCTTGGCCAGCGCCAGCAACACCAGATGCACCCCCGCCGTGTCCACCTCGGCCAGTTCGGTGACATTACCCACGCCCATCATCACCGGCTTTCCCGGAAACATTTCTGCCATGGCGGCGTAGCGGGCAAGACTGGCCCCGAACCCGTGCCCCACTGGTTCCAGAATAGGGTCGATCCGATGGGGAACGCCCTTGCGGTCGAGGAATTCAACCGTCTGGCCCAACCCCTCCAGGGAACCTGGGCGGTCCGGGATGGCCACCACCTCCACCCCCCAGTCCAAAGCCCGTTCACGGTTATGCCCCTGCACGCTCAGTACCAGGGTGGCCCCGGCCCGCGTCGCGCGTTCCACCTCCTCGGGCTCGAACGAATCGATGGAGACGGCCAGACCGGTATCCACCAGACTTTTGACCGCGTCGGAAACCCCGGCCCACAGATGCCCCGGTTCGCACCCGATATCGATCCTGTCAGCCCCGGCCCGGGCCAATTCCGTGGCCTGGGAAACCAGCTCTTCCCGGGAAAGGCGCGGGGCGTGGTTGATCTCGGCGATGATCTCGATGCTGTGGCGGGAAAGATCCGGAGGAGTTTGCGGCTGCTTGAAATAAGCGGGCAGGTCCAGCAGGTCGTGGGGCCCTTTTTCAAAGTGAACCCGTCCGGAATGGGCAGCCTCCAGGGGCTTCAGGTCACCCGGGCACAGTCCGGGAATCACCACCCGGGTGATCCCCTCGGGAATACACAGTCTGGGAGCCATCCACCCGGTGTTGGCCAGGGCCGCCACACTGATGGGCAAAACCGCCACTTCCGGATCGATTCCGCAACCGGGCGCAAATGCCTCAAGAACCCGCCGGAGGGATTTTTCCGCCAGTTTCCCGGTAACAAACAGTACGCGCTGCCTGGACATGGCTCCATGGTAACAACTGCCGTGGGGCCATCGATTTAGGTTCGAAGCAACCACCAAGGCCTCGTCTTTTGGCCGGGGCTGCCGAGGCAGACAGCTTGCAGGGCAAACCTGCCCGGTTATGCTCAAGCTCTTGCCATCATCAGGGGCCCGCGTGCACCCTGCCAGCGCCTGATGGATTTGGATGTTGGAGTCGGATCATGCTCTCCCTGGGCTCTCTCCTTGTTTATTTCTCCCTAGCGCAACCACCTTTGGTCGCCCCAAGCGAGGCCCTGAGCCCCGCCGAGGAGGCTGCCGGGTTCCAACTGCCCAAGGGCCTCAAGGCAACATTGGTGGCCGCCGATCCGGCCATCTACAAGCCGATGAACATCGCCTTTGACGACCGTGGTCGTTTGTGGGTGACCGACACCCTGGAATACCCCTACCCGGCCGCCCAGGGAACCAAACCCCGGGACACAGTCAAAATCCTGGAAGATTTCGACCCAGCCACAGGCCAGGCCCGCAAGGTGACAGTGTTCGCCGATGGCCTGAACATCCCCATCGGCCTGCTGCCGCTCCCCTCCGGCAAGACCACCCGCGCGCTGGTCTTCGACATCGGCCACCTGCGCCTGCTGGAAGACACCGACAACGATGGCAAAGTCGACAAATCCACGGTGATCCTCTCGGGCTACGGTTTTCGCGACACCCACGGCATGACCAACGCGTTCACCTGGGGCCTGGACGGCTCCATCCACGCCACCCACGGCTTCGCCAATGAAAGCCAGGTGAAAAACGAGCAGGGCAAAACCATCGGCATGCAGAGCGGCCACACCTACCGGTTCAAGGCGGATGGCACCGGCTTGGAGGTTTGGACCCGCGGCCAGGTCAATCCTTTCGGCATGGCCATGGACGATTTCGGCCATCTCTTCACGGCGGACTGCCATTCGAAGCCGGTTTACAACATCATCAAGGGTGCCAGTTACCCAAGCTTCGGCAAACCCCATGATGGACTGGGGTTCGGGCCGGAAATGTGCCCGCACGACCACGGTTCCACTGGCATCGCCGGCTGCTGCTGGTTGCCCGAGGGACTCTGGCCCGGCTTCCAGGAAACCATTATCCTGGGCAATGTCGTCACCAGTCGGGTGAACCGTGACAATCTGGCCTGGACCGGCAGCTCACCCAAGGCGGTGGAACAGCCCGACCTCATCATTTCCAAGGACCTTTGGTTCCGGCCGGTGGACATCAAGCTCGGCCCGGACGGCGCGGTATACATCGCCGACTTTTACAACAAGATCATTGGCCACTACGAGGTTCCGCTCACCCACCCGGGCCGCGACCGGCACCGCGGCCGCATCTGGAGGATCGCGCCGGAAGATTTGGCCATCCAAATCCCCGATCTGGGTGCCTCAGCCCCTGTGGCCCGTCTGGTGGAAGCCTTGGCAAGCTCCAATCCGGCCAAACGCGTTCTGGCCGCTAATCAGCTGGCACAACGCTGTGAAGCTGATGCCGTCCGGCCCCTGGCCGCTTCCCATCAGGGACCCGGCTCGGCGTTGGCGGCCTGGGTCCTGCAACGGCTGGGCAAGCTGGATACCGGCACCGTGATTGCCAAGGCTTCCCATGCGGACCCGCTCCAGCGCACCCATGCGATGCTGCTGCTCGGAGCCGCCCCCACTCCCGGGGGTGAAAAGGTGCTGCAAAGCGGTCTGGGCGACCCTGACAGGCGGGTTGCGCGCGCCGCGGCGGAGAGCCTAGCCAACAGCTCGGGCAAGGAAGTCGCCAATGCGCTGGTCTCAGCCCTTCACGCCTGGCCCCCCGAGGACACCCACGGCAGCCACACCGCCCTGATCGCGCTGCGCGACTGCATGGTGCGGGAAGACACCCTGGCACAATTGTCGCGGGAAAAACCAACCCCACAGGCACTGGAAACCCTCTGCAGGGCGGCCTTGGGTATCCCGAGCAAGGATTCAGCCGCCTTCCTCGCCGGGGCTCTCGTCAGCAGCCAAGGCAAGCAGCCTTCCCCTGCGATGGCAGCCCTCATTCCGGAGATGGCTCGTCTGGTGGCCCGCCACGGATCCGAAGGGGAATTGGAACAGTTGACCGCTTGGATAGGCGGGTCACCCGCTGGCAACCGGGAAAAGGCCGGATGGATCAAGGCGTTGGCACAGGGGTGCCAATCCTCGGCCAAACCGGTTCCCGCCAGCCTGCTGAATCAGGCGGAAAGCATGGTCCGTGACCTGTTGGTCAGCAAGGACATGCCGGCCCGATTGGATGGCGTGGAGTTGGCCCAGGCCACGGGTAAAGCCAAGGACCGGTTGGTGGCCGCCCTTTCAACTGCGGGCGAAGCAGGCGAATTGCGTCTGGCCAGCCTGCGCGCCCTGCTGGCGCTCGATGCGGGCGGAGTGACAGGCCTGTTGGGCCAATTGCTCCAAAGCGGCGAAACCCCCGATGCCCTCCGCCGGGAATGCGGCCAGGCCCTCGCCAAAAGCTGCGGTCCGGTCGGCCTTGAAACGGCGGCCAAAGCTCTAGGCACCCTTCCAGCCAACTTGCAAAACTCGGTCGCTCAAGAATTGGCCCTCACTCCCGAAGGATCCGAAAAACTGGTGGGTCTGGTGCGTCAGGGCAAAACTTCCGCCCGCGTTTTGCGTGAAAGGACGGTGGAGACCCGGCTCGCCAAACACAATGGCCCCTGGAAAAAGGATCTTGCGGAACTGACCAAGGGTATCCCCGATGCCGATGCCGGAGCCCTGGAACGCATTCGTCAGGTCACCGCCACATTCAAGACCGCAACCCTCGACACGGAGAAGGGCAAGGCGGTCTTCCAGAAGCAATGCGCCACGTGCCACCAGATTTCCGGACAGGGCGCCCGGATCGGCCCGCAATTGGATGGTGTCGGAATCCGCGGGGCGGAACGCCTTTTGGAAGACATTCTGGATCCCAGCAGGAATGTGGATCAGGCGTTCAGAACCACTGTTTTGAGCCTGAAGGATGGCAAGGTGGTCAGCGGCCTTCTGCTGCGCGAGGAAGGCAAAACCCTGATCCTGGCGGATGCCAATGGCAAGGAGGTGCGGGTGGACAGCGACCAGGTCGAGGAACGCTCGGCTTCCCCGCTTTCTCCCATGCCCGCTAACATCCTCGATCAGGTGGGCAAGGAAGACCTTGCGCAACTGATCGGGTTTCTGCTGGCCGGGGCCAGCCGGTAAAGCTGGCAGGCCAGACACAGTGGCAAGGATGCGCCAAGTGCTTGAAATCCAAAGACTTGCCGGGATTACCAAGGCCCGGTCCGGAGCGGTTTGCCTCCCTTTTGGGAAAAGACTTGCAAACCGAATTTGGAAAGGTCAGGATGACTGAAGGAAGCGTTTTTAACCGGTGCCGGATCTAAGGCACCGGTTTTCCGTTTTTTTGACCTGCTTGTTTTGAAGGAGCGATGCATGGCCAGTGGACGCATCCCGATCACCCGCGAGGGTTATGATCGCAAAAAGGCCGAGCTTGATCGTCTGAAGAATGTCGAGATGATCGAGATCGCCAAACGCATCGCCACCGCGCGGGACCTGGGCGATCTCAGCGAGAACGCCGAATACCACGCGGCCCGCGAAGACCAGGGCATGCTGCAGGCGCGCATCGACGGCCTGACCGAGGAACTCGCCCTGGCCGAGATCGTCGATCCCAGCACCCTTTCCACCGAGACGGTCGTTTTTGGCTCCTGCGTGAAGGTCAAGGACCTGAACGAAAACAAGGAACTGGTTTTCACGCTGGTTGGTCCGGGCGACGAGGATCCCGAAAAGCGGAAAATCCTCACCACCAGCCCGCGCGGCAAGGGACTCCTGGGCCGTCGCCGCGGGGAAACGGTTGAAATCGTCGTCCCCAAGGGAACCCTGAAATACAAGATCATCGACATCTTTTTCGCTTGATCCCCGTCCCCGCCAGCGCCGATTGACACCCCGGAGAGAAACTCATGCCCGCCTGCACCCCGGATGTGCGCAAGACCCCCAGGACCAACGCCGTGCTGGCGGGCATGGGGTTGGCTTTTGGCCTGACGATTGCGTGCGCCTGGTTTTCCCAGGCGGACAGCCGGTCGGACATTGCCTCCGGTCCGCAGATGGCCGCGGCAGCCAAGGCTTTCGTCCGATCGCTGGACGAAACCCAGAAGGCGGCGGCGGTCATGGCCTTCGATTCGCCCGAACGGACCCGCTGGCATTTCGTGCCGCTGCAGGACAAGGATCGCAACCCCACCCGCAAGGGTCTGCGGCTGGAAAAGATGACGGATGCCCAGCGCGATCTTGCCTTGGCCCTCCTCAAGACGGGCACCAGCGAACGCGGCTTCGCCGAGGCCCGCCAGATCATGAGCTTGGAGGCGGTGCTGGATGAGATGGAGAAGACCAAGGTCAACGTCCGCAATCCTCTGTGGTATTTCGTGAGCGTCTTTGGTGAGCCCGGCGACGAAAACGGCTGGGGCTGGAGGTTCGAGGGGCACCACATCACCCTGAATGTCTCGCTGAAGGGAAACCAAATCGTTTCCGCAACCCCGTCGGTTTTCTGCTCCAATCCCGCGGTCATCAAATCGGGCAAGAAGGTTGGCATGGCCACCCTCCCCGGCACTCTTTCAAAGGCGGAGGCGTTGGTGCAAAGCCTGAACGCGGAACAAAAGCGCGAGGCGCGGGTTGGATCCTTGATGGCCGAGGTTGATCAGGCCAACGCCAAGGCGCCCGGTCAACCGGATGAGGGTGTCCGCTGGACGAATCTGGACGACAGCCAGAAGAAGTTATTGCACCAGGTGCTGAGGGAATACACTGGCCGCATGCCCGCCGATGTCGAGGCGGCGACCTGGCGGCGGGTAAGCGACAGCCAGGATGAGACGCTTCGATTCGCCTATGCCGTCGAGGAGGACAAGCCCGGCCGCCCGATGACCTACCGGGTAAGCGGAAAGGGCCTGCTGGTGCAATTCCTCAATGTTCAAGGCGATGCGGAGGGCCACCCGGCAAATCATTTCCACACTGCATTGAGGCGTCCCTCCGGCGATTTCGCCCCCGCCCCCTAGACCCCTTGTTTCTTTACCCTTTTCGATCAACTTTACCCAAACCTCCAGAAGATCCCGAACCGGGATCTTCTGGAGGCTTCCTCTTGGGCCCAAGGGTCCCTAGACTGTCCCTGCCCGGATGGGTTCGCGCCTGGGGTGCCCCCAAACCGTATGCCGGTCCGATCTCTTGGCTTCAGGTGGCGCATTTCTTGACTGTTGGTTGGAACCGAATGCTTTTTCCCGATCCGGTCGGCTCCCCTGAAACAGCGCCCCCCCCTTCCAACGGCGGGGCGAAAACTGGCGGGGATAGCCCGCGCGCCTGGTCTGTGACCCAGTTGGTCACGCAAATCAACGCCTGCATGCGCCAATCCCTGTCACGGGTTTTGGTGGAAGGCGAGGTTTCCAACTACCGGCGGCCGGTGGGTTCCGGACATCTCTATTTCTCCCTGAAAGATGCGGGTGGTTCGGTTTCTGTGGCGGCATGGTCCAGCTTGGCGCGCACCCTGCGTTTCCAGTTGGAAGACGGCTTGACCGTCCGCATCGCCGGAAAAATCGAATACTACGGCCCCCATGGCCGGCTGCAACTCATCGCCGATCGGATCGCACCGGTGGGCGAGGGAGAATTGGAGTTGGCCTTTCGCCAATTGCAGCAGAAGCTCATGGCCGAAGGCCTTTTTGAGGTGTCCCGCAAACGGCCGCTGCCTCTGTATCCCGAACGGATCGGCATTGTGACCGGTGCCAACACCGCGGCGCTGAAGGATATGCTGGAATCCCTGCGCAGGCGTTGGCCCGTCGCCGAGGTCCGCCTGTTCCCTGTGTTGGTTCAGGGCGAGGCCGCTGCCGGGGAAATCGCCGGGGCACTCCGGTGGATCAACCATGTGACCCGTCTGCCCGGACACGAACTGGATGTCGTGCTGGTGGGGCGTGGCGGTGGCAGCCGGGAAGACCTGTGGGCTTTCAACCGCGAGGAAGTCGCCCGGGCCATCGCGGCCTGCGTGGTTCCCGTGGTATCCGGTGTGGGGCATGAGCACGATGTCACCATCGCCGACCTGGTGGCTGACGCGCGGGCCCTCAC
>DKBS01000140.1:0-4751 GCA_002451275.1 Planctomycetaceae bacterium UBA6894 | reverse complement strand
GCCAGGGACACCCTGGTCCGAAGCCTCGACTGGCAAATGGAACGGCTGCGCCAGCGGCTCAACCGGGCCAGACCACAGGTTCTGGGCAAGCTGCTGGAAGGGCGGGTTGGCAAGGCTCGCCAGCAGGCCGCAAACTCAGCCAGAAGGCTCCATTTTGCCCTGACAAGCCAATTGAGGGCCCGGCGCGGTGAACTCGCTGTGCTGTGCGGCAAACTGGATGCGATCAGTCCCTTGCGGGTCCTCGCCCGCGGCTATAGCCTGACCCAATTAGTTGAAGCCGGGACCAACCTGAAAAGAGTTCTCACGCGAGCCGAAGCAGCTTCCCCGGGGGACACCCTGGTGACCCAACTGGCGGAAGGGCATGTGATGAGCACGGTGGTTCAAGCGTCACGATCCAAGGCCCCGAGTTCCAAGATTGCTTCCACCCCGGGAGGTTCCGTTTGATGGCCAGTGCCAAGGAAAAAACAGAACAGCCCGCCAAGGAGGCTCCGGAGAAGGAGTCTCTCGAATCCCTTTTGGGCAAACTGGAGTCGGTGGTTCAGGACCTGGAACAGGGCGAAACCGGACTGGAACAGTCGCTGGGCCTTTATGAAAAAGGGATGGCCCTGGTCAACCAATGCAACCAGCGCCTCGAGGCGGCGGAACAACGCATTGCCTTGGTGACACGGGGACAGGGCGATGTGCCGCAACTCGAGCCCTTGACCCATCAGGCAAGCCACGAAGCGGGTGTGTCAGCCCCCAGGGCCAGGTAATCCAAGCCCATGAGCACGGTTGCCCAAACCATGAAAACCAACCAGCGATCCGGTGGGGACTTTGCCCGAATCGAGGAATACCTCGACCGCTTCCTGGCACCGCGGCCGGACTTGCCGGGCGGTTTGCTGGAGGCCATGCGGTATTCCGTGCTGGCCCCGGGCAAACGGATCCGCCCGCTTTTGGTGGTGCTGGCAGCCCGTGCCGTGGCCGGGCGCCTGGGATTGCCTGGCCCGACGGCGGACCCCTTCCCCGCAGGATGCGCGGTGGAAATGGTGCATGTCTACTCGCTGGTGCACGATGACCTCCCGGCCATGGATGATGATGACCTCCGCCGCGGCCAGCCAACCTGCCACCGCAAGTTTGGCGAGGCCATGGCGATCCTGGCCGGGGACGCTTTGCTGACCCAGGCCTTTGAGGTCCTGGCGACCTCCTACCCCGGTCCCGTGGCCGGTGAGGCGTGCTTGGAATTGGCTCTGGCAGCCGGAGGCCGGGGAATGGTGGGGGGACAGGTGGTTGACCTGGCCGCCGAGGGCAAGTTGGTGGATGGGGCACCTCCCCAAAGCCTCGAAGACCTGGAAGCCTTGCACCGCCGTAAAACCGGGGAATTGATCCGTGTCGCCCTGAGGCTGGGCTGGTTGGTGGCCACCCCATCGGAACTGCGCGCGGATACAGCCGGATGGAAAGCCGAACTCGACCAATTTGGTCGCGATCTGGGTCTGGCTTTCCAGATCACCGACGATCTCCTCGATGTCGAGGGGAACGAGGACAAGGCCGGCAAACGGGTTGGCAAGGACGCAGCCAAGGGAAAATTGACTTACCCCGGGCTTCTGGGTGTCGAAGCCAGCCGCCAGCGGGCGGCCATGGTGAGTTCCCGGGGCCGCGCGGCCTTGGACCCTTGGGGCGAGCATGGGGCAGCTTTGCGGGCCTTGGCGGACAAACTTCTGGCTCGGGATACATAAGTTCAGGCAAATCAAGCATTTAGAAGGCTTTTTGCTGGCCTGGGGCCGCCAAAGCCGCTAGAAATACAAACAGAGAGGTGTTGCATGGATGTACGAAACTCTTCCCCCAGCCATCTGGATGGGACCATTTTGTCCCGCATTGGCTCGCCAGCCGATCTGCACGGACTCAACGATTCCCAACTGGAACAACTGACCCAGGAGATGCGGGATGAGTTGGTGCGGGTGCTGCGCATCCGTCCAGCCCACTTCGCCAGCAACCTCGGCGTGGTGGAACTCTGCCTGGCCCTGCACCTCAGCTACGACTTCTCCAAAGACCGGATGATTTGGGACACAGGCCACCAAATTTATCCGCACAAGCTGATCACCGGCCGGCAGTACCAGTTTGACACCATCCGCACCCGCGGCGGCCTGATGGGCTACCCCAATCCGGATGAAAGCCCCTACGACCTGTTCATGACCGGCCACGCCGGCTCGAGCGTCTCCACCGCCCTCGGCCTCAAGGTGGGCGATTCCCTGATGGGCCACCCCGAAAAGCACAGCGTCGCCGTCATTGGCGATGGCGCCCTCCCCTCCGGAATCGTCTTTGAGGCGTTCAACAACGCCCACAACCTTGACCGCAATTTTCTGGTGGTGCTCAACGACAACGCGATGTCGATCTGCCCGCGGGTTGGCACCCTGGCCCGTTGCCTCGACCAGGCGCGCGTCTCGGACATCTACACCGAGTCGAAAAAACGCGTCAAAGATGTCTTGGGAAAGGTTCCCCTGGTCGGCGGCCCCGCCACGCAGGTCCTGGACCAACTGCGCGACTCGATGAAGGCGTTTTTCACCGGCGGCATGCTGTTTGAGGAACTGGGTTTCAAATACTTCGGCCCCATCGACGGCCACGATCTCCCGGGCCTGCGCCGCTGGTTCCAGACCTTGAAGCAGGTCAAAGGCCCTGTCCTTCTGCATGTGCTGACCAACAAGGGCCACGGTGTTCCCGAGGCGGCTAAGGATCCTGTCACCTTCCACACCCCTCCGGTTTTCGATCAGGTCGGGCCCCAGCGCGCCATCCTCTCCCTCAAGCGGGGCGGGCAGAAGGCTTACACCGATCTCTTCAGTGCCGCCATCCTCGAGGCCATGCGTGCCGACCCGAAGGTGGCGGTGATCACCGCGGCCATGTGCCAGGGAAACAAACTGGAGCGGGTGCGCGACGAATACCCCGACCGGTTCTTCGATGTCGGCATCTGCGAGTCCCACGCCGTCGCCTTTGCCGGCGGCTTGGCGAAGACCGGCGTCCGTCCGATTGTGGATATCTACTCCACCTTCCTCCAGCGGTCCTTCGACCAGATTTTCCAGGAAGTCGTCCTGGCCGATCTGCCCGTGGTCTTCTGCATGGACCGTGCCGGCCTGACCGGGCCCGACGGCCCCACCCACAACGGGGTCTTCGACATCCCGTACATGCGCCTGTTCCCGCGCATGGTGGTCATGGCACCCGGCGACGAGGCCGATGTGAAGCCCATGCTCCAGTTTGCCTTGGCACACGACCATCCCACTTCCATCCGGTACCCCAAGACCGGCCTGGAAGCCATCGAACGCGATGTGAAGCCGGTTCAACTCGGTCGCGCCGAGGTCATCGAGCAGGGTGACGATGTGGTGCTGATGGCCTTCGGAACCCTGCTGGGCGAGTGTGCCCGCGCCGCGGAAATCCTCCGCGCCAAGGGGCTTTCGGTCGGCCTGGTGAACGCCCGCTTCGCCAAACCGCTGGACACCGATCTCATTGAAAGCGTGCTGCGCTCGGGCAGCGTGCTGGTCACCGTGGAGGAAGGGACGCTGGAAGCCGGTTTCGGCTCCGCGGTACTGGAAGCAGCCAATTCCATGGTCCTGCCCACGCAGCAGATCGTACGCCTCGGCCTGCCGGATCGTTTTGTGGAACATGGCGAGCGCGCCGAATTGTTCGAATCCCTGGGCCTGACCGCCCGGGGCATCGCCCAGTCCGCCCTCTCGCGTTTTGAACTGCTGCGCGGCGAAAATGCCGGTGGCTACACCACCAATCCCGATGGCTTGGTGCGCGAAGGCCGCTGAACCGATCTCCCGCCGCCGAGGGCCATCGAGACCGATGAACGGCAAGCGACTGATGGTTCTTGGCAACGCGCGCCGTCCCGGCGTCAGCGAGGCCGCCGCCAAGCTCGTCCCCTGGATCCGCGCCCTGGCACAGGTCGTGGTAGAGGACCTGGATCAACGCGAGGACCTTTCGCGGTACGAGGCAGACATCACACTGGTGCTCGGCGGTGATGGCGCCATCCTCCGGGCCGCCAGGCAGATGGGCCACCGCCAGTTGCCCGTGCTGGGTGTGAATCTGGGCCGCCTCGGATTTCTGGCGGATCTGTCTGTGGAGGCCCTGAAACAATGGCTCCCCAAGGTGCTTCAGGGTGAGTACCGTATCACCCGCCATGTGATGTTCGAGATGTTCGAGGGCGAAGCTCCGGGACAGGATACCCGGGGCCGGCTGGCGTTGAATGATGTGTCCATCTTCAACGGCGCCCCCTTCCACATGCTGGATCTGGATTTGCTGATCGATGGGGCCCCTGCCAGCCGCTACGCCGCGGACGGGTTGATTGTCAGCACACCTGTCGGGTCAACGGCCCACAGCCTTTCGGCCGGCGGCCCGATCCTCGGCCAGGAGCTCGATGCGGTGGTGATCACCCCGCTCAGCCCGCACGGTCTGGGCAACCGGCCTTTGGTGGAAAGCGCCAGCCGCACCTTCACCATCCGGCTCAATTCGGGCAGCGACCAGGCCACCGTGGTCCTCGATGGGCAGGAAACCTTGCCGCTTTGCCGGGGCAATTCCATCACCGTGCGCAAGGCTCCCGTTCAGTTCCAGTTGATCAAGGTGCCGGGTCAGGGCTTTTACCGCACCCTGCGGGAAAAATTGAATTGGGGGACCACGCCCAATTACCGGGAGGAAGGGACTGCCGGACTGGATTAACCGTTCAGGCCACCTAACCCCTTCAGGAAACGGGACATCGCATTTTCCTCAACCCTTCCAAGGCCCACCCC
>DKBS01000060.1:17337-17477 GCA_002451275.1 Planctomycetaceae bacterium UBA6894 | reverse complement strand
TCTCGACGATGGAGGCGGCCTCGGCTAGGCGCTTGCTGTCAACATCACAGACGGCGACAGCGTTTTTGAGCAATGCCTTCAGGTTGCCTTTGCCCTGGCCGCCGACGCCGATAAAGCCGACGCGGACGCGCTCGCTGGGG
>DKBS01000060.1:16915-17088 GCA_002451275.1 Planctomycetaceae bacterium UBA6894 | reverse complement strand
GCCGACGCGGACGCGCTCGCTGGGGGGGGTGTCTGCACCAAAGGCATTGCGGTAGGTGAGGGTGGACAATGAGAGCAGAGTGCCGGCTTGCAGGAAGCCGCGACGGGTGGTGTGGCGAGGTTTATGGGGCATGGGGAGGCTCCTTGGGGAAAGTTTTAATGAATGTAATCGAT
>DKBS01000060.1:16276-16674 GCA_002451275.1 Planctomycetaceae bacterium UBA6894 | reverse complement strand
AAAGTTTTAATGAATGTAATCGATGAGGGGGGGTGGGGGGAAGTAGGTAGATGCTTTTGAACGCTGAAGGCGTTCTGTCCTTAGCCCAGCCCAACGGGCTGGGCGTTTGAAACGGCGGCTCAAAGGGGATAGTTTTCGACTTGGCTTGGCTGCCGAGGAAAAAACATGCCCCAGTCACTGGTAAGGATTTTGGTTCATTTGGTTTTCAGTACCAAAAATCGGGCATGCATCATCCAGAATTGGTTGGAAAAAGACCTTCATGATTTTTTGGCCAGTACGCTCCGCGATTTGGGTTGTGTACCGTTGCGGGTGGGGGGCATGGCTGACCATGTTCACCTGCTATTCGGACTTGGAAGGATTCACTCCATCGCCATGGTGGTGGAGGAAGTGAAAAAGTT
>DKBS01000060.1:15777-15957 GCA_002451275.1 Planctomycetaceae bacterium UBA6894 | reverse complement strand
CTATTGGCAAAAAGGATACGGCCCTTTTTCAGTGAGTCCATCCCACGCGGAGGCGGTTGAGGAGTACATTCGCAATCAAAAAGGACGCCATGGGGTGGTGTCATTTCAGGATGAGTTTCGGACACTCCTGACAAAAAACGGTGTGGAATTCGATGAGCGGTATGTTTGGGATTGAGAGAT
>DKBS01000060.1:7248-15496 GCA_002451275.1 Planctomycetaceae bacterium UBA6894 | reverse complement strand
GGCTCTGAACCCAGCCCGATGGGCTTGGCTAAGGGCAGAACGCCTACAGCGTTCTAAGGCGGCCGGGTGATATGTCGGATCAATGATCGTCGATGAATGAAGGAGGCTCTGAACCCAGCCCGATGGGCTTGGCTAAGGGCAGAACGCCTACAGCGTTCTAAGACAAGGACGGGCAGTTTTTCCCCCATTTCTTTTGGCGCCACCGTTTGCCGTGGCCGAGGTTGGATTTCAGGTTGCTCAAATCCCGGTTGCGGTAGACGGTGAGGACGGCGCCGTCGTCGTGGCTGGTCACGACATGAATGCCCTCGAGTTGCTGGAGGGCGTGGCCGCGCTTGGCGGCGGTGGCGATCTCGTTGCGGCCGATGGCAAAGACCAAGGCGCCGCGGGTGCATACCTCGCGGCCGAACTGGATCACCTGTTCCACCATGGAGAGGTCGATGCGGCGCTGCTGCATGCGCTTGCGGGCATGGTGGGTGAGAGGCAGGAACGAATCTTCCCAGGGGTCGGTCAGGGGTTTGGAGGTTTCGGGTGGGGGGCATTCCCAACCGTTGGCCCAGTCATCGGTTTGGTAGCCTTCGTGCATGCCGTCCATGGTGGTCTCCCCGTGTCCTGATGGTGTCCACCTTTGCATTCGCAGGAGATGGTCAGGATTTTTGGTTTTTCTGGCTTTTTGCAGGAAAAGCCAGGCGAATGTTAAGCTGGGCGAGATGGCGTGACGATGCTGGGGGGATGGGAAACCGAATCTGGGTGAAAAGTGTCCTGCCGGGTGCGTGAGGGACGCTGATATCGGCGGGGAGAGAGCGAGACCATGGCCAAACTGTTCTTCTATTACTCCACGATGAACGCGGGGAAATCGACTTCCCTGCTGCAGGCCGCCCACAATTACGATGAGCGTGGCATGACCACGCTGCTGTTCACCCTGGCGGACCCTGTGGACCCGGTTCAGACGATGCGGATCAATTCGCGCATTGGCATTGGCAAGGACGCGATCGGATACGGACCGGGAACCGATTTCTGGTCGATGTGCACCGGTTCCCACCCTTTGCCGGACTGTGTGCTGATCGATGAGGCCCAGTTTCTGAGCCAGGATCAGGTGCGGCAGCTAGCGCGGGTGGTGGATGAGGCCAACATTCCCGTGATGTGCTACGGGTTGCGAACGGATTTCCGGGGGGACCTGTTCCCGGGGAGCGCGGCCCTTTTGGGGTGGGCCGACACGCTGAGCGAGTTGAAGACCATCTGCGTATGTGGGCGGAAGGCCACCATGGTGGTGCGCGTGGACGGCAATGGGAAGGTGGAACGCGAGGGGGCGCAGGTGGAGATCGGTGGTAACAACCGATATGTGCCCCTGTGCCGGAAGCATTTTTCCGAGTCAGTCGCGTCCGGTGTGTGCACGGGTTGGCGGCGCGGGTAGAGTATCGTGAAACTAGGAACCCATCGCGAACCTGGCCGGCTTCATGGCATCTGAGATTCAACCTGACCAACTTCTGCAGCGATTACTGGCGCACGGGCCCGCCCGTTTGTTGACGGGTGCCGCGGGGCCCTGCTACCGGACAGGCACCCAGTTGGCACTGCGTGTGGACCACGCCGCCGCCATTGACGCGGTGCACCGGGAACTGGACCTGTCGGCTGATCTGGGAACTTTGGGTCGCCAGTATGGATTGTTTGAGGCGCGTACCCAGGCGAGGGACCGGGCGGAGTATCTGCTGCGGCCCGACCTGGGCCGGCGGCTGGACGACGGGTCAGTGGAGCTTTTGCGACAGCGCTGCCCGACCGCGCCCGACCTGCAGATCCTGGTGGGGGATGGATTGTCGGCGACAGCGGTGGCCACGCAAGTGCCGTTGCTGCTGCCCCTCCTGCTGGAAAAGGCTCGGGCAGGCGGCTGGAAGCTGGGGCAGCCTTTTGTGGTGCGGCAGTGCCGGGTGGGAATCCTCAACGCGGTGGGTGAGGTGCTGCGCCCCACGGTGGCGGTGCTATTGATCGGCGAGCGACCCGGGCTGGCCACAGCCGAAAGCCTTTCGGCCTACCTGGCCCACAGGCCCCGGCCCGGGCATACCGATGCCGAGCGGAATCTGATTTCCAACATCCACGCGGCGGGTGTGCAGCCGTCCGAGGCGGTGGAGCGGATTCTGGCTCTGTGTGACCGAATGCGCGCCCTGGGGACCAGCGGCGTGAGCGTGAAGGAACAGTTTCACCTGCCTGGGGCGTTGCCCGCGGAGCCTGTTGATGAACTCCCCTGAAAACGAGCCGACTCCCGAGACCGACGCCGCCGATGATATCCGCACGCTGGAGCGGATGGGCTACAAGCAGGAACTGCTCAGGCGCATGAGCGGCTTTTCCAACTTCGCCATCAGCTTCTCGATCATCTGCATCCTGGCGGGCGGGATCACCTCGTTTCACCTGGCGCTTTGCGCCACGGGTGGAGCCTCGATCGGCATCGGCTGGCCGGTGGGCGGGTTGATCGCTTTGGCGGTGGCATTGACCATGGGGCATGTGGCCTCGGCCTTTCCCACCGCGGGGGGCTTGTACCACTGGTCGAGCATCCTGGGTGGCAGGGGTTGGGGTTGGGCTACCGCATGGTTCAATCTGGTGGGACTGGTGACCGTGCTGGCCGCCATCAATGTGGGCTTTTACGAATTTGTGGTGGGGGCTTTGGGCGCGCTGGACCCAGAGTTCAGCCGGCCGGCCGACTGGGTGCAGCACCTCAGCGTGGGGGCCGTCACCATCAGCCAGGCACTGCTGAACCACCGCGCCCCGGCTCTAACCATCAAACTGACCGATTTCAGTGGCTGGTGGATCCTGCTGGTTTCGATTCTGTTGACCGTGTGCCTGCTGGCGGCGGTGGAGACCTGGGATTTCGGGCGGCTTGTCCGCTTCACCAACCACAGCGGCTTGCCTGCCGCGGTCGCCGAGGGGGATGCCGGCCCGGTCTGGCCGCGCACCGACAACATGCCCTGGCTTTTTTGTCTGGGTCTTTTGCTACCACTTTACACCATCACCGGGTTTGATGCCTCGGCCCACACGGCGGAAGAGACCATTGGCGCATCCCGGCAGGTGCCGCGCGGGATTGTGCGGTCGGTGATCGTGTCGGGTGTGTTCGGGTGGATCATGCTGTGCGCGGCGGTGCTGGCCATCCCGGACATGGACCAGGCGGCGAAAGCCGGTTCCGGGGCCTTTTTCAGCACCTTGTTCGCAGATTTGCCGGCCTGGCAGGCGCGCGGCCTGGTGGCTGGAATCGCGCTGGCGCAGTACCTGTGCGGGCTTGCCACGGTGACTTCGGCCTCGCGCATGGTCTACGCCTTCGCGCGTGACGGGGGGCTACCCGGGTCCCGCTGGTTGAAAAAGGTGGACAGTAGCGGCGTGCCGGGGCCAGCCATCTGGGTTTTGACGGTCTGCTCGCTGGCCTTCACCTGGCACACGCCGGTGTACTCCACCATCACACTGGTGACGACGATCTTTTTGTACATCTCGTACGCGATGCCCACGGTGTCTGGCCTGATCATCCACCGGCATGTGACTTGGGGGCCCTGGAACCTGGGGGCGTGGTACCACCCGTTGTCGGTGGTGGCGATCGCGGGGTGCGTGTTGCTGGTGGTGTTGGGGACAGCGCCGCCCAACGAGGAGGCAGGGTATCTGCTGGCAGGATTTGTGGCGGCGTTGCTGGTTATCTGGTTCGGGTGGCAGCGCAAGCGGTTCCAGGGGCCGCCTAATCTGGACAAACTGTGGGGATGAAAATAGGCAGCCGGCGACCCCTGGAGGATCGCCGGCCGCCTATTTTCATCCCTGTGGATGGGTTTTATTGGTTTTTGGCTTCGGCCTCGACCTGCTTGCGGTCCTTCTGGGCCTGGATGGCCTTTGCCCTTTCCTGCAGGGCGCGCTGGACCTGATTGTCGTTCAGATCATCCTTTTTCTGCCGGGCCTGATTCTGGTTCGCCTGGGCCAGGTTTTTCTGATTCGGGTTTTTCTGGCCGTTGATGGCGCCGAAATCCATTCCTGGGCGCAGGACCCCCGGACCGCCAACGCCACCCGGTTGTGCCATGCCAAATTGGCCCATGCCCATTCCCCCCATTTCCATGCCGGGTGGTCGCATTCCCATGCCGCCTGCGCCGCCCATGCCTCCCTTGGGCATGCCGCGGCCCATACCCATGCCGCCCATTTCCATGCCGGGTGGTCGCATTCCCATGCCGCCTGCGCCGCCCATGCCTCCCTTGGGCATGCCGCGGCCCATGCCCATTTCCATCCCGCAGCCGCCCATGCCGCCTTTGGCCATCCCCATGCCACCCATACCCATGCCGCCCTTGTGCATCCCCATCCCACCCATGCCGCCTTTATGCATTCCCATGCCGGGACCTTGGGCCTTTACCGGGCCCAGACCAACCCAGCCCAGGCAGCCCGCGACTGCCACCAACCCCATCCCCCGCATTCGAATCATCCAGTTAGCCATCATGTTTCATCCCTCCCCGGATGCCACAACGGACCCCCAGCGGAAAAAGGTTCCGGGAGGGGGCAAATAAGGCCGAATGTGATTCTTCCAGCGCGACGGCACACAGATAGGAACCGGGCCTGGCCCCCGGCAAAATCCGTCGCTGATCCACCTGTTTATGGTACGCATGGCCCGGGCCAAAGTTGTCCATTTTTAATCTTTGGCTCTCTAATGAGTAGGTTGCGGATTTTTGGCTGGATGGGGAGAGTCAGGGTTTGGACGGTTTGACCCAACTGCCCTTCAAATAGACCGAATCCTCGGGGGAAAACTCGGTCACATTGGCCAGGGAGGGTAGGGGGGGGGCCCTGCGGCTGTCGGGTGTGAGGGCAATGGACCACGGGCTTTTCCGGGCTTCCGGTGGCAGGTCTGTTTGCCCGTCGCTTTCCAATTCCAGTTGCAGGATTTTTCTGGCCAGGTCGGAAGATGGGTCGGGCGGGGATTTCATGCCGGCGGCCTTGGCGCACGCCTGCTGAAAGTCGGCATGGGAGATGGGGCCGAACATCTGGAAATAGGTCTCGACCCCCGGCGTATTTGCCAGCTTTTCGGCCTCGGTGTACTGGCCCCGGCGGTAGGCCTTCAGCGCGGCGATGAACGCTTTGCCCTTGGGATCGCTGGCAAATCCCGCGGCTTTCGTGGTTGTGGTTTTTCCGGGTTTCTCCTGGATGAGGGCGGGATCGTGTCCGGGATCGAGGAGGTAGGCGACCGCGCGGAGGCGCCTTTCCTCCTGGGGGTTGCGGGCAATGCCAGCCGCGGTGGCCATGCATCCTTTGCCCAATTTTTCCGGATCCAGGGAGGCCGCGATGACGAGCAGCCGCAGTGCCAGATCGCGGGCCTCCGGATCGTCCTTGCGGGCGATCAGTTCCTCGGCATAGTCGCGGTAGGCGCCGGGGTTGCCAGGATGGAGCATCTCGAGCCTTTCCGGCTTGAAGCTCTCGAGGACCGAAACGGACTTTCTGGGAAACCGCTCGATGCGGGACTCGCCTCCCTGGACGGGTACACGGATGACCACCTCGGTTGCGGTCATGCTCACCAGGTAGCCGGGGATGCGCTTGCCATTCTCGGTGATGAGGATCACCGCCGAGGCGGCTTGGCAGGCCAGGGCGACCAGAAATACAGCCAGAAGGTTTCTCATGGAGCCTCCCCGCGCGACAGCATCCACATCCGCAGGATGGCCTTTTCCCCCGAGGTGAGCCGGACCAGCAGGTTGTCAGAAGCCTTGTCGATCCGGGCGAGTTCCGCGGTGACCGCCAGCGCCTTTTCCGCCTGGCCGGGGCGCTGCTGGCAGACCCAGAGTTCCAGCACGCGCAGGAACTGGCGTTGCTGGATGGAAGTGGCCTGCAGGTCGTTCATTTTCAGATAGGCGAGCAGCGGCCCCATGTGCGGGAGCATTTGCAGAAAGGCCCTGTCCGCCTCGGGGAGTTTTTCGCGGACTAGGCTGGTAGCCAGATGGCGGGCGTTGGTTTCCAGGATGGCGGAGGGGGCGGACAGCAGCAGGTAATCCGGTTCGGGCACGCCGAGCAGGCGGCCCTGCTCCTTGAGGATTTCGACATACTTTTCCGCGGCGGAGGCCAGCAGCACGCCGGTCTTGTGGCCGCTGCCGTAGGCGAGGGATTCCAGCAGGGAGCGCCGGGCGGACTGCCGCCAGCGCGGCCCCTGGTCCGGTGTGACGCCAAGGACTTCCCCGAGGGCCAGGAAGACTCCCGGGCAGGTCCTGGGGGCGGACAGGATCCGTTCGGACAGGGCCAGCTTCAGGTTGGCGGAATTGGCGACCCGGGAGATGTTGTACTGAATCAGCACCAGCTCATCGTTGTGCAGGTTGGGGCGGAGGAGGTAACGGGCCAGGCCATCGGCGATGTCCCAGGACATGGAAGCCGGATCCACCTGCTGGCAGATGCTGGCGAAGGCGATGGCGCGGTCGTTCGCTGACGCGGTGGTGAGGAAACGGAGCATTTTCCCCTCCTCGCCGACTGGAAAGGGGATGGCCAGATTTGCGCCCGGGTTGCCTTGGGTTTCCTGAAACGGACGGACCCAGGACTTGGCACCGCCGGGCTGGGTGGCCGCGGCCGGATTGGCGAACTCTTCTGCGGGTGACCGGGAAACCATGGCATCGAACCGATCCATGTGAGGTGGGCCGGGGGCCAGGAGGGCGCAGGCCAGAGAAGTTGCGTGCGCCAGGCGCAGCATCTCGGCCAGTTGGCCCTTCAGGTTGTCAACCGGTACCTGGGGGGCCTCTTCGGCGGCACGGACCTTTTCCACCAGGGTGGCCCAGCGGTCGGCAGGGGCCGGCGGGGGAGGCTGGAGGTCCAGGCGCGCGCGGACCTCTGGGAGCAGCGTCGCAATTTCTGTGTCGGGTGAAAGGCCGGCTGCGACGGCCAGGGCCTCTTCCAGGGGGCGGTGCAGCGGGCTTTTTTTTCTGGACTCGTAGAGTTCGAGCAGGACAGCGCGATCCGGGTTGTCCTTGATGGTCAGGCCCGTGAAAAAAGCCTTTGCCTTCAGGAGCGTTTCCGGGGCGGGAGTCTGGGAGGTGGAATCCAACAGGGCCCGGGCCACAGCAGTCTCGGCCGTCCTGCGCGCGGGGGGGCCGAGTATCTTGTCGGCCTGGGGCAGGATTTGCCCGCAGGAAGCCAATGCCCTGGGTACTGAATCCTCCGCGAGGTTGGCGATCCAGTCATAAGCCCGGAGTAGGGTGTTCTGTCGGGCCCCGGCCACCAGCTTTTCGGCGTCATCCGCCGCGTCCACCTTCAGGCCCGGGGATTCCTCCAGGGCAGAGGCCGCCTGGCGGAAACGGTCCGGATGGGACCGGGCCGCGTGGGCGATGCGGGCGAGGCGTTCGGCCCCGGCGAGCCAGGACTCTAGGTCCCGGGGAGTCCACGGGGTGAGGGTTTCCAGGTCGGGGATGGTCGGGACGGCATCGAGGATGGCAGCGGCGTTGGGTGGCTCTGTTTCCTCGCGAAAGCAGGCGGCCAGGAGTTCCGTGATGGCAGGATCTGCATTCCGGGATAGCAGTCTGTAGGCTGCCAGCCTTTTGGCGGGGTCGGCCATGCCGCAATCTTGGACAGAGGGCCCCAGGTTGGCGGGCAGGGTGCGGGCGGCCCGGGCCAACGAATCGGCCAATTCATTCGATCCCCAGCCGATCGCTGCCGGGGCTTTCGGGCCTTCGGGTGGCCGGGGAGCTTTCCCGGGTTGGGTGGCCGGGGGTATTTCCTTGTTTTCCATTTCCCCGGTTGCGCCGGAGGTTTGGTCCTTCGGGGGCCGGAAGAAGGCGAGCCATCCTGCCAGCCCCAGGGCTGAGACAGCGACCAACAGCAGGGCGATTGGCCACCAAGGGGTCCGCTTTTTATCGGGTTTTTGGAGCTTATCCAACGGCGAGGATGGCTCAGCGTGGGGCCGGGCTGCCATGGCATCATCGACCAGGCGCTGCAAACGGCCGGGGGAAACTCCCAGCTTGCCCGAGGTCTCTTGCAGGGCGGCGTAGTCGGCCACGGAGATCCGTTTTTTATGCAGCAGGCCGCGTGCCATGGCACGGAGGTGATTTTCCGCCTCGGACGCCGGGATGAAGGGGACATGCAGCCGCGCGGCGACCGTCTCGATCAGGCGCATGGCTTTGGACGGGGGGATGCCAGCCCGGCGGGCATCCCCCAGCAAACGCTCGTAGACGGGGGGCCAGAGCGCGCCGGCCTTGCGGATGTTCCTGGCGGCGTACTTGGCAAAGCGGGCCTTGCGCCGGTGGGATTTTTCGAGCGGGTCGGCCGTTTTTTTTTCCGGAAG
>DKBS01000060.1:0-6936 GCA_002451275.1 Planctomycetaceae bacterium UBA6894 | reverse complement strand
CTTTTCAGGTATTTTGCTTTCTTTTTTGACGGTTTTAGGGGCGAAGGGGGCTGGACCCTGCCGGAGAAGGCTGTCCATCCGGGCGGGGTCGATACCGTGCTTGGTGGCGATGCCGCGCAAACGGGCCAGGCTGGCCGGATTGATGCCGCCCAGGGAGACAACGACTGGCATGGCCTCCGCCAGGAAGGCGGCAGCCTTGGCCTCGTCCACCGGGATCCTGTTCGGCATGAGGCACCTCGGGAGCTGGAATGCCAGCCGCTGGGCCGGATTCACTGGGCCAGTTTCTTCTCCAGTTGCAGAAGCAGGGCTCGATGGGGCTCAGGCCCCATGTCGGGATGCAACACCTTGAATTGACTGAAGGCGAGCCGGGCATCCCCCATTGATTTTAGGCTCAGGTTGGCCATGTGGTGGTATTTGGCCTCGTACCACTCCGGCGATCCGGGTGTCAGGCCGGTGGTCAGCAGCCGCCAGCATTCCAGCGCCTGGTCGGTGGCCCGCCCCTCATTGCAGGCCAGCCCCATCAGGCGAAGGTATTTGGTTTCGCGGGGAAAGGCCTTCAGCAGCCTTTGTTCCAGCAGGGCCCGGCAATCGTCGATCCGCCCCTGGCTGTACTGCAGTTCGGCCAGCCGGAAGGTAGCGATGCGCGCATTGCGGTTGTTCTTGACCGATTCGGAAGTTTCGCCCAGGAAACGGAGGAGGGATTCATACGCCTGGCTCGCCGCCGCCAGCGCGGCGGTGGAATCGCTGGCGGATGCCAGACGGGCTTCCGCAGTTTTGGCCACCCCCACCAGGGCCGCCTCGTGCAGCGGGGTGCCCTTGCGGTGAGTGGCGAGCCATGCCGAAGCGGCAGACGCCATGGGAATGTCCCCGGTGGCCTGGGCCAGGTGCAACCGCATCACCTGGTAATCGGATGCCAGGCGATTTTCGGCGGGGAGCTCCCTGGCGGCGGCCTCACCCTGTTTCAGGACCTCGGCGGCGCGTGCCGGTTCGGGCGGGCTGGCGGAGAGATGCGTGTCCGCCAGCACCAGCGCCGCCTCCAAGTGGGGGATTTTGTTCCCCTCACTGGCTTGCTGTTCCAGCATGGTTCGGGCAGCCGTACGGACTTTTTGCAGGGCGTCGTTAGCTTTGGCCGGGTCGGCGCGCAGCGACCGCCAGGCCAGATAGTCCTGCTTCAACTGGTCCCGAGCGGAACCCCGGGTCGTTTCGGTTTTGGTACCGGGCAGCGGTGCTGCCATGGCGCCGGTCAGGCTGGCCTGGGCTTTTTTAGCCTGGGAGTGTTTGGGATATTCGCGCGTGAAAAGCTTGAGGGTCTCCATCCATTTGGAACGGAGTGAAGGATCTTTGCCCATGAGATTTTCGTAGGAGAGGGCGAGGAGCCAGGTGGCGTCGCCGCCCAGTTCGGGCAGGGTGTCGCGGATTGGCTGGAGAGAGGTTTCTAGCAGCCGCATGGCCGCAGTCCAGTCGCCAGCCTTGATGAGGCAGTAGGCTGCCTGGTAACCGGCTTTCGCCCACGGTGGGGAGTTTTTATCGGCTGGTTCCCGGGCGGCCAGGAAGGCCTCGGCGGCCCTGCGGTAGTCGGTGGCGGCGGCGCTTTTCTCGGCGGCATCCAACCGGTTCATGGCTGTGAGCAGCCGGCCAAGCCAGGAATCGGCGGAAACGGGTAGTTGGTATTTAGCGACCAGGGCCCTGGCCGTGTCGGCATGACCGGCCCGGGTGAGACCGAGCAGCCCCGACTCACCCAGCGGCAACCACGGCCCCTTTTGGCTTCCGGCCTGCAGGATGAGGAGTTTGAACCATGGGAGCTGGCCGGGAGGAGATGACTGGGCGGGCGATGTCTGACTTTTGGCGAAGGCCAGGGCATCTTCCGTCTTGCCCGCGCGGATCAGGGCAAACAGGTACCAGAAGCTGACCGCATCGCGGACTTCGGGGTGAACCTGATTGCCGGCGAGAACCTGAAACCAGGCGGTGCCCGCCTCGAGTTTGCCGGTGGCGATGTCCACCAGTGCCAGACCCAGGGCAGCCCTGGCCCGTAACGGGGAACCCAGGTCCAGGTCCTCCAGGTCGGCATCCCGCGGGGCATCTTCCACGGGGACAAGCTTCCTGAACAGTACAGAGGCTTGCCGCAGGGTTTCATCCGACGGGTCCAGATGCTTGAGCTGGGCCAGATAATAGTGGGACCAGGCGGCGAAAAAAGCGGCCCGGCCGAAATGCTGGGCGGCGCGTTGGGCAATCCGGAATCGGGCATCGCGCGCAGGGCCGTCCGGCGTTTTTTCCGCCTCGGATTCCAGCTTGAGACGGGCGGTGTCCAGCGTGGCCGCGTTGGCCCGCAGTGCGGGACCGATACGGGCAAAGATCTCTGCGGCGCGGTCCCTGGTCTGGGTGTCCTCCGGGTTGAAGACCCAGTGGCCGAAATCCTTTTCCCCCCGGAGGAAATCCCCCTGGAGGACGATAGTGTCGAGTTGGGGGGTGCGCAGGCCGGGGTGTTTGGAAAGCAGGTCGGCGATTTTGCCCTGGAACTGGTCCAGCTCGGCAGGATTGCCCGAGTCGAGAAGCCGGTTGGCGTAATGATCAGCCAGGCCACGGGCCAAGGTCTCGCGTTTGGGGTTTTTGGTGAGTTCGCCCTCCAGGTACTCGATGGCGTGATCCACCAGACCCAAGCGGACCAGGTAGGCCTCGACCGGGTCGGCCGAATCGGGTCCGGCCGGCTGGGACCGGACGGTAGTGGAGGCTACCAGCAGCAGGCTAGCGGCCAGCAGCAGGCAGGTACTGGACCGAGCTGAAACCGGCATCGGTGACAGCCTGGACAGCCCCTGCGGCGAATCCGAAAGGTACCGCATCGTTCACCCTCACAAAGGCGCCGTTCGCCTTGGACGGAATCTGTCGCAACAGGAGGGTCAGCGCGGGCACATCGGCCGCCTTGCGCGCGCTGACCTTGTATTCGAAGCCGCCCCCCGCTGGCAGGCATTCCACCACCACCGGTTCCACATTGGCGCGGCGGCCGGCCTCGGCCTGAGCCCGCAGGGAGGCCTGCAATTCGCGCTCGGACCTGGAAAACCCCAGATTGACCAGGAAGAAAATCAGCAGCAGGAAGATCACATCAATCATGCTGACCAGATTCAGCTCGAGGGCCTGCCCGCGTTTTTTTTTCCGCTTTGCCAGTCGCATGGGTCAGCCTCCTGCCGGCTTGGCGGCCTCGACCGCGATCAGTCCCCGCCGCACCCCCTGACCGACCAGGGCCTTGACCACGGCGTTGGGTGTGGCGCTTTTTGCCGAAGCATCGACGCGCAGGGCCACGGTCACCCGGTCGATCCCGCCGCGCTGCGCGGCTGCGTCACGGACCCTGTCGCCGATGTCGGAAAGGGCCATCGGCTGGTTCTGCAGCCAGAGCGAGCCGTCCGACCGGATGTTGATGGTGATGTCGCGCAGGCTGGCATCGGCGGCGCCCGGAAGCCGTGGAAGTTCCACGGGCGCCTGGTCAACGGTCGCGATCTGCGAGCAGGTCATGAAGAAGATGATCAACTGGAACACCACATCGATCATCGGCGTGATGTCGAAGCCGATCCCGTGGTTGCGTTGCTTGCGGGTCAGGCGCATGGCGATTCCCCCTCGTCATTTGGCCCGGCTGAGCGGCATGAGCATCTGCTCGACCTTGCTGCCCGCCTCGGCCACCAGGTGGTCGATGCGGCTACGGAAGAAACTCAGCACCGACAGAGTGGGGATGGCGACGACCAGCCCCTCGAAGGTGGTGACGAGTGCCTTGGAGATGGAACTGGCCAGGTCGGCCGGGGTGGCGGCGCCGCCGGTCATGGCGATGGTGTTGAACGCCTCGATCATGCCCTGGACAGTGCCCAGCAGGCCAAGCATGGGGGCGATGGCGCCGATGACAGCCAGGAACTCGGTCTTTCGGTAGAGGCGGTTGGTCTGTTCCTCGCCGGCCTCCTCCACGGCGGACCGGTATTCGGCGTAGCCGTATTCCGAGCCGCGGTAGCGGTACAGGCCGGCAAGCACGACATTGGTCAGCAGGGAGGGATGCTCGCGGTTTTCGCAGTAGGCGATAGCGTCATCGATTTTCCGGCCCTTGATCATCTTGGTCAGTTCGTCCACAGCCTCCTCGGGCATCACGCGTGACTGCCGGATGGTGAGGGCGTGCTCCACCGCCAGGCCGATGGCCGCGGTGCCCAGCAGGATGATGATGAAGCCGATAGTTCCGCCGTCCTGGATTGCCTCGCGGAAGCTGCCGGTCCTGCGGGACCCCTCGGTTTGGGTGTCCGCGCCGCGGGCCAGTGCGGGTAGGACCAGGATCGCCAGCACGGCGGACAGAATGCCGGCACGGACCAAGGGCGAATTCCAGAGTTTTCCCATTGGAGACCTCCCGGATTGGGTGTTGTCGATTCCTGGGCCATGCGGGATCCGAAGTAGGTGGCGCGGAAGCGGGTCAGCAGTTCGCACCGGACCGCAAGGGTGGCGCGGGCGTCGCCGGCCGCCTCAAGGCATGCGGCGGCCTGGTACAGGCCGGCGGCGGCCATTTCCGGGCAGGAGGATCCGTAACGCGCCGGCAGGGACAGAAAAGAGATGACAGGGGCCCTGCCTGTTGGCGCAGCCTTTCGGCCTGCCATGCCGATGCAGTATATGCCGGCCATCCGGGTGGGCTCGGGCAGTGAATCCAGTTTCTTCGCAAGCGTTTCCACGGCCGGCCCCGGGAGCCCCTGCAGAATTTCGCGCTGTGCCGCCAAGACCATCTGCCAGCTGGCCGCTCCCATATTGGCCAGGGGGGTGGCGATTTCCGCGGCGATGGCATGCTCGCCGGCGCAGTCCGCCAGCGAGGCCACATAGACACGGGCTCCGGGGGTGGGCTTGCCGCCCGGCCATGTCCCGAGACGGGCCCTGCAGGAAGCCAAAGCGTCCTTCGCGGCCCGGGAGTCAAAGAAGACCGGCGGGAACTCCTCGGCCAAGCCGAGGGAGGAGACCGTGAGCCCGCGGTTGCCGGCCACGGCGAACCTGGGTTCACGCGTGTGGCCCGGGATGGCCCGCATGGCCAGGCAGGCCAGCAGTGGTTCGAGGGCCTTTTCCCGCAGGTGACGGGCATCCCGCGCAATGTGGGTGGCCAGGCAGACGGCCTCCGCGACACCCGAGGTGCGGTCGCGGAAAACGGGGAACAGTTTCTCGGCGGGGCCGGTCAATTCCGAGAAGTCGCCCGATTTCAGCCGCTGGCGGATCCTGAAGAGGGGATCGCCTATGTCCTTGATGAAGGCGTCGAAGGCCTTCTGATCAGGTGCGATGCCGGACTCCACCTCATCCCAGCCCCAGGTTTTGGCGGGGCCCTCGCCGCGCAGGGTCACACCGTCGGGGGATGCCTGCAGGATGACGCCTGTGACCAGGGTGGAGTCGCGCAGCACGAGGCGGTGCTGGGCCCAGGCCGGGGTGGTGGCTAGCGCGAGGGCAAGAAGGGACATCCATCGGGTTTGCATGGTCAGTACCCCGGGACGAAGCGGTAGGTGCCTTTGCCGTCCTGCGCGATCTGGCGCAGGAGGGGCTCGCCGGCGCGCTGCATGAAGGCGATGGTGTGGATCTGTGCCGGCCGTTTCAGGCGGCGGTTGAGGGCGTTGATCTGCTGCACCTCGACCGGGTCGAACAGGCCGTCGGTCATCAGGTAGATGACATCGGGGGGCGGGTCGAAGCGAAGGGCCATCTCCACGCCGCGAACCGGGGAGGTTCCGTTGCGGGCGTGGATACCATTGACCCAGGCGGCCAGGGTGGCCTGCTCGGCCTTGCCAGAGATCCATTTGGGCTGGGGCGGTAGTTCCGCCATGCTGTTGAAGAAAACCACCGTGAACTTGGCCGAGCCCCGGGCGTTACTGATGGTCTTGAGGACCTCGTCCTTGACGAATTCCAGCGGCGGCCCGTTCATGGAACCCGAGTTGTCGGCGACGATGCAGAAACGGCTGCCGCGCGCGGTGGTGCCCAGGAAGGATGCCTCGCCGGAGCCGCCGGCCCGCCCTCCAAAACCGAACCCGTCGCCCCCCGCGGCCAACCCCCCGCCCCCTCCGCCACCGCCCCTGACCTCGGCGTTGCCAATGGACAGTTCCAGGCCATCGGGGCTGTCGCCGGGCTGGGCCACCCCCAGTTCGGCGGAGGCGGTCAAATCAGGGGAGGCCTCCCCGCCGGCGGAAGCGGCGGAGTCGTCGAGCGTGCCGTCATCGGTGTTGGTGAGCTGATCGCCTTCGCCCATGGCCAGCCCCAGCCCAACCTCCCCGAGGCCTTCGCCCGACAGGCCGCGGCCCGAGCCCCTCGGAAGTATGAGCATCAGCAGCAGAAGGATGGCTTGGGCCACGATGGATGCGGTGGCGCCGAGGATGCGATCCTCCTTCTCCCCCTTGGCGATGTCCGGAAGGACGGCCAGAGCAATGGTGTCGAGGTCCTCGGGTTGACCAGTCTGGTTGGTGGAAACAGACTGATCCGCCCGCGGCACCCTGACCGGGGTCTTGCATTTGGGGCAGGCCAGCATTTTTCCGGCGGACTGGAGAGGTGCCTTGAGGCGCATCGCACAGGCCGGATTCCCACACGAGAAGGTAATCACGGGGCCGTCCTCATTGGTTTTTCATTCTAGGCCCGTGGATTTGGCGGGAGTCAATTATTAAGACAAATACAATGCGCAAAAACATTTTTGTCCTGGTTTGGGAGGGGTTGCAGGGAGCCCTAGTGGCCTGGCCAAAGTGGTTATGGCTCCGGGTGGATTGATTAGCATGGAAGGGGGTAAGCGATTGGTCCCGGGATCGCGCGGGCCCAGCTATTGAGCAAGGGGAAAACAAGATGAAGACCACCCTTACATGGCTTGGGCGTGTTGCTTTGATCGGTCTGGTTGCCGGGGCCAGTTTCGCCTGGATTCGGCAATCGGAAGTGCGGGCGCAGAACGGTGGCGGGTCGCCCCGTTACACG
>DKBS01000083.1 GCA_002451275.1 Planctomycetaceae bacterium UBA6894 | reverse complement strand
TACCCTGAAATAAACGCCACACGACCCGCCCTTTGGGGCAGGAAGTGAAAGTTTTACACGGTTGAAAAAGGTGCCGGGCGCCGGGTCAGGGGAGGCGGATGGCGCGGGTCACTCGGGACTCGGCCTTGTAGGTCCAAACGGCTTTGCCCTTTTCATCGACTTCCCTGGCGCCGGCATCGCTGCGCGAGGTGATGAGCGTGGTTCCCCGGGCGGTGCGGGTGGCGAAAACCGGGACCTCGGCGTCGGCCACCCACAGTTCCTTGCCTTTGGCGTCGTATTCCGCCACCCGGTTGCGGTCGAGCTCGGGGACCAGGACATTGCCGTTGGGTTTCCAGTCGATGCGGCCGCCGCTGGTGCCCACCCGCACGGGGATGGATCCCGCCTCGCGCCAATCTCTGTCAAACCGGACAAAGAAGGCATCCTCCGCCAGTTCGCGCCGCTGGGTCACCAGGCCCAGCTCCCCGCTTGGAAGCATCTGCGACTTCATGATGGTGTAGACGCCGGTGGCCTCGCGCGTGCCCGCGGGAAGGAACCGGTTCCGCTCAGTACCGTCGCCATCGACCTCGAGGACCATGTCGGCGGTGGTGATCAGGATGGTGCCGCGGTGTGTGCGCTGGGCGGCGAGGGGCATTTCCACAGACCGTTCCCAGAGGACCTCGTTTTTGGTGGATCGGATGGTCACCTTGTTCGCGCCATGCTCCGCCACCAGGATCCGGCCCCCGGGAAGGTATTCGGCGTCCAGCGGGAAGGCGATGTCCTTCAGCTCCCAGACCGGTTCATTCCGGCTGTTCAGGAGCCGGATGATCCCCTCGTCGAGCAGCACGGTCAGGGTGCGGTCCTTTTCCACGGCCGGTTGGGGGCGTTTGGCCAGCCATTCCTGCCAAGCCTTTTGCCGTTCGGCGCGTCCAGCCGCGGTGCCAGGCCAGGGCAGGGGGGGCGGACCGGATTCGCCGGCAACCTGGTGCAGCCAATCCTCCAGTTCAAAGCCGGCAACCTTGTTGGCCTGTTTCAATTCCGCGACGGCCACGGGCAGGGCGGCGGTTTCCTCCCCGGCGCGTCCCAATGCCAGCGCGACCTTCCAGCGCACCTGGTGTTCCGGATCCTGGAGAAGCGGCCGGGCCAGATTTCTGCCTGCCGGACTGGCCGCCAGCGCGGATCCCGCCAGCCAGCGGACGCGCGGATTGGGACTTTGAACGGCCTTGCCCAGCGGTTCGGCGGAGCCATCGGGCAGCCGTTCCAGGGCCCGGGCAATCAGGCTGATCCATTCGGGGTCCTCGCGGGTGGCAGCCAGTTCGAGGAGGGCCTCGGTGGTTCCCGGAACCTTGCCCCGAATCAATTGCCGGACGATGGCTCCCAGGGCCTGGGGTGATTGGGTCTCCTCAATGGTTTCCCGAAGGTCGCGGACCCGCCGGGCAATTTCGGGGTCTGGATGATTGGAATTTTCCCGCAGCACATCGAGGATGGAGCTGCCCAGGGCGGCCATGTCCCTGCCTGCCTGCTCGCGGGTCTCGAAATCCTCACTCCCCAGTCTGGGAAGGATGGCGCGGGCTTTGGCGATGGCCTGGGCATCGCCCGCCTGGCTTTTCAGCCGCCCCAGCAATTCGGGCCCTGTGGTGCCTAGGCGCATTTGCGCCAGCAGTTGGCGGTCTTGTTCGTCGGGAGATGGAGCCACGGGCCGGGCCGGGTTGGGCTGGGCCTGTGCCAGCGCACCCGCGAGTGTCAGAAAAGTGACGATGAACATCCGTGCGCACCAGGCTGGTAGGGAAAGCGGATCAGCCCGCCTTGCCGGATTTTTGGCAGGGTAGGTGATCGATGTCGGGGCATCCCTGGGGCAGGATTGCCTCCTCGGGAAGCATGCAGGGGATCTCGTCGCGGATGGGGTAGAGCAGCGAGCACCGGGTGCAACGCAGGGCCGGCAGTTTGGCTGCTGATTCCGCCTGATATTCCAAGGGAACCGAGGTGTCGAGCGGGCAGCGAAGGAGTTGCAGCAAATCATCAGGAATCATGGCGGCGCTCGCGGTTTGACCGGTAATCCGTCTCTATCAAAAGCATACCAATCCAGAAGCGTGCAGGCCAGCAGCGCGGGGCGGGCTTGCGCCGGTCTTTTCAGGCAGTTTCACCACGCCCCGGCCGTCAGCGCATGGGCCGGGGCCCCTCAAGACTCTGGGGCCGGGGTCCGACGCGCCAAGCGGTCCGGATCCTTTCTTCACAGGATTTTCGCAGATTGGCGGCTGGCTTCCGCTACCTTGGAATCCATGGTTTTTTGGTGTTTGAAGGGGAATACTTCCGATGCTGGTGCGCCTGTCCTTTTGCCTCGCCTGTGTCGTTTCCATGATCCCGTTAGCCCGTGCGGGGGAGAAATCGGGCGTGATGGCTCCTTACACCAAGCGCACCCTCATCGCCCACCGCGGTGCCTCCGCCTACGCGCCGGAACACACCCTGCCGGCGTACCGGTTGGCACTGGAGCAGGGGGCCGACTTTGTGGAGCCTGACCTGCAAATCACCCAAGACGGGGTCCTCGTCTGCCTGCATGACTCCAGGCTGGAACGCACCACCGATGTGGCGTCACGCTTTCCCGACCGGTTCCGCATGGAAGGTGGAAAAAAGGTCTGGCCGGTGGTTGATTTCAAGCTGGCGGAGATCAAGACGCTGGATGCGGGGATCAGGAAGGACAAAAAGTTTGCCGGCACCCGTGTGCCCACCTTGCAGGAGATGATCGACCTGGTGAAAGGGAAGGCCGGGATCATTCCGGAAACCAAGGGACCTGAGCTGTACGCCGCCCGGGGTTTCGACATGGGCAAGATGCTGATGGATGTGTTGCGCAGCAACGGGCTCGACCGGCCTGGGGCGGATGCCAGGACACCCGTGATCATCCAGTCCTTCAGCCTGGAAAGCCTGAAAAAATTACGCCAGGAGCAGGGGTGCAAGCTGCCTCTGGTGTACCTTTTTGGAACCGCAAACGGACTGGAAACGGCGGAGTGGCTCAAAAAACTGAAGGAAACCGCCGATGGCATCGCTCCCCGCAAGACTGTTATCCATGACCATCCGGAATTGATCCGTCTGGCGCACGAGCAGGGGATGTCTGTCACCGTGTGGACCTGCAATGAGCAGCAGAAGGGCAGATTCGCTTCCGTGCAGGCGGAAATGCAGCACCTGCTTGATTTGGGTGTGGACGCGATCTTCACCGACAACCCGGACCAGTTCCCCAGGAAATAGCAGGCGGCCCGACTTTTTTCCGGCACCCCCTTCCACTCCGGTACCCCCGGGCAAACAATAGGGAGTGTTGCCTCGTACCAGACGAGGGAGCATCCGTTCGCGGGGGGCAGGGATCATGCTGTGGGCTGTTTGCACAACCGCGCTGTTGGCGCTTGCTCCCGCGCAGGCATTTCCCGGTGATCCGTTGGCGGAAGCGAAGGCACGCCGGCAGGTGGCGATAGACCGGGTGGACCGAATAGTTTTGGAAGCTGTCCAACTGGCAAAACGCGATCCGCAAGCCGGGGGAACCGCGCTACAAAACGCCCGCCGGGAAGTGGAAAAGGAGCTCGCCCTGCCCGAGGAGCGTCGTCAGGCACATCTGCGGCTGATCCGGGCTGTGGAAGACCGCATGCTGGCAGCCCAACCCGCGCCGAGGCCCGAAGGCGCCCTCGGCCTGCCACGGAGCCTTTCACCCTCGGCACAGCCGATGGGACCTAGCCGAGCAATTCCTCCCGGTTCGCCGGCAGATGTGGCCGGGGGAATGATCGCCAACAACCGGGGTGCCCTTGTCCGCCAGGCGGAGGCCCGGGCGGGGGCTGCCGACAACCGTCAGGCGGAATTGCGGCGGGTGGAAGCCAATGCGTCCCTGCCTGACCGGGATATGGCCCTGCCGGCAGACTGGGCCGAGAAGAGCACCCGCCGATCCCAGGAGGGGCGGTACACCCATCCGCAAAAGAGAATCGTTGCCGGCCTGAACAAGCCTCTGACCGCCAACATGGACAGCGTGGATTTGCAGGGATTCTTCGACTGGTTTGAAAAGCAGACCGAGATTGATGTACAGGTGGACCGGTTGGCGCTGGAAACCATCGGTGTGGGCATGCAAACCGAAGTGCCGGTGAAATCAAGGGGCCTGGCGGCCCGGACGGTGATGCGCAAGGTGCTGTCGGAATTGGGCGCGGCTTACATCGTGACCGATGACGGATTGAAGGTCACCTCGCTGGAGGTGGCCAAAAACACCATGGTCACCCGGGTGCACTATGTGGGCGACCTGGTGTATGCCCTGAACAACTACCAATTCCAGCCGCTGCCCGCCCAGTACGATGCAGCGATCCGTTGGTATGGGTGGGACGGTTTGGCGCTGATGCAGCAGCAGGCGTGGAATGCGCCGCTGGCCAACCATTTGCAGATGAACCAAAACGAGCAGAGCCTGATCAACATGGTGAAGGGCACCGGCGATCCCGAATCCTGGGAACCGGTGGGACCTGGACGGGTGACCTATGACCCCATCACCAAATCGCTCATCATCAAGCAGACCGCTGAATACCATTTCAGGAACGGGTCCTGAACCGCAACGGGGCCGCCGCGAACCATTTCAGAAACGGGTCCTGAACCACAAACGGGCCGCTGCGGGCAATGGGGGGGCGGGGGCCCCCGGCACGGGGCGGCCGTGCTTGAGGGCCCCGCTGATTTACTTGCGATTTCTGGGCTGGCCGTCCACCCCGGATGGGGGTTGCTGGTCGGCGAACTGGTCTGAGTCTCCGAGCTCCTTTTTCAGCGCCAGCATGCGCTCCTTCAGTTCCTTCGCCTTGGCCTGCTGCTCGGGCTCATGGATCAGGTTCCGCATCTCGCGCGGGTCGGTGGTGAGGTCGTACAGTTCCCACTGGTCGATCTTGTTGAAGTGAATCAGCTTGTGGGTGAGGGTGCGCACCCCGATATGGGGCTGCACCCGGTGGTCGGCGGGGTAGTGGTAGTAGCGGTAGTACATGTCGGTGCGCCACCCTTTGGGGCTGTTGCCGGCAAGGACGCCCAATGCGTTTTGGCCCTGCATGTCGCCGGGGACGGGCAGGCCGGCCGCCGCCAGGAAGGTGGGCGCGAAATCCACATTCAGCACCATGTCGCCGCTGGTGGTGCCGGGCTTGATCTTGCCCGGCCACCGGGCGAGGAAAGGCATCTTCAGCGATTCCTCGTACATGAAGCGCTTGTCATACCAGCCGTGGTCACCAAGGAAGAATCCTTGGTCGGATGTGTAGGTCACCAGGGTGTTGTCCCGCAGGCCCTGCCGGTCGAGGTGATCCAGCAGCCGGCCGATGTTGTCATCGACGCTTTCCACGCAGGCTAGGTAGTCGCGCATGTAGCGCTGGTACTTCCAGATTTTCAGGTCACGCCCGGTCAGACCTTCCGGAGGTTGCTCCTTCAGGTCATTGGGCGTGAGGTGGTCGGCGACACGCATGGTGGCCTCGCGGGAGGCATCGGATTTGCCGGTGTATACGTCGTCGAAGGTTTCCGGCAGGGGCACCTCGATGTTCGCCCATTTGGCTTTCTTGTCGGCGCGGGGCTGCCAGTTGCGGTGTGGCGCCTTGTGGTGGCACATGAGGAAAAAGGGCTTGTCCTTCGGGCGCTTGTCGAGGAAATCGATCGAGAAGTCTGTGATGAGGTCGGTGCAGTAGCCCGGTTCCTTTTTCCGTTCGGTGGCGGTGTAGAAAACCGGGTCGTGGTACAGGCCCTGCCCGGGCAGGATTTTCCATTGGTCAAAGCCGGTGGGGTCGCTCCCCAGATGCCATTTGCCGTACATGCCGGTGTGGTATCCGGCGGCCTGCAGCAGCTTCGCCACGGTCTGCTGGCCGCCATCAAAACGGTTGAACACCGGCACGCCATTCTTGTGGCTGTATTTGCCGGTAAGGATGGCGGCACGGCTGGGGGTACAGATGGAGTTGGTGACGAAGCAGCGGTCCAGGCGCACGCCCTCTTTTGCCAGTTGGTCCAGATGCGGGGTCCGGTTGATCTTGCCGCCGTAGGCGGAAATGGCGTGTGCGGCGTGATCATCGGTCATGATGAAGAGGATGTTCGGCCGGTCGGCCGGACCCTGCCCGCACGCCAGCAGGCAGGTTACAAGGCCTGGAAGGAAATTCATGGTGCAGGTCTCCCGAAGCGTGATGGCTTGAGCGTTTTACTTTAACCGCAAAGCGACCGGGGGGATACCAGCCAGGGGCGCCATGATAAAGTCCATCGATGGCCAGGATTAGCAGCTTTCCGCCCATTGCCGACGCTGGCTGTCGCCTGCTGATCCTCGGGTCGATGCCGGGGGAGGCTTCCCTGGCGGCCGGCCAGTATTACGCCCATCCCCGGAACGCATTCTGGCCGGTGATGGGGCAACTGATCGGGTTTCAGCCGGGGGTGGAATACCCGTGGCGGGTGGAAGCACTGCTCGGGGCGGGCATTGCCCTCTGGGATGTGTTGAAAAGTTGCGAACGCAGCGGGAGCCTGGACAGCGCCATCCTGCGTGGTTCGCTGCAGGTGAATGATTTTTCGGCCTTTTTCGAACGCCATCCGCAGATCACGCGGGTTGCATTCAACGGAGCCATGGCGGAGCAGCTTTTCCGTCGGCATGTGTCGCACGGGTTGCCGGCGGGATTGGCACCACAGTCGCTGGTCCGATTGCCGTCCACCAGTCCGGCCCACGCCTCGTTGTCGCTGGTGGAGAAGGCGCGACAGTGGCGGGTCCTTTTGGGATTTTCCGGCCCTTCCGTGGGCACCGATTGATTTTTGAATCATCCGGCGCGGGCAGGGTTACAACCCTTTGGAAAAACGCGGGCATGCCTGGCGATTGCCGGGGGGAGGCGCAGCGGGGCCAAATGCTCATTTGCGCCGCTGGGGGGCTACGGCGGTCCAAGGGTCTTCGGGCCAGGGGTGTTTGGGGTACCGGCCACGCAGATCCTTGCGCACCTGCTGGTAGGTGTTGTTCCAGAAACTGGCCAGATCATCCGTCACCTGCTGGGGGCGGTAATTCGGGGCCAGCAGATGCAGCAGCAGGCGCACCTTGCCCTGGGCGATGCGCGGGGTTTCCTTCCAGCCAAACAATTCCTGGATCCGCGCTGCCAGAACCGGTGGCCGGCCCGGCTCGTAGCTCAGCGCCACGCTGTTGCCGCTGGGGAGGCTGATCCTTTCCGGCGCGTGGGTGTCCAGTTCGCGGGACTGGTGGTGGGACAACCGGCCGGCGAAGGCACCGAGCCAATCGGCGTTTTGCAATTCGGCAAGGCCGCGCAGTCCCTGGCACATGCCGAGCAGGATCTCGCGTTCCAGCGGCTCATCCAGGGAAGGCAAGAGGCCGGGGATTTCACGGTCCAGCCAGCGCCACCGTGCCAGCAATTTGCCGGCAGGGGAATCCTCCGACGGAAACACGGTTGCCCGCCTTTGCCAGGCAATTTCCGCCAGCAATTCCGCGGTCGATTCATCCCGAGGGGTGGGGTGGTCCACCTCCTCCAGGGGCAACGCATGCCAGAGGAGGCGCTTGCGGGTTTCCACCCGACCGGTCTTCTCGTCAAAACTTTTGTCCAACTCGCTCCTCAGGTCGGCCGGGTCGAGCCATGCGCGGTCGATGCCGCTAGCCAGCCGGATGGTGGCCTCCCCCTGGGCGTCCATCAGGTCTAGCGCGATGAACAGTTCCTCCTCGCGCACAGCGCTGGAATCGGCGAGTTTGGCCCCGCGTCCGGAGGCCAACAGGGCGCGATTGGAGCGGGGTTCGCGTCGGCGTGCCAGGCGTGAGGGGAAGGCGGCCAACAGGGCCCGGCCCAGGGGTTCGGCATGGTCCCAGACCGGTTCCATGCCGGCGGGTGCGCCCACCTGGCGGGCGACCTGGTCCCGGGCCCGCAGCAACCATTTGGCCCTTGATCCCGGCAGGGCTGGTGGCCTGCCACCGTGTTCAAACTCTTCCAGGAGCGCAAGGATATCCAGCAGATCTGATGGGGAAGGGGAAGGGGTTTGCCCCCAGCCACCGGTCCGGGTGCGCGGGTCGCCCTCCTCCAGCACCGCGGCTGTCGCCGCGGCCAGGCCGGGCACTCCCAACTCCAGTCCGCGAATCAAAAGCATTCCCATGCGCGGCGACATGGGCAACCCGGCCAGGCGCTCGCCCAGAGGGGTGATCCGGCCGTCGCGGAGGGCGCCCAGATCGTTTAGTTCGTCGAGGGCAAGGGCTTTGGCGGCCGGGGTTGGGGCATCGAGCCACTGGAAACTTTCCAGCTCACCCATGCTGGCCAACCGCAGCAGGGGGCCCGCCAGATCGACCCGCCGCACCTCGGGTTCATCGACGGGCCGCCGGTTGCGGGCATCCCCCTCCGAACAGAGGCGCAGGCAGGTGCCAGGGGCCACCCGGCCGGCCCGGCCCGCCCGCTGCGTTAGCGAGGCCTGGCTGACCGGGCGGATTTCCAGACGGTTCAAAGCCACAGCGGGATCGTGGCGCAGTTGCCGCGCGGTGGTGCAGTCGATGACGCCGGTGACGCCTTCCACCGTGACCGAACTTTCCGCCACATTGGTGGCCAGCACAACGCGACGGCGTCCGCCGCCGCGCAGCGCGCGATCCTGTTCGTCGAGGGGCAGGTCCCCGTGCAGGGGGAGCACATCGACCGAGAAGGATTGCGCCACGGTTTCGAGTGCCCGTTCGGTGGCGCGGATTTCGCCCATACCGGGCAGAAACGCCAGCAGGTCGCCATCGGTTTCCTCAAGCAGGCGGCGCACACCGCGCGCCATGGCGGTGGCCAGGGGAGTCTCGCGGTCGATGGGTTCGTGGAGCAGCGTGACCGGGAAGAGCCTGCCCGGGGAATCGACCACGCGGCAGTCGCCCAGATACTCCACCAGTGGCCGCACATCCAGCGTGGCCGACATCACCACCAGACGGAGGTCGGGCCGCAGGGTTTCCCGGATGGTGCGGGTCAGGCCCAGGATGAGATCGGTCTCGACGCCGCGCTCGTGGAACTCATCCAGCACGATGGCAGCAATACCCTCCAGGCCGGGATCCTCCACCAGCCGGCCCAGCAGGATGCCCGGAGTCATGGCGACCACGCGGGTGGCCTTGCCCAGACGCCTTTCATGGCGGACCTGGTAGCCGACCAGATCACCAGGCTGTTGACCGAGCTGGCGTGCCATCTGGGTGCAGGCGGCACGCGCAGCTAACCGGCGCGGTTCCACCAGCACGATCCAGCCGTCACCCGACAGGCCCGACCGCCACAGCTCCAGGGGGACCCGGGTGGTTTTGCCGGCGCCGGTGGGGGCGCGGAGGACCAGGTTGGGGCAGGAACGCAAGGCCCCCACAATCTCGGGCAGGACCGAATCGATGGGGAGGGGCTGATGGGATGGAGGGGGCGTGGGCGCCATGGTTTACCGGGCCCGCGGTTCCAGATTCCGCTGCTCGAGCAGGGCCGCCAGGAAATGCACCCGGTCTTCCTGGCGACGGGCCGCTTCCCGCATGGGGCGGAAGTCTTTCAACTCGTTACAAGACCCGCGGAGGGCTGCCGGGGATTGGCAGATGGCGGCTGCTTCCAAGGCCTCGCGGTCCCGCCCCAGTTTTCGCAGGAGGTCGAGCCACACCTCGGCGGGGTAGGGATTGCCCTCTGCTGCGGCGGCCAGTGCCTGCTCGCGGAAAAAAGCGATGTGGTCGTCGGGCCGGTCGCCCTCGAGCGCGGCCAGGACACGGTCCCAGCCGCCGAAGAAATCCTCGAAGGGCGGTTCGCCCCTCGGCACAAAGCGACCCTTCAGGCGTTTGCCGTAGTCGCACAGCTCGCGGGCGAGTGCCCGCTCGGGGCAGGCGGTCAACTGGGAGGACAATTGCACGGTGGACTGCAGATGGGACAGGTCGATGTGGTAGCTGTCTTCCTCGGTGAGTTCCGGATGCTGGTCGAGCAACCGGATGATTTCGCCCAGCGCGGGGGGCGGGCCCAGTTCCTCCTCGGTTTCAGCCTGGGGCAATCCCTGACGGTGCCTGAGGTCGGCCCGGAGGCGCCGCATCAATTCCGCCCGGATGGCCCGGACGAGAGCCCTGAGGCAATGCTGGCGGGTTTCGGGTCCGCCGGGTGTTTCCTGTGACAGCGTGGTGATGGCGTTGCAGAGCCCGTAGCGACGCAGGATCCAGTCAAAGCCGGTCTCGGGAGCCAGGCCCTCGTAGTAGGCCAACCGGATGGGGAGTTCCCAGTCGTCGTCATCGCCCAGAGTCTTGGCCAGGAGGGCGCTTCGGACCGGCTCGGGTTCCCCGAGCAGCTTGAACATTTGCCAGGCGGCTTCCAGCTGACCTTTTTCCAGCGCGGCCTTGCCGACCGTGCGCCCGGCCGCGCGGATCGCCTCCTCGTACTGCTCGTGGAGGCCGGGCGGGATCTCCTCGGCGGGGGCGGTCGGTGTGGGGGCGATGCCCAGGTTTTGCCTGGCCTTCATCAGCAGGGTGTAGAACCAGCCGGTGTGGTCCCCGGCCGACCGCATCTGGTTTTCCAGCATTTCCAGGGCGGCAGCCGGTCCCTTTTCCCTGAAACAGGCTTCCAGTTGAGCGCAGTCCGCCGACATGTTCTGTCCTCCAACAGGCTATTTGTTCACCAGTTCAAAAGGTTTCATCTCTTTTTTGAGAAATTTCCGCTTGAATTTTCTTGCTTTGGGAATGAGGCCATCTCATAGTACCGTTGCCTCGGCATGAATTCGCTGGTGTATGGGCGACACCAGAGGAGTCATGTCCGAGGCGTTTCTTTTGGTGGCCCGGACGAATGGTCCCGCGCCACCAGCCAGACCCACCCAAGGGATGCGCCCCACAGGATGGTGCTGGTCCACAGGTAATTGCGGTGCATCAACCGGAATACCCTGCGGTCCAGGACGCTGACGGTTTCCGGCTCCAGCAACAGGTCCATCATTGGATGCAGGATCAGGAGCGCGGTCTGGCAGCCAAGCATGAGGACCCACAGCACCCAGAAAGCCTTCTTGTTCCTGGCCTGAAACGGGCGGACCAGGTGGTCCACCAGCAGCAACGCCAAGGCCACCAGCCCGATGACATTCAGGCTGCGGGTGACCCGCCGGGTGATGAAGCCTTGCAGGGTATCCCCCAACTCGTCGCTGCCGATGGGGACCGCCACGCCCGCGTAGAAGACAAAACCGCCCTGCCAGAAGGCAAAGGCGCACAGGGCGGCAAAACGCGCGAGAGTCTGTGGCCAGGAGGCCTTTCCCGGGAGGGTCATTCCAAGCCGTCCAAGCCCTTCTCCGGCGTGGGGACCAGGCGTTCCTCCACCTGGGACAGCACATTTTGCACATCGCTTGCCCGCTCCGGGCGCTTGCGGGGGTCGGTCTGCAGGCAATCGCCCACCAGTTTTGCCAAGTCCTGGTCGATCCCGGGGAGGAGCTCCTCGATGGGCTTGTAGTATTTGGCCCAGACTTTTTCCTCGATCACCTCGCCACCCTCGTCAATCCTGTGCATGAGGGCCTGGTTGGTGACGGCCCGGTACATCAGCGCGCCAAAATTGTACAAATCGGTCCTTTCGGACAGGATTTTGCTTTTGACGGTCTCGGGAGCGATGTATTCGGGGGTGCCGGTGATGCGGTCCTTCGCCTCGCCCCGGAGATGCGCCAGGCCGAAATCGATGACCTTCAGCACGCCCTTCTTGCCCACCATCACATTGTTGGGTTTCAGGTCGCCGTGCAGGACCTCGCGGCGGTGCATGTGCACGAGTGCCTCGCTGACCAGACGGAATGCGTGCACCTTTTGGGGCAGGGTGAGACGGGCCTTGTCCATGGTTTGGCCGCTGACAAACTCCATCAGCAGGTGCACCTTGGTGACCTTGCCGAACATCCAGGCCTTTTCCTTCTCAAGGGCATGGGCCTTGATGATGTTGGGGTGGGACAGTTTCTGGAGGACCTCAAACTCGTGCTCGGCCTGGCGGAGGAACTTCATGTCCTCCGGCTCATCGATGTTGACCACCTTGAGGGCGTAGGTGCGGCTGTCCTCGGCCCGGCGGATCTGGAGGATGGAACTGTGCGCTCCCGTTCCGAGGTTGGACTGAACCGTGAACTTTCCAATCTTCATGATCATTCCCGACACTGCTTTTCCCGACGGTCCACCGGCCGGTGGGCCGGTTTCTTCCTTATAATCTATCAGGGCAGGGGCATCTCTCCACCCGGCTCATCGCCTCCCATGCATCGCGACGGGTTTTGCCCGGGGAAGGGACCATGGCATCTGCCGCCAATGCCGCGCTGGAAGATTTGACACAACGCATCGGGCGTGACCTGCTGGCCCGGATTGACCGGTCGGGGCCCTTGTTACTGAGCCCTGCCTGGTTTGACGACCAAATGATGCGTTGGAGCATGGCCGACGAATCGATCAAGCTGAACCTGTTCCGGTTTGTCGATGTCCTGCCGACGCTTGAACAGCCGGCCGACCTGGCGCGCCACCTGCGGGAATATTTCCAGCAGGCCGGCAGTGCGGTTCCTTGGTGGATGCGTTTGGGGTTGGCGATGCTGCCCGGTTCCGGTCCGCTGGGGCAGCTTTTTTCCAGGATCACGCACTGGTCCAGCGCTCGAATGGCGCGCAAATTCATTGCCGGCAGCACCCTGGGGGAGACCTTGGCCACCGTCCGGGACCTGCGTAAGCGCCGGCTCGCCTTCACGGTGGACATTCTGGGGGAGGCGACTCTGACCGAGGTGGAGGCAATTGCCAGCCAACAGGCCTACATGGAGTTGCTGGACGGTCTGAAGCAACTGGCAACGAGCCTGCCCCACGACCCGCTCACCGACAACGATGACCGTGGGGGCCTGCCGGTGGTGAATGTCTCGGTGAAGCTTTCCTCGCTATATAGCCAGGCCGACGCCTTGGACTTCAACCGTTCCGCCGACCAGATTATTGGCCGGTTGCGTCCCATCCTGCGGCAGGCCATGGGGCAGGGGGCATTCGTCCACTTTGATATGGAGCAAAGCGGTTTCAAGGATCTCACCCTGGCGATTTTCACTCGCCTGCTGATGGAACCCGAATTTCGGGATTGGCCGGATGTGGGCATCGCCATCCAGGCCTATCTGCGTTCGACGGCCGAGGACCTTCGCATGCTGGCCACCTGGGCGCAGCGGCGGGGTGCTCCGGTGACCATACGGCTGGTGAAGGGGGCTTATTGGGACGCCGAAACCATAGTGTGCGCCCAGAATGGCTGGCCCGCGCCGGTTTGGTCGCGCAAGTGGCAAAGTGATGCCAACTACGAGGAACTGACCGAGTTCCTTTTGGTGAATCGCCAGCACCTCCGTCCTGCGCTGGCCAGCCACAACCTGCGCAGCCTGGCCAAGGCCCTTGCCCTTGCCGAGACGATGGATCTGCCGCGGGGCGCCTTTGAGATGCAGATGCTTTACGGCATGGGCGATTCCTTGATGGCCCCGTTCGTCTCGCTGGGGCAGCGTGTCCGCGTCTACATGCCTTACGGGGAGCTGTTGCCGGGCATGGCCTACCTGGTTCGCCGGTTGCTTGAAAACACCGCCAACGACTCGTTCCTCCGTGCCAGCATGACCGACCAGGTTTCCGAAGAGGTGCTGTTCATGAACCCGTCCGACCACGCCAAGGATGTTGCCCCGTTAGGTCGCCAGACCCAACCGGCCCCGTGGCCGCTGGATCCGCCTCTGGAGCCGGAACCGCTGGCTGA
>DKBS01000110.1:5398-6986 GCA_002451275.1 Planctomycetaceae bacterium UBA6894 | reverse complement strand
ATGAAAACATCGGTGAGGAAGCAGCAGGAAATTTTTCGGGCGACCGAAACCCAACTTTTCAGGCGTTTGATCATGTCTTTTGCAAATCTGTCACAAAAAAATGGAAATCCCGAAAAAAAGATGCTTGGGCAGTGGATGCCGATGTTTTTGATCGGTCTGGCTGGATTCGGAATGACCTACGGCCTGACCCGATGGACCAACCGTCCGCCACAACCACCCCACGGGATGGTGCTGGTGCCGGGTGGAGCCTTCGTGATGGGGACCGCCGGGGATACTCCCCAGCGCAACGAGCAACCGGCGCACACGGTGCGGGTGGACAGCTTCTTTCTGGACGAGCACGAGGTGACCAACCGGCAGTTCAACGACTTTGTCGAGGCCACCGGGCATGTCACCACGGCGGAAAAGGCTCCCGACTGGGAGGAGTTGAAAAAGCAGTTGCCCCCGGGCACCCCCCACCCGGGGCCGGACAAGCTGGTGGCGGGTTCGATGGTGTTCACGCCGCCCACCGAGGCGGTGGCGACCGACAACATCACCCGTTGGTGGACTTGGACACCTGGTGCCAGTTGGCGGCACCCGGAGGGGCCTGGGAGCGACCTGTCCGGCAGAGAGGATCATCCGGTGGTGCATGTGTCGTGGTTTGACGCCACAGCCTATGCCGATTGGGCAGACAAACGACTCCCAACGGAGGCTGAATGGGAATATGCGTGCCGGGGCGGATTGGCCGGCAAAAGGTATCCGTGGGGTGACAGGCATCCCGTGGAAACGGAGAAGGTGGCGAATATCTGGCAGGGCACCTTCCCGCACCAGAACACCCGACTGGACGGCTGGGTGCGGACCTCGCCGGTGAAGACCTTTCCCCCCAACGGATATGGGCTATATGACATGGTCGGCAACACCTGGGAGTGGTGTTCGGATTGGTACCGCGCAGATGCGCACCTCCGGCAGGCGGCGGCCGGGGCGGTTGCCAACCCGGAGGGTCCGGAGGACAGTTGGGATCCGAATGAGCCGCTGGTGGCCAAGCGGGTCACGCGCGGGGGATCCTTCCTGTGCCACCTGAGCTATTGCGAGAGTTACCGGCCGGCGGCGCGGAGGGGCACCGCGCCGGACACCGGCATGTCGCACATCGGGTTCCGGTGCGCCCGATCCCTGCCGCGTTGACGATTTCCTGTGAATCATGGACTCCATGGGGGAATCCAATGGTGATGGACAGACGGACTTTTGTCGCTTCCGCGGCCGCCTCGGCCTGGGCCCTTGGGCGGGCTGGTCAAGTCACGCACGCCCAGGAAGCCACCGCCGGGACGGGCTTGCCCTCCTGGAACGCAGGTCGGGCAAAAAAAGCCATCGTGGATTTTGTCAGCCGGGTCACGCGGGAAGGCTCTCCCGATTTTGTGCCGGTCTCCGAGCGGATCGCGGTGTTTGACAACGATGGCACGCTGTGGTGCGAGCAGCCCCTGTACATCCAGTTGGCCTTCGCCATCGATCGGGTGAAGGCCCTGGCGGCAGAGCACCCGGACTGGAAGGAGGGCGAGCCGTTCCGTTCTGCCCTGGCGGGGGACCTGAAGGGTTTGGCGGGCCTGGGCGAGAAGGG
>DKBS01000110.1:0-5097 GCA_002451275.1 Planctomycetaceae bacterium UBA6894 | reverse complement strand
CGGGTGGTGGAGGAGTGGCTGGCAACCGCCAGGCATCCGCGTTTCCATCAGCCCTATACCGCGTGCGTGTACCAGCCCATGGTGGAGCTGCTCGGCTACCTGCGGGCCAACCGATTCAAGACCTTCATAGTCTCGGGCGGCGGGGTGGAGTTCATGCGGGTGTTCGCGGAGAAGGTGTACGGGGTGCCCCCCGACCAGGTCATCGGCTCAACGATCAAAACCCGTTACGAGGAACGGGATGGCGTGCCCACCCTGATTCGCTTGCCGGAGATTGATTTCATCGATGACAAGGCCGGCAAGCCTGTCACCATCCAGAAGTTTATCGGCCGTCGGCCGACGATGGCCTTCGGCAACTCCGATGGCGACTTCGAGATGCTGGCCTGGACCACCGCTGGGAAGGGCCCGCGGTTCGGCATGCTGCTGCGCCACACCGATGCCGCGCGGGAGTACGCCTACGACCGGACCTCCACCTTCGGCAAACTGGATCGGGGGCTAGATGAGTCCATGAAGCGGGGCTGGGTGGTGGCAGAGACTGGCCGGGATTTCAGCAAGGTGTTCCGGTTCGACACATGAACCCAAACGGCAAGGTTCCAGGCCGGCTGGACTGGAACCCTGGTATTTCGTCATCCAGATGGATTTTTAGAACAGCAGTTCCAAGCGGATGCCGGGGATGATGACGGTTTCGAACCGTTGGGTGCTGGGGGTGGCGATCTGCAGGTCGGTGGTGAACCGGCTGGAAGGGCTGATGGCGTAGTTGTAGAAGAGTTCCACGCCGCACTCGTTTTGCTGGGGCAGGATGGGGGAGGCGAGCGCCTTGTACTCGTCGCTCAGGCCGACATAGAAGAAACCGGCACCCATGCTGTCGAGCTTGCGGCCCAGCATACCCCGTGCGGCTGCGCCCACATTGCAGGTGTAGGCGATCGGGTTGGGGTTGCCATCGGATAGGCCGAACTGTCCGAACACCCCCCAGTTGTGACCGGGTTCGCTCGAGTCCACCCAGATCGACTGGTAGAGGTTGGTGTAGAGGCACCACGATCCGGTCTCATAGGGCAGTTGCCGGTCATAGATTAGCAGCGGTAGGGGAATCGCCAGGTAGGCCGCGGGGTCAAAGGAGCGGTATTTCCTGCTGCTGTAGGTGCCGCCGATATTCACCAGGCCGGGCCTGTCGAACAGGTTAGTGCGCCAGATAAAGTCGGGCACGATCGTCATACCCTCGGCAAAGAGGTTCTGCATGCCCTCGGCGGCGCGTTCCTGGGGATCAAACACGGTGAGCGAGAAAACCGGCGCGCCGTTCATGAGGACGGCGCCGCCCACGCCTGCACCCGAGTAGGGGAGCGTGCGGCCCACGATGGGATTGAAGACCAGCGAGGTGTTCATGAAACCGCTCAGGCCCGGGCGGTCCATCGGGTTGGGATTGAACATGCCGTAGCGGAGGGGATATTCATCCAGCGTGTTCAGCTTGCCCATGAACAGCACGAAGTTCTCGCTGAGGGCCTGGACGAATTTCAGCCCGGTGATGGCGGTGATGCTGGTGTCGGGTTCGGGGAACATCATGGCGATGTTGCTGGGGGCCAGCAGGCCATCGATGTTGTTGACCGAAGTGCCAAAGCGGGTTTCGGCGTGCATGTTGACAAAGAAGCCCTGCCACAGGCCCAGTTTGTGGCCATCCATGTTGCCCAAGTAATCGATTTTGCCGCCGTATTCCCAAGCCTGCTGGCGCCCGCCTGAGGCGACACCTTGGTAGAACTGGGTGGCCAGGAAGTCGAAGCTGAGGCCCCTTTCGGCCAACCCGGTGCGGGCCCCACCCCAATCGCCCAGGATATATTGCCGGGTCCAGAAGTCTCCCTCAAAGGGATTGACCTGGGCGGGAAGGGGTTCCATTTCCAGGGGCCGTTCCAGACCGGCCGCATCTGCGGGGATTTCCTGGAGCGGCGCGGCAACAGGTTCTGTCTTGGGTCCGGGGGCGATGGCCGGCAACTGTTCAGCCTGTGCGGGCGGATCGGCGGGTGGTTTGGGGATCTGGGACAAGGCGTGCGTGAGCACCAGCAGGGTGATGGAGGATGAAAACATACCGGACTCCATTCCGTGGGCAGTCTGTACCACCCCGCGTCAAAGGTGGAAGAATCGCCCGTTTCTCCCCTTCTGTTTCGACATTTCCCGGGGTGCCCCCTTGCCTTTGGACAATTGATGCATTCGGATGCGGCCCGGAAGGGGTTGGGAGTTGCCGGTTGTTCGGGTTATCAGGCCCTGTCCTTTTCAGTGAACGATTTCCCTAAGTCTTGATGGGTCTTGGCTTTATCCGCTTTCGGCAAATATTGTGTCGTTCTGGGGAATCGGCTGCAGGGCGCATCCTGAAGGTGTGATGGGCCATCCCCCTGAGGCAGTGGTTGGAGGGAAGGCTGTCATCCCTTAGTATCCGTGGGTTCAGGCAGGTCAGGGGCACTCCAGATACCGCAATCCATAGGCCCGCCCAGGCTGACAAGAACAGGAACAGATCATGCAAGTCTCTCTCACGGGCAAGGTGGCGGTGGTGACGGGCGCCGCCTCGGGGATTGGTCTGGCGATTGTGAAGCAGTATCTGGCTTCTGGTATTGCCGGGCTGGTGGCGGTGGACATGGCGACAGAGATTCCGGCCCCGTTGGCCGGAATCGACCATGGCGGTCGCCTGCGCTATGTGGGCGGGGATGTGGGGCTGGATGAGACGGCCCGGCGGTTCACGGAAGCGGCAAAGGCGAACTTCGGGCGGATTGACATTTTGGTGAACAACGCGGGCACCAATGTGGTGAAAGCCCTCCACCTGCACACGCCGGAGGAGTGGGACCGGGTGATGAACACCAATGTGAAGGCGATGTATTTTGCCGGGCGTCATATCCTGCCGATCATGATGGCCCAAAAGGGTGGCGTGATCCTGAACACCGGATCGATCTCCGGCGAGACGGGCATTCCCACCCAGGGGGCCTATGGGCCCTCGAAGGGGGCGGTGCATGAGATGACCCGGCAACTGGCCATTGAGTACGCGCCCTATGGTATCCGCGTAAACGCCATCGGTTGCGGCACGATCGACACGCCCCTGGTGACCCGCTCAGCCATCGACTCGGGTAATCTCGAGGCGTTCATGGCGATGCTGAAGGACAACCACCCGATCGGGCGAATCGCCTCGCCAGAGGAGGTGGCCTGCTTTTTCACCTACATGGCCAGTGACCTGGCGAGCTTCTTCACCGGTGCCGTGCTGATGATGGATGGCGGGTACTCGGCGAAATGACCCGGAGAATCACCATGTCTATGGCGCTGTGGATTCACCTGGGTCTTGCCTTCACATGCCCCGGTGCCGAGGGTTCCCCCTTGCTGGCCGGGGCGGCGAAGGTGGACATCACGCATCCGGGGTCGTTCTCCACGCGGGACCGGCTGCATGCCCGGGCGCTGGTGCTGCGATCGGGCGAAACCACCGCGGTGGTGGTGGCGGTGGACGCGGTGGCCATTGGCGAGATCGGGCCAATTGGTAACGACTACCTGGGGAAAGTGCGCGGGGTGTTGAACCGGGAGTTGGGGATCGCTCCGGGGGCGGTGATTGTCAACGCCAGCCATTGCCACGGCACCGTGTGCGCGGATGTGGTGGAAAAAACGATCGAGGCGGTCCGTAAGGCGCATGCCGGTTTGCGTCCGGTGGTGGCGTCGGCAGGGACTGGCCGGGAGGACCGGGTCCAAGAGAATCGCCGGTTGCGGCTGAAGGATAGCCGGGAGGTGGATGTGCGGCACGCCTATTCGGTGGCCGCCGATACGGAAGTTGCCGGGGCTGGCCCGATTGATCCAGACATCGGCTTGCTGCGGCTGGATCAACTGGACGGCACGCCGGTGGCGGTGGTTTTCCAATTCGCCTGCCATCCCATCATGGGCTTGCCCGATGGCAGCAACACGGCGGACCTGAGCGGGTTCGCGGCGAAGACCATTGAGGAGAGCCTGGGCTGTACCGCACTCTTTTTGCAGGGGTGTGGCGGTGACATCAACCCGATCCGTTACAAGGACATTGGCCAGCCGCGGGATGCGGAGCACCTGGGCGTGATGCTGGGCACCAGCGCCCTGAAGACGCTACGGACCCTGAGTGGCAAGCCGAATGCCTCGTTGCGGGCGGCCAGTGAAAAGATTGAAGTGCCGCGGGCGGATTTGACGCGGGATATCGCCCGGCTGGAAAAGGAAAAGGAACACCTGATGGCAACGCTCCAGGGAACCTCGCTTGATCTGAAGGGGTTTTTGGAGCTTTCCGCCCGGTATGGCCTGGCACCCGATTTCCCATCGGCCCCGGCGCACCAGTACCTGCATGAAGCGAGGCTGGGACGGGCGGACCTGAAACAACTGGATGCCGCCAACCGGAAGAACATGCAGGCCTACCTGGCGAACATTCGGGCGATGGAGCAACTGACCCGGGTGCAGACCAACCTAGCGTTGCTGCAGAGGCACCAGAAAGACAACCAGGAGGCTGGGATGCGGCCGGTTCCCGTGGAACTGATGGGGCTACGGGTGGGCGAGTTTCGCTTGGTCACCTTTCCGGGGGAACTGGTCGTTCAGATTGGATTGAACCTGAAGAAGGCTGTCGGGAAGCCCAATCACCATGTGTCGGGCTACACCAACGGGTATTTTTTTTATTGCCCCACCAGCGAGCAGTTGAAAAACCGGGGTGGTGCCCAGGAAGACAGCGATTGCCTGCTAGCACCGGAGTGGCAAGCAGTGTTTGAAAAAGCGGCGCTGGNNCCAGGAGGCTGGGATGCGGCCGGTTGCCGTGGAGGTGATGGGCCTGCGGGTTGGCGAGTTCCGGTTGGTCACCTTCCCTGGGGAACTGGTCGTCCAGATTGGCCTGAATCTGAAAAAGGCCGTGAACAAAGCCAACCACCATGTGTCGGGCTACACGAACGGCTACCTTTTCTATTGCCCCACCAGAGAGCAATTGAAAAACCGGGGTGGTGCCCAGGAAGACAGCGATTGCCTGCTAGCACCGGAGTGGCAAGCAGTGTTTGAAAAAGCGGCGCTGGGGATGTTCCAGCGCCTGGACCCATGAACGTGGGTTGGAGAATTCGATGAGCACCGTGATGTTTTTTGCGCTGG
>DKBS01000050.1 GCA_002451275.1 Planctomycetaceae bacterium UBA6894 | reverse complement strand
GAACCGGAGGGCTTTGCCCTCCGGTTGCTTTTTTGTTGCGCCAATCGGCGGGTTCCAGAAGGCTTTTCCCAAAACGGTATCCATCAGGTTTCAGCAGATGTCAGGAGGCTGAAATGATGCCCCGCGTGGATCAGTTGGAGTCGCAAGGCGGTGTCCTTGTCCATTGCGCCAAACAGCGGGGAAGGGTGGATGGGGCCGGTGTGTGAATTGAAGGCCCGAACGGCGCTCTCCAGTTGGTGTATGGCCTGATCTACATCCCAATCCGGCGGAGCCACGGTTTCGGGGAGGGTGGGGGTGCCTGGACGCATTTTTCCGCTGGCCAAGATACCGGCCAGCATGCTTTTACCCAACGACAGGCGCATGGCGCCCAGCATGAGACGGACGAACCACGGCTGGGTGGGGAAGCCCTTTATCGGATAGGCCATCCAGCACGCGACATGGTGGCAGGTTTGGGCCAAATTCCAGGCCCCTTTCGGGGTGTAGCCTGTCGTGCGCAATTTTCTTGCATGGTCGAGAATCTGATCCAGGGACGTGAACATTTTGCACCGAAACAGATTTCAAGAATGGTCCTTGTGCAAGCATGGAGGATGAAAACCTCTGAGGGTAGCCACTTTTTTCGGGTGGGATGATTGGGGCGATGGCTGCTGCGTAAAATGACCTGTCTGTCCAAAAATGAATCGTCCCCAGGAGGAAGCACCCATGCCCACCTACACCAAGATCGGCCCGAGCCTGCAGGCGCAAACCGCCAAGGACTTGATGGGGCCGGGGATTGTGTCCCTGCGCGCCAAGGCGACTGTGGCGGAGGCGGTGGCGCTGATGACCGACCGGGGGTACCACTCGGCCCCGGTGATCGATGAAGCCGGCCGGCCGATTGGCGTGATCACCCAGGGGGACATTCTCACGCATGACCGCGAGCATGGCACCCATCTGGCGCATACCCCCAGCGAGGAATTGCCCGAGGGGTTCTCCGAGGAGGAAGTGGACCTGGCCTTGGTGGAAGACATCATGACGCCGGCGGTTTTCTGTGTGCAGCCGGACACCCCCGCGCTGGAAGTGGTGCAGGAGCTTCAGAAACTGAAAGTGCACCAGATTTTCGTGGTGGACACCGCCGGGGTGCTGGTGGGTGTGGTCGCGGCGATTGACATCATCCGCAAGCTGGGCTGAGAGAACTTTCGGCCAAAACCTGGGGCGCCGTGGCGGAATTGACCCTTGCCACGGCGCTTGAGCTTTTATGGTAAGAAAAATTCGCCTTCCCTGCCGGAGACGCCATGGCCGCCACTGAAACCAACCCCGCCCACTCGACGCACCATTTTCCCGTGAAACAGGTGCTGATCGGCACCGTGGGCACCACGCTTGAGTGGTATGACTTCGGGGTGTACGGGTTTTTCGCGGCCATCATCGGCAAGCAATTCTTCCCGGCGGAGGATGAGATCTCCTCGGTGATTGCGGCGTTCGGCGCCTTTGCGGCAGGCTTTCTGGCGCGTCCCTTCGGGGCTTTGCTTTTCGGCCAACTGGCGGACCGGAGGGGGCGGGCGTTCGCGCTGACCGCTTCGGTGCTGTTGATGGCGTTGCCCACCTTTCTGATCAGTATCCTGCCCACGCACGCCATGATCGGCGCGGGGGCGGGCGTGATGCTGGTGCTATGCCGGGTGCTTCAGGGTTTGTCGGTGGGCGGGGAACACACCTGCTCGATCGTGTACCTAGTGGAGCATGCCTCGCCCCGCCACAAGGGACTGGCCGGCAGTTTCGCGCCCTTTGGCGCCTCGGGGGGGATTTTGCTCGGGTCCGCCGTGGGGGCGTTGTTGACCAACCTGCTGAGCCAGGAGCAACTGGAGTCTTGGGGCTGGCGTGTGCCGCAGGCGGTGGGTTTGCTGCTCGCCTTCGTGGGGCTGTGGATCCGGCAGCACAATCCTGAGGTGGACCATCCCCAACCGAAAGCCGAGGCGAAATCGCCCTTGAAGTCAGCCCTAGCGGGGCACAAGCTGGATGTGCTTCGTGTGGTTCTGCTGAATGTGATGCCGGCGATCGGCTTTTACACCATCTTTGTCTATCTGGCGACCTGGCTGCAGGAGGTGGACCACCTGCAGGCCAACCGGGCCCTGGAAATCAACACGCTGAGCATGGCGGTGATGCTGGCGCTAATCCCGGCGTGCGGGTGGCTGGCGGACCTAGTGGGGCCTCTGCGGATGCTGTGGGGGAGCACACTGGGCATCCTGGCGGGGGCATACCCGCTTTTCCATCTGATGCACCACCACAGCGCTGCGGTGGATCTGCTGGCGGAGCTGGGGTTCGTGGTGTTGCTGGTACCCTTCATGGCCGCGAGCCCGGCGGCGCTGTGCGCGCTGTTGCCCAAGGATGTGCGCTGCACCGTGCTGAGCCTGGGTTTCAACCTGTCGATGGGGGTGCTGGGCGGGACCACGCCCCTGGTGGTGGAGTACCTGCGCAAGACCACGCACCAGGACATGACCCCGGCGTTTTACCTGATCAGCGGGGCGGTGGTGACCGTGGCGGGGTTGCTACTTTACCGCCGGGGGGAAGAGGCGGCTGAAGCTGGCGCAGGGCACTGGGCCTGACCATGTCGACTCAGTTGGCCCTGACCAGTTCGCCTATGGGGAATTCGAGCAGTTGGCCGCTCTGGTCGAGCACCCAGACCTCGACTTGGGTCACCTGTATTTGCCGCGGATTTTCGGCGCCCAGCCGGCCAAGCACCCTGCCACTCGGTGTATCAACCAGCCAAATGTGTCGCTGGCCGCCAAATTCACCCATCAGCAGCAGGTTGTTGCCCACCTGCAGGTAGGTGATGCACAGGGGCTTGCTCGGGTTTTCGGGCGTGGCGAAGGCGGATTCTTTCGCATCCAACGGGAGGCGCAGGGGCAGTTTGCGGGACCGGTGGGTGAAGTTTTCCGCCTGCCAGAGGGACAGGTGGCCGGACTGATCCCAGACGGCTGCCTGGACGCTGTCTTCCCTGATGGCCAGACGGAAATCCATGGGGGTTTCCATCAGGGTTTCCTGGTACAGCAGCAGGTTGGTTTTGTTCAGGAAGCCCAGGGTGCCATCCTGCATGGTGACCGCAAACGCCCGGCCTTTGTCGAGCGTGGCGGGGCAGGGCATCAGGCTGGTGATGGTGGCGCGGCACCGGGGTGAATACACATCGACCTGGGTTCCCGAATTATCCCAGACCCGGACCGTTTTTCCCACGGCGGCCAGATAACGGTTTTCAGCCAGGTTGAAGGCGAAATCGGTGAGCTGCTCGGGGATTTCGGGCAGGTCGAGGGGCGGGGCGGTCCAGTACACCCGCTTTTCCATGCCGAACGCCAAGAACCGGGCCACGCCCTGGGGCGAACAGACTCCCAGGGTATCGATGCCGAAAACGATTTTGCCGATGGGTGACTCGGTTTGGCCGACCAACTCCGGCGGGGAGCCATTCAGGGCCTGCCGGTAGACGGAGCCTTGGGGGGTGCCCCAGGCGACACAGTTCCCGGGGAAGTCGGGCAACCAGGATCTCACCATGGAGAAGGTGGATGCACCCGGGATGGGGTAGCGGTTGGTTGGCTGGAAGAGGGCCAAGGGGGTGGGGCGTGAGGCCCACCAAGCGGCATAGCCAGCCAGACCCAGGCCGGCCACCGCCGCCGTAGTGACGAGGCGGCGGCGCGTGAGGAGGGGGTGGCGGAGCAGATCTGGGTGGTTGAGATCGCGCAGCAGCGCTTCAGCGGAAGCGGGGCGTTGACTAGCTTTGGGGGCAAGCAACCGGAGGAGTATAGCCTCGAGCCGGGGCGCGATGTTGGCGCGGAAACGAGACGGTGGCACGATTTTGAACGCGGCGATGTTGCGGAAGATTTCCATGGCGGTGACGCCGGGGAAGACCCGGCTGCCCACCAGCATCTCGTAGAGCACGCAGCCCAGGCTGAAGAGGTCGCTGGAGGGCCCGATGCGGCCGGTGCCTTCCGCCTGTTCGGGGGAGAGGTAGGCCGGGGTGCCGAGGGCGACGCCGGTGGAGGTGAGGGTGGCTTCTTCCGCCTCGACCTGAGCGAGGCCGAAATCGAGCAGGCGGACACGGCCATGGGGATGGTCGGCTGTGGCGGGTTCGAGCCACAGGTTGGAAGGCTTGATATCGCGATGGACCAGCCCGGCCTGGTGTGCCGCGGAGAGAGCCTCGGTGGCCTGGCGGGCGAGGTGGACCACCCTGTCGAAGGGCATGGGGGCCTCGCGCTGGATCAGGCGCTCGAAATTCTGGCCTGAGAGCAGGGGCATGACGAAGAACGGGATGCCGGCATCCTCCCCGGTGGCCAGGACCGGAACCAAGCCGGGATGGCGGACTGCTTGAAGTGCCCGCGCCTCGCGCAGGAAGCGCTCGCGCGCTGCCAGGCTGGTAGCGGGACCGAGCTTGAGGGTTTTCAGCGCGTGGGGGTGTTCATCCTTGCCGGTGCGGGCCTGGAACACGATGCCCATGCCGCCTGTGCCGATGACCCGTTGCAGGTCGTACTCACCCAGACGGCCCAGGGCCAGCGGATCGGTGGAGCGTGGCAGGAAGGTGATGCCGATACGTTCGAGGTCGGCACGGTCGAGCAGTTGGTCGAGGCCGGGGGCTTTGCCTAGGAAGGGGGTCAGGGTAGTGGGGGAGGTGGGACGCGGGGGTGGGAAGGGGCTGTGTTTGTCCAAGCGGGTGGGGAAGTTCGCCCAGATGGCATCGGCCCGGTTGGGGCAGACGGGGCAGGATTCCAGGTGGTGGAGGAACTGTTCGGTGGTGGGCTGGGATGCCTTGCCATGGCACAGCAGGCGGAGTTCCTCCTCGGTAGGGCAGTGGGTGGCGGGGGCGTCCATACCGGTTGCCCTAGGAGCGAATGGCTGGTGGACGGGGCGACACTAACTAACCGGCCGAAGGGGGCCGATCTTTCAGTTTTTTCTTTCAGCAGGTCAATCCAGCAGATTGCCCAGCACCTCTTCGAACCTGCGCATGACCCGGAAGCGGGCGACATAGACTGCATTGCGGGTGAGCCCCATCGCTTTGCCAACCTGTTCGGGGTCTTCCCCCAGGATTTGGGTGCGGTAGAAGGCTTCCCATGTGTTTTCGGCGAAGTCCACTTTGGTGATGGTGCAGGCTTTGTCGAGAATTTCCTGGTACTGCCTGCCCAGGCCATCGGAATCGGTGGTGCAGGCGCGCAGGGCCTCGTGGCTTTCGGTGAAATCGACCACTTCGGGGAAGCGTTTGCGGCGCAGGTCGGTCAGTTTGGAGCGGAGGATGGTGCGGAACCAGCCTCGCAATGCACCGGCCCTCTGGCGCTGGAAGTGGCAGATATTGCGGTGCACATCGAGGAAAACCTCCTGCACCACATCCATGGCCTCATCCTTCTCGAGGCTACTGCTGGAACGGCGGGCCCATTGGAGTACCAGGGGGTAATAGATCTGGCAAAACCGAGTCCAGTCGGTATCCGAACCGCCGGTCTGTATGCGATGGAGCAGGCTGACGGGGGTTTGCATGCTTGAAATCTTTAACCCAGTAATTCGGGCAAATTGCCCATGTTTGCTGATTTT
>DKBS01000165.1:58142-58464 GCA_002451275.1 Planctomycetaceae bacterium UBA6894 | reverse complement strand
CTTCAGAAGCAAAAGCACCCAAGCCCCCCGAAGGAAGGCGACACCCCCGCCGAGGTCAGCACCGAATCACCTGGAAAAACCGACAGGCCACCGCCGGCTTTGGGGGCCGCTCCCCCCCCCAAACCAACCGAGGAGCTGGATTGGACTACGGAAAGCTTCATTCCGCCCCCCGCGCCCCGTCCGGTGAAGGATGATGGCATGCTGGCAGTATGGGGCAAGGACGGCCGGCTCACTTTCAAGAGCGAGGACAAAAGCACCATTTCCCGCCTGGGGGGATTTTTCCAGTTTGATGCCGGCTGGTATGTGGGGGGGCACTCGGTCG
>DKBS01000165.1:13938-57924 GCA_002451275.1 Planctomycetaceae bacterium UBA6894 | reverse complement strand
AGTTTGATGCCGGCTGGTATGTGGTGGGGCACTCGGTCAATGACCAACTGAATAGGCCCCTGGAACAGGGGTCCGATCTTCGTCGCGCACGCCTGCGCAGCGACGGGTACTGCTACGACAACCTGGAATGGGTCTTCGAGTTCGACCTTTCCAGAGCCGCCGACAACAACCGCAACACCAATGTGAACGACAACCCCAACCCGAATGTGATGTTCAACAATGTCTTCATCGGTGTCCGCGACATCCCCTTCTTCGGGGTGGTGCGGGTGGGCCACATCAAGGAGGAGCTGAGTTTTTACAGCGCCTCCAGCGGACGCAACATCCCGTTTATGGAGCGGCCAGCCGCGTGGGACGGCATCGAGGACCCTTACCTGTTCGACAACGGCATCACTGTAAGCAACACCTACCTGGATGCATTCCTTTACACCTGGCTTGGCTTCTTCCAGACCAATACCCGTACCGGCGCCTTCACCATCAACCCCCAGGGCTCCTACGCCTTCGATGTGCGGGCCTGCATCATGCCCATTTACGAGGACGAGGGAAGGGACTGGCTCAACCTGGGAGCGACCGGGTCTTTCCGCGGCAACCCGGACGGATTATCGAACAACCTGCCCACGGTTCAAGCCTCCAATGTGCAGCCGCAAATCCGCACCGGATCCTCGGTGCAGGTGCCCAGCCTGATCAACCCCGGAAACATTAACACCTACGACGGCACCCAGCTCTTCACCCTCTGCCTGAACCGCGGCTACGGCCCCTGGTCTTTCGGGGCCCAGTACGATGGTCAATACATCGGCAACGCCTTTTTCCAGCAGGACATCACGGTCGGCTCGCTGAAAAAGACCATCCAAGCCGAGATCGGCAATATCTACTACCAGGGTGCCTCTTTTGAGATCATGCGCTTCCTCACCGCCGGCGACCACCGGGGGGTCAACAAGTATGCGCCCTCCTACCTGCAGGTCATTCCCGAGAGCAATCTTTCATGGGGGAAAAACGGGCGTGAGAAGGGAATCGGCGCGTGGGAAGTTGGCTTCAAGTATGACTTCGCCCAGCTCGAGTATTACCTGCCGACACAGGCCCCCGCCAACAGCGCCGAATATATCGCGATGAGGAATGCAGCAGCCCTGCCCGGCTCCCGCGGCGGGCATCTCAGCGCCTTCACCCTGGGCCTGAACTGGTACCTGAATCCCAACGCACTGATCATGGCCAACTATGTGTACACCACCGGTACCTTCAACGCGAAAGGTAGCGAATCACTGGCGCCCTTTGACGGGGCCTTCCATTCTTTCGGCACCCGGTTCCAGTTCGTGTTTTGACGGTTTGCCCCGAAACGGGGTCGCTCAGAAAGCGAAAGCCGTGCCCAGATAAAACAAGGTGTCGGGGGCGGGATGATTCACTCCCCCGCCAGCTTCCCCCCAAAACGCGATCCTTTCCAACGGCGTCCACAAAAATCCTCCACCGACCACCATCGCGTTCGGGTTGCCCCCGGAAATCGGGGTCACATACTGAGGTAACGCCGCATCATTGATATAGCCGTGCACATACAAACTCAGGTTGTCCGTTATTTCACGGCTGAGCGAGGCCTGGTAGGTGGTAGTGTAGGTGATGTACTCGTTGCCTGCCCAACCGCCGACAAGTCCCACATTCCAGTTCAGGGCCCACTTTTCGCCAATGGTGTGGTAGGCCAGCAACGACAGGCCGGGCTGAATGCCGTTGCTCAGCTCCTTCGACCCGAAATTGGTTTGGATAAAAGCCTCCAGGCCCAGAGCCGGAATGAACCATTCCTTGATCTCTTCCTGCAGGTGGACCTTCATGTCAAAGGTGACCGGGTTGAAGCCGACATATTGCGGAGTATCCCCGGTGGCCATGTTGACCTGCAGGCCCTGGGTGTACAGACGGAACTCCCAGTAATCGGTCACGCCATACCGGTACAAGCCTTGGAAGTTGTAGGCGGAAGGATTGCTGGCGGTCTGCCCGGTCCATGTGAATGGGGTCATCTCCACATAAAAACGGCCGGCGGGCAAGGTGTACGGACTGTTGGGGAAGTCACTGGTGTCAGGGCCCGGCTCCCGAATGGTCCTGCGCCGGTCCTCCACCTCGTACTGGCGAAATCGCAGGCGGGGAAACAGGTACGGGTCTTCCAGCACCGTTTCCGCGTTGGCCTCAGGCTGCGATAGCTCCGGATCACCCCGGAGTGGCTGTGCGGCAACGAGCTGCAGCGCCACACAAAGCAAACCCGCAAACGACATGGTTTCCCCCCCGAGAAACGACGCGGGGGTGTCTACCCGCCGGGGGATTCACCTGTCAATCATTTTCACGGATTTCTGTCGCTGTCCGGTTCCTTTTCCGGGCCGGAGGGTGGATTCTTTTTGGGTGGGCGCTTGGCCGGCTTGGGTTTTCCTTCCCCGGCCGTTCCCGTTTCCTTCCCCTTGGGCGTTTTTTTCTTGCCCCCCCACCCTTCCGGCGTGGGCGGAGGCAGGAGGGGGCGCGTCAGCCGGTCCACCTCCTCGCGCCAGTCCCGGGCCTTCAGTTCCACGCGTGGAACACGCAGTGTCCGTTCGAGGTCCTCGCCCAGTCCCTGGCTTTCCAATTGCACTTTCTGGATTTCCGCGTCCAGCCGCCGGAGCCACTCGGGCACATCCCGGCCCACCCCCACCGGCTTGACCGAAAAGTTCTCCACCTCTTCCTGGAACAGGGCCAGCGCCGGGCAAGCATAGCGTTCCCGGCTGAGCGAGGCTCCTTCGCAGTCTTCGCTGGCAAGCCAGGCTTTTGATTCCTCCTGGACCGGGCGCGCCAGCGCGCAAATGCGGTCCAGCGCCATCGATTTCACAAAGCGTTCCTCCACCCGGTCGCGGATGGTTCCAAGCCGGGCGGCGTGTTTCTGCTCCAGTTGGGCCAGCCGACCGAGTTGCGCCTCGGCCTCAGCCTGGGTAGCGCGTTCCAGCCGCAGAGCCCACAACCGCGCGGCGCCGGGCCGGCCCAGCCGGGCCAGTTGTTCATGGGCGATCAGGTGCGGGCGCAATTCCCAGGCGCGTCGCTCGTAGCTGGCCTTCAGGGCCAGGAAATCGACCAGGATGTGCAGGTTCTGGCCGTAGTCCGACAGGGTGGTGGTGGTGTTGTAGTCCTTGAATTCCTCGTAATTTTCCACCAGGGTGCGCAGGATCAACTCCAGCCGGCGCGCGGCCTGTCTGGATTCCACCTTGCCTTCCTCGATGTCACGCACCAGCTTGACGCGGTCGAAGGTTTCCGTCTGCCGGGCAAGGTCCTCGAGGTACCGTTCCGTGCCGCGGTGCAGGATGCCGCGGAGGTTGGCCAGTGTCATGAAACGGGTGTGGAACAGGTCATTGCCGTACGCCAGGATAAAGGCGCGCAGGTCCTCGTAGTCTTTGTCGCTGGCCAGGTTCTCCAGCGGGCTCATCTGGCCGCTGCGACTGTGCTGCACCCAGAGCTTGGCGAAACCGGCAAGCACCTTTTCCAGCGTTTCCACCAGGTTCCTGTCGCCAGGCGATGCCGTTGTCTCATCCACCTCGTCCGAGGGCACCAGGTCCCGGTCCAGCTTGAGGTACCGGTGCGTCTGGTCCGGCATCAGCATTTCGGCCTGGAATCCCTCGGGTTTCACGATGGCCTCGCCCTCGGCCGGGCAGGCGTTGGCCACCGCTTCGACCACGGAAACCAGACCGGACTGGTAGTAATGCACGAACTCGGTCACCGCCGGCACGCGCGCGCGCGGCCGGGTTTCCATCTCCCGCGCCAGTTCCAGCACCCGCAGCGATTCCGCCAGCAGGCCGATCCGGGGCAGGCTTCCCGCCAGGGCCCGCAGCACGGCCAGCGCGATGCGCGTTCGCAGCAGAGCCTCGGGTGTGCCCCCCTGCGACAAGGGTGTGTACAACAGACTTTCAGACTGGAAGCTCTCGAGAAACCCGGGCAGCAGCTTGCGTGCCAGAGCGCGGTCCCCCTCGAGGATCGCGCGTTCGAGCTCGATCCCGCTCCAGGCCCATTGGGGCTCCGCCAGTTCCTGCCTACCCTTGGTCAGGGTCTTCATGCTCAGCCAGAAGCGGCCATCGCGGTCGAGGGTACGCAGCGCCATCGAGGCCATCTGCTGCTCGAGCGTGGCGTTGATCGCCTCGAGGGTGAGCCGCTCACGCAAGCTGCGACGGCGCTCGAAATTCATCAGGGCGTCCACCTCGGCCGAGGAGGGCGCGGGCAAATCCTGGCCGTGGATCCGCAGCGCCAGGTCCACCAGGGCCGCCTGCCGCTTCACGCACTCGCCCTGCCAGTCGGTCAGGCGCTCGGCCACCTTTTCCGGCACTCGGCCCGACTGCGGCATCAGGCGCACCGCCAACCGGGTCAGACGGCCGAATATCTCCTGGAATTCCAGACGGACTTCCAGTTCTTCCGCCACCTCCTCCAGGTCAAACGGCTCATCGGGGGGCTCGTCCTCTCCAGCCAGCCCGGCGGCGGATCCGCCGCCGGCGGCGGCTTCCCATCCATGGGCTGTTTCAAGGAATTCGATCTTCTTGCCCGTTTCCCCGTCCTCTTCGGTCGCTTCCTCCGAAAAGTCCTCGCCCCCGGGAACCAGATCATCCACCTCCACCAGCAGGCCCGCGTTGGCGCGCACCAGGTCCACGAAACGGGTGACCAGCCATTCCGGCCCCCTACCCTGCCCCTGGTCGGGGGCGGTCCGCGACGCCTGCAGCAGGTACCGGGTCGCCATCCGTTCAAAACTGAACGGACCGTCTTCCAGCGGCACTTTTTCCGACCGGCCCACCCAGTACACCAGCAGCCCCTGCGCGCTGTTCAGTTCCGACCGGCGCAACAGGGCGTCCAGCACCAGGCAAAAGGCCTGCGGCGTGTTCAGCCGGCTGACGCGTTTTTTCCAGAACTCTAGCTCGCCGGTGCCTTCCCCGTGTTCGCGCCAGTTGCCCAGCGCCTCGGCGACGCGTTCCCCTGTCCGCAGGAACTGCGCGCCCCGCACCGAACGGGCGTCGGTCACACGGTAGGTAGCGTGGGGGTCCCACCAGGCGGCCAGTTCCTCCAGGGCGGCTTGCGCGCCCGCCGCGACAGCCTTGTTGCCCGTGGCGGCCGCCTCGCCCCACACCATCACCCCGTATTGGAACAGCAATTCTACCGCCATCAGCAGCTCATCGATCCGGTGATCGCGCGTGGCGTCCTCCCTGGCTGGCCCCAGCGGAAACATGCCCTGGAAGCCAAGCACATTCCACGGATCGGCGAAGGCCCCCGAACGGATGCCCCGCTGGATCAACAAACGGATGGAATCAATGCGGTTGAGCGCCTGCTCCAGGTGCCCTCGCTGCACCTCCCCCTCGCCAAGGCGCAGGCCGCCAAGCACCCTGGACATCAGCCGGTGCGACAGCGGCTCGATCTTCTCCGCCTCCTGCAGGCTAGCCGCGGTGAAACCCAGCCGGGCGTACACCAGGGACAGGTAACGCTGCTGCATCTGCAGGGCGCGGTTGCGGGCCAGCCAGGCGTTCAGGAAATGGCGCACCTTGCCGAATGGCTGGCGCACCTGCTTGGCCTCCAGCGCCAGCCGGTCCCGGTGCGGCCCCTCCACGGCGCGCATCGCCTCGTGGTAGAACTGGTCGCGCAACCGGGCAACCTTGGGCACAAGCACGCTGAGCGATTGCGACGAATCCAGCATGCCCGGACCGCCACCCACCAGGCCCGCGGCCATCAGCAGGGTTCCCGCCAAAACTGCCGCGCACTCGGTCTCGCGTTCCTCCAGGGTGCCACGCTCCTCGGAAGAGCCGTGTCCCACCAGGTTGCGCCAGTCGGCAAGGGCCATCAGCACCAGCCGGCGGACCACCATGCGGCAGTAGCGCCCCTTCGAATCGATCGCCGCCGGGTCCCACTCGCCAAAGACATGGTTGGGGCGCAAATTGGCGGGATGGCCATGGTCGTAGGCCCGCATGTCGACCGCTATTTCCTCGACCTGGCCCAGTTCGAGCCCGGCCTCCGCCAGCACGCTGGGAGAGACCTTGCCCAAAAGGTCCATGGCCTTGGAAACCAGCCGTCCCATGGGTCCCCAGGAACCGCCGGCGTCGCGCAACCAAACCGGCACCGGGCGATGCCGCTCATGGTCATAGGGTTCACCCAGCGACTTGTTTTCCAGCACGGCCAGGGGCCGGTAGCCGAGGAAGTCGTTCAGTCGCCGCAGCACCTCGCCCACAAAGCCGGGTTTGCGCTGCTCCCAGTCTTGCGGGTCAAGCTTGCGGCCCCGTTCCTCGCGCAACGCGAGCACGGTCTCCATGACCCTTGCCAGAAAAAACGGCTGGAATAGCTCGCCTTCGCGGCCTTTCAGATGGTGGAGCAAGTCCTCATGGTGGACCAGGTACGCGTCGAGGGTTTCGGAGGTGAACTCAAGCACCTCGCGCGCCTGCGCGCTGTCGCGGAAGGTGGGTTCACCCGAAAACGTGTCCAACCAAACCAGCAACTGGCGCGGCAGGGCGACCCACACGCGTTGGGTGCCGGCACCGGCCAATTCCCCGTACACCTTGCTGAGGGTTTGCCGCCAACGGCCGTCCGGAGCCCCCTGCGAAAAGTTGCAGTATCCCAACAGACGGACGGCGTCTTCCCTACTGATGGCGGTGGAGGGGGTCACACTCAAAGGGGAACACCCATTCGGTTCATTTTGCGCCTCGCTGGTCCCGCCAACAGACCGTCCGCATAAGCGGGCTAATCCGCCGGGCAACGCGAGAAGAAGTCTTCTCACCCGCTTGCGGCGGGAGGATCTCACTGATCATTTTACCCGACACGGAACCGGATAAATCAACGTCAGGAACCGCCGCTTCCGGCAAAGTCCCCAAACCCGGGCAAAGCCAAAGGTCCAAGGGCTGCATGCCCTTGGACCTTTCATGGGACAGTGTTCCGCCTTCGGCGGTTTTGTCGGGGCGATCAGGCCTTCGCGGTTTCCGCCTTCGGCTCCTTCACCGCGTCGGCGGCATCGCCGGCGCCCTTGCCGCCGATCTGCACATCGACAAACGCGATCAGGGCCTTGGCCCCGCCATCACCGATGCGGTAGCCGTGCAGCTTGAGGATGCGAGTGTAACCGCCGGGCCGGCCGGCGAACCCCTTGGCCCGCTCTTCCAGCTTCTTCAGCACGGTAACCTTCTTCCACGCCTTGTCCACACCCTCGTTGGCCTTCTCGGTCACCAGGGGAGTGTGGGCGGTCGGCCCCAGACGGGAAACCACCAGGCGGCGGGAAGCAAGATCGCCCTTGCGGGCCATCGTGATCAGGCGCTCGATGAACGGGCGCAGCTCCTTCGCCTTGGCGGGGGTGGTGGTGATGCTGCCATGCTCAATCAGAGCGCAGGCCATATTGCGCAGCATCGACCTGCGGTGGGCCGGGTTGCGGTTCAGCTTGCGGCCGGCTTTGAGGTGTCTCATGACTCTTCAGGCTCCTGTCTTGGGCGTCGGCGCCCCTTAGCGCTTGGCGCCCGGCATCTTCATGCCCAGCGTCAGACCGTTCTCTTCCAGTTTCTCTTTCACTTCCTTCAGCGTCGTCTCGCCGAAGTTGCGAACTTCCAAAAGCTCCTGGTCGCTGCGGGAGACCAGGTCACGCACGGTGGTGATACCCTCGGTCTCGAGACAGTTGGTCGCGCGGACCGACAACTCAAGCTCCGCCAGGCTCATGGACAATTTGCGCTCGAGGGCTGAATCAACGGCACCGCCGCCGGACTGCTCGAAGCGGTCGTCGAGGGAGACCTCGGGGCCAGGCTCCGTGTACTGGATAAAGGGGTTCAGGTGCTTGCGCAGGATCTTGGCGGCCTCGACCAGCGCCAGTTGCGGCGTGGTGGTGCCGTTGGTCCAGATCTCCAGAACCAGCTTGTCATAGTTGGTGCGCTGGCCAACACGGGTGTCCTCGGTCTCGTAGCGGACCTTGGCCACCGGGCTGAAGCTGCTATCCACCGGGATGACGCCGATCTCGCGGTCCTTGCCGATGTTTTCCTCGGCGGCGCGGTAACCGCGGCCGTTGGCAACGGTCAACTCGACATGGAAGTCGATGTCATCAGTCAGCGTGGCGATGACATGCTCTGGATTGATGATCTGAACCGTCGCGTCGGTGATAATGTCTTTGGCGAAAACGGTGCCCTTCTCGGACCGCTCAATCTTGATCACCTTGGGCTGGTCGGAGGTGTTGCGCACCACCAGGCTCTTGATGTTCAGGATGATGTCCATCACGTCTTCAACAACGCCGGGGATGCTGGTGATCTCGTGGGCCACACCGCGGATCTTCACCTGGGTGATGGCGCTGCCTTCCAGGCCGGAAAGAAGGATGCGGCGAAGGCTGTTGCCAACGGTCACACCCAAACCGCGCTCGAACGGCTCGATGGTGAACTTGCCGTAGGTGTCCGACAGGGTGGCCCGATCAGGCACAACCCGGCTGGGCAATTCCAGTCCGCGCCAACGAATACGCATGGTCCAACTCCAGGATCAACCGACAAAAAAACGACCGGGATCGCCCATCAGCCCGGGGACTATTGCCCGGGCACCGGCTCCCCCGGCCAGGTAAAGGCCGAAGACGTTTATCAGCGGGAGCAGAACTCAATGATGAGCTGCTCACGCAGTTGATCAATGTTGGGATCGACATCGGTACGGCCGGGAACACGGGTGAGAAGGCCCTTGGGGGCGTCGCTCTCGGAACCCTGACGCTCGAGGAAGGCAGCCACAGGCCGCTTTTCCCACTCGGCCAAATGGCCACGGACAATTTTCAGCGAATGCTCGCGGTTCTTCACTTCCACCACATCACCGGGGGCCAGCACGCGGCTGGGGATGTCGCAGTGCTTGCCATTCACGGTCACATGGCCGTGGGCGACAATCTGGCGGGCGGTGGCGCGGCTGGGAGCCCATCCCAAACGGTACACCACATTGTCCAGACGGCGCTCCATCAGCGAAAGAAGCTGCTCGCCGGTGTTACCGGTAGCCCGCGAGGCGTCGGCGAACTGGCGGGAGAACTGGCGGTCCAGCAACCCGTAGAAGCGCTTGAGCTTCTGCTTTTCACGCAGACGGGTGCCGTATTCCGAGGGCTTCGAACGGCGGGCACCGTGCATGCCGGGAGCCTTGTTGCGACGCTCGATGGCGCACTTGGAGGACTCGCAGCGCGTGCCCTTGAGATACAGCTTCACGCCTTCGCGGCGGCACAGCTTGCAAACGGATGTCGTGATACGGCCCATGTCTCGGAAAACCACCATTCAGGATGACTGAGTGAAAAAAGATTCCGTTGGATTACACGCGGCGCTTCTTGGGAGGGCGGCAACCGTTGTGCGGCAGGGCGGTGACATCCTCAATCATGCGGATGATCATGCCGGATGCCTGCAGCGCGGTGATTGCAGACTCGCGGCCGGAACCGGGCCCTTGCACCCGCACTTCCAGCTCACGCACACCAAACTTGGAGGCCTTCTCGGAGGCGATTTCCGCGGCGCGCTGGGCGGCGAAAGGGGTGCTCTTGCGGCTGCCCTTGAAACCGGCAACACCGGCAGAGGCAAAGCACAAGGCGTCGCCCATCTTGTCGGTGATGGTGACGATCGTGTTGTTGAAAGTGGCTTTGATGTGGGCCACCCCCTGGCTCACGTTGCGCCGCTGCTTCCTCTTCTTCGCCTTTGCCACGACCTATCCCCTCAAGCTGACCAGTTGTATCTGTGTTCGACTCTCCAGCCAGCTCCGCACCGGGCGGAGCCGACGACTACTTGTCTTTCACACCCTTCTTGCCGGCAACCGTCTTGCGCGGGCCCTTGCGGGTGCGGGCGTTGGTCTTGCTGCGCTGACCGCGGCAGGGCAGGTTCCGGCGGTGACGCGAACCGCGGTAGCTGCCAATGTCCTTCAGGCGGCCAATGTTCTGCTGAATCTGGCGGCGCAGAGGCCCTTCCACCGTGTACTCACGGTCAAGGATGGTGGCCAAACGGCTCACATCATCCTCGGTCAGCTCCTTGGCGGAACGGAGGGGATCAACACCGGCCTGCTCGCACAGGCGCAAAGCCATGGCGGGACCAATGCCGTAAATGTAACGCAGCGAAATGTGCGTCTTTTTGTCGTTCGGGATGTCAACGCCCAAAATACGGGGCATCTTGCGCTCCTACCTTACTCTTGCCGCCCAGATAATATTTGTACCAGACTGCCCTGTCTGCCTAATCAGCCCTGGCGCTGCTTATGACGAGGGTTCTCGCAAATCACCAAGATTTTGCCTTCACGACGGATAATCTTGCATTTCTCGCAAATCCGCCGGACGCTCGACCTGACTTTCATCCGCGCACCTCATCCCTTCCCTGCCGTGAAGCCGGGAACCCAATAGACATACACTTTTCGCGCAACTGGAAACCCGGATCGTACCTGAATCCGGATTTCCCCGCAAGTGGTCTCACAACCGTTGTTCGACCAAAACCCCGCTGTTTGCCGGGCTTTTTGCGCCCCCAACCTCAAACCGAAACGATTCGCTCTTCCTTATCCCCGGCAGTAAGCACCCAAACCCCCTGTTCTGTCAAACCAAGGGTGTGCTCCACATGGGCGCTCGAAAGCCCGTCCCGGGTGACCACGGTCCAGTGGTCCCGCAGCACTTTGGTGCTGGAATCTCCCATATTCAGCATGGGTTCCACCGCCAAAACCAACCCGGGCTCCAGCCGAAAATCGCTCCGCTTCGTCTGGCGGTCCACATAATTGGGCACCTGGGGCGGCTCATGCATCGCCCTGCCGATACCGTGGCCCACATATTGGGTCACCATCCGGTAGCCTGCCGACTCAGCACGCAGCTGCATTTTTGCCGCCACATCCGACCAGGAGCCCCGTTTTTTCAGCTGAACGGCAATCTCACGGATGGCCAGTTCCAGCACTTCCCACGCCACCTGGCACAACCGCTCCTTGGCGCTGCTGATCTTGCCGATGCCCACGGTGATGGCGGCATCGGCGCACCATCCATTCAGGCGGCACGCGGTGTCCACCTTCAGCAGATCGCCTTCCGCCAGTTGCCGCGGCCCAGGCAGGCCATGCACCACCTGCTCGTTCACCGACAGGCAGGTGCTGCCCGGGTAAGGCACCTTGCCGGGATATCCCTTGAACAGTGGCTCTGCGTTGTGCTCGCGGAAGAATCCCTCCACAGCCCGGTCGATATCCTCCAGCTTGGTACCGACAGTGGCCATGGACTGGGCCAAACGCAAGGCAGCAGCCACCAGATGGCCCGCCTTCCGCATGCCGGCCATCTCCTCAACGGTTTTCAACTGTGGCCCATCCGGCCTGCCCGAGCGCAACATTCCCCGATGCAACCTCCCCAATCCATTCCCTGAAATAGCCGCGGGCCAAGCCTACCGGTCCACGATGGCCGTTTCCAAGGCGCCGCGCACTAGGTTGATATCCCCTGTTCCATCGACATTTCTCAGAAGCCCCTTGGCCCGGTAGTAGGGCAGCAGGGGCTCTGTCTCACGATGATACACCACCAAACGGGCTTCCACCGTCTCAGGGGCGTCATCAGACCGCTGCACCAAAGCGGTGCCGCAGTCATCACAATGGCCAGATTTTTTGGGCGGGTTGGAGATCACATGGTAGGTGGCTTTGCACCCCGGCTTGGGGCAGCTCCAGCGCCCGCTGACCCGCCGGACAATCTCCCGGTCGGGAACATGTATCAGAACCACACCATCCAGATCGAGACCAACCCCGGACAAAATCTGGTCGCAGGCCTTAGCCTGGGGCAAGGTGCGGGGGTAGCCATCCAGAATGAATCGTTGGGGCCGGTCATTCCGGGCGAAGCGCTCGGAGATCAGGTCATTGACCACCTGGTCGGGAACCAGATGCCCCTGATCCACATGGAAAGCAGCCTCACGGCCGGCGGGAGTACCGTTGCGCATCGCCTCCCGCAGGAGATCACCAGTGCCGATATGCTCGGCACCCAGCCTTTGGCACAGAACCTTGGCTTGGGTTCCTTTGCCACATCCGGGAGGTCCGAGGAAAACGAGACGCATGCCCGCCCTCCAAAAAAGGCCGTGTGAGCCGGCAAAAGGCCGGAGGCGGGATTAATCTTCGGTCAGACCCTTGTACTCGCGCATAACCAGATGGCTGTTGATGCGCTGCACAAGGTCAAGGACAACACTCACAACAATCAGCAACCCGGTGCCACCGAAAAATTGGGCAACTTCGGGCCGGACCTGCATGAAACTAGAAACCAGGCTGGGTAGGATTGCAATGAGGGCCAGGAAGCCGGCACCCACATAATTCACGCGCGAAACGACCCGGTCGAGGTACTCCTGGGTCCTTGGTCCAGGACGGAAACCGGGGATAAACAAACCGGTACGCTTGAACTGCTCGGAGATCTCGCGGGTGTCAAAGGTCACACCCAGCCAGATGTAGCTGAACACATAGATGAGAATCACCTCGGCCACCATGTAGATCCAGCCCTGACGCTGGAACGCATCGGCCAGTTGGTACAGCCAGCCAGTCTTGAAGGTGTTGCCCAAACCCAGGAACAGCATGTAGGGGACCAGCATCAGGCTGGATGCGAAAATCACCGGCATCACATTGGCCTGGTTGATCTTGATGGGCAGGAAGTTACGGTTGCCACCGCCAAAAACCCTCGAACCCCGCACGAACTTGGCGGACTGCATCGGGATGCGACGCTGCGCCTTGCTCATCAAGACCGCCGCAAGAACCACCACCAGGAACAGGACCACCAAAGCCAGAACCCGCTCAAAGCTCATGTCCTGGCCGGATCCACCCAGAGTCAGGACGGACCGCTTGAAAACCCAGCCACCGGAGGTTTGCTCAAACAGCAGTTGGAGGATGGCGGCAGGAAGCCGGGACACAATGCCGGCCATGATAATAAGGCTGACACCGTTTCCGATGCCATACTCATCAATCTGCTCGCCGATCCACATCAGGAACATGGTGCCTACCACCATGCACAGGATCAGGGTAAGGAAATACCACCACCCAGCACCGCCATACACCTCGGGAAAACCCATCAGGGCGCCGGAGGACTGCGAGCCGTAGAGTAGGAAGTTCAGATAGAAGCCAGCCTGGATCATGCAAATGAACACGGTCAGGAGACGCGTGTAATTGTTGATGATCTTCTGGCCGATCTGCCCCTCTTCCTTCATCAGACGATGCAGGGAGGGGACTACGAATGCCAGCAACTGCATGATGATGCCGGCTGAAATATAGGGCATGATGCCCAAGCCAAAAACAGTGGCGTTGGAGAGATCGCCACCGGAGAACATGGAAACAAAGTTAAAAAGGTTATCCAAGCCGTCACCCGAGCCCATCCCGCGATGCAGGGTGGCCTGGTTGACAAACGGCAGGGGAATGGAAAACCCGATGCGGTAAATGGCGAGGAAAGCCAGCGTGAAAAGCAGCTTCCCCCGCAGCTCGGGGATTCGGAAAACATTCAACAAGGCGCCCATGGGCCGGCTCCGGCGTGTCTAGACGATCCAGCGGGCGACTATCAACCCTTCGCCGGCTTGGGCTTCATCTTATTGCGCACCGGGGGCTTGGGCTTGGCTACAAGCTCCGCCTTGCCGCCAGCCTTCTCGATCTTCTCGCGCGCAGCCTTGCTGAAATGGTCGGCGCGAACGGTCAACTTGCGGGTCAACTCGCCGGTTCCCAGCACGCGAACGCCATCGGCAGGGCCTTGGGCCAGACCAGCTTTGTCCAGCGAAACCTGGTCCACCACGCTGCCTTCGGGCAGGGTCTGAAGGTCGCCCACGTTCACCACGTGGAACTTCTTGGCCCAGGTGTTGTTGCTGAAACCACGCTTGGGGATGCGGCGGAAGAGGGCCATCTGGCCGCCTTCGAACACCTTGCCGGGCATCTCGGCGCCGGCGGAAGAGTACTGCCCCTTCATGCCGCGGCTGGCCGTCTTGCCATGGCCCGAACCAATACCACGACCCACACGCTTCTTTTTGCGCAGGCGATGGACGCCGTTCGAAAGATTTGAAAGATCCATGTTAGAGAGCCACTCCTCTCAGGCGTTGCACTTCCTCGCGCGAACGCAGATTCCTCAGGCCATCCAGGGTGGCCTTCACAAGATTGATGGGATTGGTGCTGCCATGGCTCTTGGTCAGGATGTTATTCACCCCGGCGACCTCGAGAACCGCGCGCACGCTGGCGCCGGCCTTCACACCGGTGCCAGGTCCGGCGGGGACCATGATCACCTTACTCGCGCCGTAACGGCCGATGATGCGGTGAGGGATGGTGTGGGAGCCGCGCTTGCCGGTAAGGGAGACACGCTTCACCCGGCGAACACCGTCGGTGGCGTCTTTGGTGGCTTTCTCAACGGCAGGTGGCACCTCATTGGCCTTGCCGTAACCAACCGAAACGCGGCCATTCTTGTCACCAACAACCACAAGGGCATTGAAGGTGAAGCGGCGGCCGCCCTTCACGGTGGCCGAGCTGCGGCGCACCTTGATCAGGCGATCCTCAAGGCCGCCTTCGCCCTGCTCGCGTTGTTCCCGTTCCCTAGCCATGCTCTCACCTCACCCGTTGTTCGTCTTAGAAATCGAGTCCGCCTTTGCGGGCAGCGTCGGCAAGCGCCTTGACACGCCCGTGGTAGCGGTAGTGGCCGCGATCGAAGCAGATCTTGAGCAGACCGGCTGACTTGGCCTTCTGGGCAACCAGCTCGCCAACCGCTTCGGCTGCCTTGATGTTGCCACCGTAAGTGACTTTGCCCTTCAGCTCGGGTGAAACCGTGCTGGCGGCGACGAGAGTCTTGCCCTGATCGTCGTCCACGAGCTGCACATAAATGTGCTTGCCCGAACGGAAAACGGTCAAACGGGGACGATCCGCCGTGCCGCGAACTGCCCGACGGACTCGGTTCCGCCGACGTTCCTGAGATACCGCTTTTCGCTTCTGCGCGTTCATGACGCCCCTCCCCGGGCGTTAACCTTGCCGATGTGTCACTGTTGGCGTCAGGCGCCCTTGGTCTTGCCTTCCTTGCGGCGAACATTCTCGCCGAAGTAGCGAACACCCTTGCCCTGATATGGCTCAGCAGGCTGGGCCGCACGGATCTCCGCGGCATACTGGCCCACTTGCTGCTTGTCCGCACCGCGAACGGTGATGCAAGCCAGCTTCTCCTCACCACCGCCACCTTCGATGCGGTAGTTGGTGTCGCCGACTTCGACAGTCACACCTTCAGGGGCGCGAACCGCCTTGGTGTTGGCAAATCCCAGCTTCAAAAGGACGGTGCGCTTGTCTTTTTTGTCGATCTCAGCCTTGTAACCCAAACCGTACACAACAAGACGACGCTCGTAGCCCTTGCTGACGCCTTCAATCATGTTGGCGACCAGGGTACGGGTCAGACCGTGCACCGAACGCGCAAGACGGTCATCATTCTTGCGGGTGACGGTAACCTTTCGGGTTCCACCATCCAGTGCCACCTGCACCAGGGAATGGGCATCCAGCTTCAGGGTCCCTTTGGGGCCCTTCACCTCGATCTTCTGGCCGTTCACCTTCACATCCACTCCGGCTGGAACATCAACCGGTTGCTTTCCGATACGAGACACGAACAGCCCTCCCTATCCCATGGCCACGCGCCGGATTAACCGGCCGAATATCCAAAGCCACCCACGCCGCAACGCGGCGAACAATCACCAGACGGTGCAGAGAACTTCGCCGCCCAGATTGGCCGATCGGGCCTGGCGATCGCTCATCACACCCTTGCTGGTGCTCAGAACGCGAATGCCTTGGCCATCCAACACGCGGCCAAGCTCGCGCTTTGCCAGATAGACCCGGCAACCAGGACGGCTTTCGCGGCGGATGAGGCGGATAACCTTCTCACCCTCGGCCCCGTACTTCAGGTAAACGCGCAGTGTGACCTTCCCCTTGCCGATTTCGTCGGGGGAAACCTCGGTGAAGTTGGGATGGCCGTGCTCGTCGGTTCCCACTTTCCCGATCTGGTAATCGAGGACAAACCCTTCCTCACGCAGGACGCGGGCAATACCCACCTTCAGCCTGGTTGCAGGCATATCCACTGCGGGCCGTTCCACACGGTTGGCATTGCGCACGCGGGTCAACATGTCCGCGATCGTGTCGGTCATCATGGCTAAACAGACTCCAAATCCCAGATCTGTGCGATAATTTACCAGCTAGCCTTGCGCACACCGGGAATCAGCCCCTCGCTGGCGAGATTCCGGAAGCAAATGCGGCAGATGCCAAACTTGCGGTACACGGCGCGGGGACGACCACACAGACGGCAACGCATGCGAATGCGGATGCGCTCCCGGGGCTCCATCACCTTGCTGGCCTGGCGCTCCTCGGGCTTCTTCTGCATTTCCTTGTGGTGTCCCTCAAGGCGGGCGAGCGCCTTTTTGAAACCCGCATTCTTGCCGTCGGTGGCCATGGTCCTGTTCTCTCCGCTAACCGTCCGCTGTCTAGATATCTCTGGATTCTACCGGCTGGTCCAAAAGACCGAAGCCCAAATCACTCCCGGAAGGGCATGCCGAAAGCCCGAAGCAACTCGCGGGCCTCGTCATCCTTGCTGATGGAGGTGACAATGGTCACATCCAGACCCTGGGTGAAGGTGATCTTGTCCGGGTTGATCTCAGGAAACACGGCCTGCTCTGTCAGGCCCATGCTGAAGTTGCCGTTTCCGTCGAAGCTGCGGGGATTCACACCGCGGAAGTCACGGATACGAGGCAAAGCCAAATTGATCAGGCGATCGAGGAACTCATACATCCTCTTGCCGCGCAGAGTCACCCGGCAGCCGATCTCGTTGCCCTGGCGCAGGCGGAAGCCTGAAACCGCCTGGCGGGACTTGGTGATCTGGGGGCGCTGCCCGGCGATCTGGCCAAGTTGCTCGGCGGCCTGCTCCATGCGGGATTTCTCCTGCAGGGCCTTGCCCACACCCATGTTCAAAACAATTTTCTGAAGTTTGGGCAGGCTGTTGACATTCTTCCGGCCCAGCTTGGTAGCCAGCGCGGGAATGATCTCACTACGGTACTTTTCCAGAAGCCGAGCCATCGGAACTCACCCCTCCAGGGTTACTTCGCCGCGTACTTGGGGTTCGCCTTGGCGATCACGCGCAATACACCGGAGCGACCGGCCTTCTTGCACCCCTTGCAAATCAGTTGTTTCACGCCTTCAGCGGTAAAGGCTACCCCGGTACGGGCGCCCTTCTTGCATGACGCGCAGTACAGCAGGGCGTTGCTGCGATCAATCGGCAGCTCCACCGACAAACGACCACCCTGGGTGTTCTTGCCGGGGCGGACATGCTTGTAGGTTCGGTTCACACCTTCCACGACCAGCTTCCCCTTGGAAGGAATGGTCCGGAGAACCTTGTGAGGCTTGTTGTCCCGGTTGTCACCGGCGATCACAACAACCAGATCGCCTTTTCTAATGCTCATGACTAGCTCCCCTGGGTCCGTTCCGGAATGATTGCCGGATCAGACCACTTCCTCCGACAGGTTGGTGATCTTGGCAAATGCCTTCTCGCGCAGCTCGCGAGCGACGGCGCCGAAGATGCGTGTGCCGAGCGGCTCGTCTTCCTTGTTCAGCAATACGATGGCATTGCGGTCGAAACGGACATAGGTGCCGTCTGCGCGACGGGTCGCCTTCTTGCAGCGAACCACCACCCCGCGGACAACCTGTCCCTGCTTCACATCACCACCAGGATTCGCCTTCTTCACGCTGGCGATGATCACATCACCCAGGCCGGCGTAACGCCTGCGGGTACCGCCAAGAACCTTGACGCACATGCATTCCTTGGCACCGGAATTGTCAGCCACGTCGATATAGGTGTACATCTGAATCATCTGGTCATCCCTCCGAGTGGATCATGCGTCAGGAGCGGGCAGGAACGCTCAAATCACTGCCGGCCGAACGCTTCACCACCCGCACCACGCGCCAAGTCTTCGTCTTGGAAATGGGGCGTGTCTCCATGCATTCGACGGTGTCGCCAACCTTGGCGTCATTCTTCTCATCATGGGCGATGAGGACAGTACGACGGCGAATGATCTTCCCATACCGGGGATGGCTCACCTGGCGGGGAATCTCCACCCGGCAGGACTTTTGCATCTTGTCGCTGGTGACCACGCCGATCACGGTGCGACGATCGTTCCGCTCGGTGTCAGGCTTCGCCGCCGCAGTCTTGTCCGCCATTGCAAACCTCTGGTCTAACCGTTCTGACTATCTGTGCGATTACTTCTTGACCGCCCCGGACTTGCCCTTTGCCTTCTCGGCCTTGGGCTTGCCTTTCGCCTTCTTCTCGAGGGCCGATTGACGGGCCTTCTCGTTTTGGGCGACAAGATCGCGACGGGCCTGGGTTTCGGCCTTCAGACCTTCGATAAAGGCCTTCTTCTCGGCGATGCCGGCAGCCTTCTCGGCGGCTTGGCGCTCGTGCACGGAACCCTCGTGCATGATCGTCTTCAGGCGGGCAAGGGCGCGGCGAGCGGCCAGCAGTTCGCTGGTCGCGCTCAGCCGGTTGGTTGCCTGCTGCATGCGCAGGTCAACGATCCGGCGCGCAAGATCCGCCAGCAACATGCGACGCTGCTCGTCACCCAGTGACCGCATCGCCGGGGCTTTCCAACTCTTGTCCGCCATGGTCCTAAAACTCCAACCCGTTCCCGTTGAATCACGCGCCCCGGAAATCAGCCGACAGAGGGCCTGCGGCTGACAAACCGACATTTGTAGGGCATCTTGTAGGCCACCTTGGCGAGCGCCGCGCGGGCAGCCGCTTCGGGCACGCCACCCAGCTCGAACAGCACCATGCCAGGCTTAAGCACAGCGGCCCAGAACTCCGGTTCACCCTTGCCCTTACCCATACGGGTCTCAAGGGGGATGGAGGTCACGGACTTGTGCGGGAAAACCCGGATGAACATCTTGCCTTCGCCACGGATGGCATGGGCAAGGGTGATGCGTCCCGCCTCGATGGTCTGGGCTGTCAGCCAGCCACCCTCGAGGGTTTGCAGGCCGTACTCGCCGTAAGACACCGTGTTGCCACGGCAGGCGTTACCTTTTACCTTGCCGCGCTGGCTTTTTCGAAACTTTACCCGTTTGGGCATGAGAGCCATCGCTCTTCTCCTCTGTCAGGTAGTCGCCGTTGTTAACCCACACCTTGATGCCGATATTTCCCTGGGCCGTCGAGGCCTCGGAGAAACCATAATTGACCTTGGCTCTCAGCGTGCTGAGGGGAATCGAACCCAGCATGCCGCTCTCGCAGCGAGCCATTTCGGAGCCACCCAGGCGGCCCGACAACTGGATGCGCACGCCGCGTGCACCAGCGCCCATGGTGGTTTCCATCGACCGCTTCAGGGTACGACGGAAGCTCTGGCGCTTCTCGAGCTGATCCGCAATGTCCTCCGCCACCAACTGGGCGTCGGCCTGGGGATTGGCCACTTCGATCGTCTTGACCTCGATCAGGCGGTTGGTCAGGTTCTGGAGCTGGTTGGTCAGCTCTTCAACCTTGGCGCCTTTGGGGCCGATGATCACACCCACCTTGGCAGCGGAGATGATCACGATGACCTTCTCACGGGTTCGCTCGATGCGAACACTGGAGATACGCGCGTCGCGGTAGTTCTTCTTGATGTGGCGACGGACCTTCTGGTCCTCGACCAGCAATTCCGGGTATTCCCTCTTCGTGGCGCTCCAGTGGCTCTTCCAGTCGAGCTTAACGCCATTCTCGAGGGTCACCCCGGTCCGAAAACCGTTCGGATTTACCTTTTGACCCATCAGACCATTCCTCCAACTCGGGAACCCCCTGGCTCCCGGAACGTGCCACCCATGGTCAATTAGAAGCCCAGACCCACATGGATGTGGGAAAGACGCTTCATGATCGGATAAGCGCTGCCACGGGCGCGCGGCATGCTACGCTTGAGGATGGGGCCGCCGTCCACGCGGGACTCGAGAACCACCAGCTCTTCGACATCCTCGATTTCCTTGAACCGGGCGTTGCCGATGGCGCTCTTCAGCACCTTCTCCATCAGCCGGGCGCTGCGGGTGATCTCGAAGGAAAGAAGTTGTAGGGCTTCATCGGCCGTCTTCCCGCGAATCAGGTCCGCATACAGGCGGATCTTGCGAGGAGACATCCCGGCATAGCGATAGGTGGCCCGTGCCAGCACGCGTTCTTCCACTTTTTTGCCGCTCATCACTCAGCTCTCCCGGCCACCCTCACAGGGTTGGCAAGTGTTCAAAGGGCTTACTTACCGGCCGCCTTGCTCTTCGCGGTGTGACCGCGGAAGGTGCGTGTCGGTGAAAACTCACCCAGCTTGTGGCCAACCATGTCTTCCGTGGCGTAAACCTTCAGGAACTGCTTGCCGTTGTGCACCAGGAAGGTCAGACCCACGAAGTCGGGAATGATGGTGCAGTCGCGGGCCCAGGTCTTGATGGGATCGCGATTGCCCTTGGCTTTCAGCTTCTCGACTTTCTCGAGCAACCTGAGATCCACATAAGGGCCTTTTTTAAGGGATCGTCCCATAGTCACCGCGGCCTATGCCGCCCTCCAAGCCTTGCTCTGTTCCGGAATCTTCAAGCCAATTAGCTGCTCAAACCGCGAGGACCAGGACGACGGCGGCGAATGATCGCCTTGTTGCCCGGTTTCCGCTTTTTGCGGGTCTTGCCGCCCTTTGCCAGCACGCCTGTCGGGGAGCAGGGGTGACGACCACCCGCTGTGCGCCCTTCACCACCACCCATCGGGTGGTTGACCGGGTTCATCGAGGTACCGCGGTTGTGGGGCTTGCGGCCCAACCAACGCTTGCGGCCAGCCTTGCCCAGGCTCACGTTCATGTGGTCAGCGTTGCCCAGCACACCAATGGTGGCACGGCAGTCGCTGGGCACGCGGCGCATTTCACCACTGGGCAGTGTCACCTGGGCCCATTTTCCTTCGCGGGCGGTGAGAACCGCGGAGCATCCAGCGGAGCGGGCCATCTGGCCACCGCGACCGGGCTGCAGTTCAATGTTGTGGACGGACATGCCCAAGGGAACCTTGCGCAGGGGCATGCAATTGCCCAGCTTGGGTTCGGCGGTGTCACCCGATTCCACCTTGTCACCGGCCTTGAGGCCCTGGGGGGCGAGGATGTAGGCCTTGGTGCCGTTGTCGTACTGAAGCAGGGCGATGCGGGCGGAGCGGTTGGGATCGTACTCGATTGCCACCACCGTCGCGGGCACGCCGTCGTGGATGCGCTTGAAGTCAATCAGGCGATAGCGGCGCTTGTGGCCACCTCCACGGAAGCGGACGGTGATGATACCCTGGTTGTTGCGGCCGCCACTCTTCACCAGAGGACGCAGCAGCGACTTTTCGGGTTTGCGACGACGGTCAGTCAACTCGGAGAAGTCGCTGACCGACATCTGCCGCCTGCCTGGCGTCACCGGTTTGAATTGCCTAATACCCATCCCAAATCTCCTACTTGGCCGTCAAACGGCTCAGAACAGTTCGATTGGCTTGCTGTTCACGTCGAGGGTCACGTATGCCTTTTTCCAGTTGGCAAGGCGACCCATGCGGAACTTGTAAGACCGGGTCTTGCCCCGGCAGTTCATCGTCCGCACGTGTTTCACATTCACACCGAAAAGGATCTCGGCCGCCTTCTTGATCTCTGGCTTGGTGGCCCAGGGATTGACTTGGAAGGCGTACGTACGGCCAGTCTCGGCCATCGCGTTCATCTTCTCGGTCACCAGCGGCGCCACGATCACCTGGTGGGGATCGAGGTTGGGACCGCAGGGGCGGAGTGCAGCGGGCTGCTTCTTGGTTGACATGGTACTGCGTATCCTCCGTGTCAGGCGCTGGCGGTGGCCGTGGCGCCCTTGCGCAGGGCCTCCAGGGCGTCCCGTGTCAGGACCAGTCGCTTTTGTCGCATAATGGTCAGGGCGTTGAATTCGCTGACGGGCAGCACAGCAACACCCTGGATATTGCGGGAGGAAAGCCACACCTTCTCATTGGCCTTGTCCAGGCCAACCAGGCAGGTCACGCCCTCAATCCGCTTGTCGTATCCCTTGCCAACGATGTCCTTCTTTCCGCGCAGATTCAGCGCGCCAAGAATCTTGCTCATCCGGCTTGTTTTCGCGTCATTCAGGTCCAGCTTGTCAATGATGACAGCTTCCTGGTCCTGCAGCTTGCTCAGCACCGCCATGCGGGTCGCCGCGCGAACGGCCTTCTTGGGCATGTGGTACTCGTAGTCGCGGGGCTTCGGCCCCTTGGCGGTACCGCCACCCACGCGCTTGTTGGTGCGCTTGGTGCCGGCGCGGGCACGGCCGGTGCCCTTCTGACGGAAGATCTTCTTGGTGCTGCCCGCCACTTCGCCTCGGCGAAGGGTCGAGTGGGTGCCGGCGCGCTTGTTCGCCAACTGCATCAGCACCACATCATGAAGGAGCTGGCGGTTCACGGAACCACCGAATTCGGCAGGGTCCACCTGGACCGTCCCGACTTCCTTTCCTTCGGTGCTCATCACCTTCAGGTTCAACATCGCCACACCCCAACACTGGTTCATGAGGCTTGACAGGCCCTTTTCCAACACCCTGCGTTCAGGGTGATGGTGAGAACCCTCGGCCCAAACTTAACTTCTCGGGAATGAACAGGGTCCGGCTTTTACCGGACCCTTGATTCCCACCACTGGGGTTTAAGCCCCGGCGGTGAGCACGCGAATCTTGATATCAACGCCCGCTGGAAGGCTCAGGCCCTTGTTCAGGGCTTCCACCGTCTTGCCAGTGGGGCGAAGGATGTCGATCAGACGCTTGTGCGTGCGAATTTCAAATTGCTCGCGTGATTTACGGTCGATGTGCGGGCTGCGCAGCACCGTATACCGCTCCACCCGGGTGGGCAGAGGGATCGGGCCGTGCACATCCGCCTCGGTCCGCTCGGCGGTTTCCGCAATCTCCTTGGCGGTACGATCCAGCATTTCGTGGTCGTAGCCTTCCATCCGAATGCGAATCCGCATGCGCTCGTTCATGAAACCGCCTTCATTCCCGCCGAAAACTTATAATTCCGTTATTCTCACCCGATTCTATCACACAACCAAACAAAATAACACCAGCGACTGAGCCGCTGGCGGTTCATTGCCTGGTCGTCAATTCAACCGGGAAGTTGCAAACCTATCGGATTGCTTTCGGGCCTGTCAAGGCACACTCATCATCCTTACACGCTGATTACCCTGTTTTTTCACTGCTAGCAGCCTGCAACCTTGCCCCAACTTCCCCAATTGACCATTCCCTAAAACATCCCGGGTCCAGCAGGAAAAAGCGTCTGGCGATTCGTTCCGCATGCTCCAGGGATCCAAATGCCTGCCACCGGCTGGAGGATCGGCCTGAATGCAGGGCCCTAAAACCTTCACCCAAGGGAATTCCTTGAGCCCAAACCCGGCGGAGTAGCTCATTTCGGTCTATTTTTGGTCCGATTTCCAACGGAATGCGGTAAAAAATCGGGAAATGATGATTTTGCGACCGGTTTGGATGCCTGGGTTGGTCTAACTTCAGCTGGAGATTGCGGTTTTCCGCCAGAAAATCACGCAATCTGCTCACATTTTCGTTTCGTTTTGCCATCTCGGCAGCATGGTTTTCCAGCTGTGCTTCCAGCGCTGCCAACTGCAGAACACTCGGGGCAGCCAATGAACTTCCCCTGGAAACCTTCAACAAACTGCGCTGACGCAAGGATGCGCTATTCGATATCAGAAGGCCACCCCTGCCTACCGATAGTGGCTTTCCGCCTCCAAAGCTAAATACTCCGATATCCGAATAGGTTCCCAGCTTTTTCCCGCCATAGGTTGCACCAAAACACTGGCAAGCATCTTCCACCCAGGGCACACCGTAAGCCCTGCATATTTCTCCTATCTCCTCTACCGGAGCCATGCCGCCATACAGGTGGCTCACCAACACCGCCTGGACCCTGTTGCCCGCCTTTTGGGCCCCGGACAGGGCCTGTTTCAGGCTCTCGGCACTCACTTGCGGGCTTTGCGGTTGAACATCCACCAAAAGGGGCTTGGCCCCCAAGGCATGCACCGAAAGGAAATTCCCAGGGTAGTCGTAGGCCGGCATTGCAACCAAACCGCCTGGCTGCACCCCCACCGCATTTAGCGCCAACTCCACCGCCAAGGTGCCACTTTGCACCAGCAGGGCATGCGATGCCCCCAGGTATTCGCCCAACCGCTTTTCCACCCGTTCAGTTCGTTCAGGGTCGTACCGGGCCCAGGAACCGTCTGCCAAACAGGATTCCACCGCGCGGCGAACAGCGTCGCTGGCGGGCAAGGGTGGCACGGGAGGCGGAACCATCGGCTGCAAGAAATGCCCCAAAAAAGAAGCGGTGCACTACGCCTGCATGGCATTGTGCACCGCTTGGCAGAGTTCCAAAAGGTTTTCCGGGTCTCCGGGGTGGAATCTACTGCCGAAATTTCCCCCGCCCCTGCAACGCCTCTTCAAAGGGAGCCTTGGGAACCACGAAAGCCATGCCCGGCAGGGTGGACACGGAGGCGGCAAGGCCGGCGCCTTCCCCCCTGCCCAGCACCAGGCGGACCGGATCCTTTTGCCCCTCCATGGTCCATTCGATGGCCATGCCGTTTTTGGCAGGATCCAGTCCCAAAGCGGGGTCTCCACCACCGCTGTAAGCCAGCACTTTCTCAAAACGCAACCCTTTCAGGCTGCCCAACAACTGGTCCACCTTGGCCTGCGCCACCGGGAAATCGTTGCCCGGGTCCCTGGCGACCCACTTTTCCTTGTCCTTTTCCACCACCAGACTCACCGGCGCCCCGTTGATCGCCTGCCACCCGGTCAGGTTCAACCGGGTCACCTTCGCGGGGTCCAGGCTGGCAAACAGCGCCCGGTTTTCCCAGGGCGCTTCCAGAATAGAGCGCAGCGACAGATCGACTGTGACCACCCGATCCACCCAACTAGCCCGCGCGAACACCCCGCCATCCCCACTCTCCTTGCCAAGCGCGAAGGTTTTTGTCAGGGCTTTTCCCTCCGGACCGGCCAGGGCCAAGGTCACCAGCAAAGCGGGAGGCTCCAGCCCCTGGCTGGCAAGCTCCGGGGCAGTCGGTTTTTCCGCCACCAGTTTTCTCGCCTGCAGCGTTCCCAGGTTGACCAAAAGCGAACGGATCGCCTGCGTGTCCACCGGCAGGGCGGCGCGGTCCGCCGGGGCCGTGAAGGTCCACGGCTGGCTCTTGTCCTTGCGGCTGACGGTGCGCGTCTCGGCTCCCCGGGAAAGGGTGACCCCAATCACCTGATCGAGCGCGGGCTCACCCACCAGGCCTTCGCCGGCGTAGGAAGGCATCTTGCGGTCGAGATAGGCCAGAGGCCCCTGCTCCGCCAGGTCCAGCAACGACTTCGGCGCCAGAAGGATCGCCTGATCCTTGCCCGACACCCGCAGCAGGGCGACATCCTCCCCCTGCCTGCGCCCCAGGATGACCTCCGCGCTGGCAGGGATCTCTTTCCGCGCCGGCTTGGCGGAGGTTTTGTCGTCTTTTTTATCCGCCTTCTTTTCACCCGGGACGGCCGCCTTTTCCACCCCGCCAACCCACAGGCGCACCGCCACCTGTTTGTCCGCCGGGCGGTCCAGTTCCAGTTCCTTGCGTTTGTCAGGCTGGTCTTCCACGAAACGGCCGCGGCTGTTCTTCAGGGACTCAAGCAGACCGCTCACCGCGGTCGCCTCCACCGGTTGGCCTTCCGCCATGCCGGGCCGGAACAACTGATAGCCACCCTGGGATTCGGTCCGCACCAGGTCCATCCGGCCCAGCCCGTTCCGGATCTCGATCCAATCCGGATCGCCCGTCAGGCGGGCCACCGCCCGGTCGCGAATCAGGGCCGGGTCCTCCAGCAGGCGCAGCAATTCCGTCACCGGGCCCGACGGCACCAGGACCACGCTCCCGCTGCCTTCAACCATGGCTGGATACCCCTTGAAGGGGCCTGCATTCGCGGCAGGTTTCTGCGCGGGGTTTTCCCGCGCTTTTTCCCCAGATTTTTCAGCGGCTTTTTCCACCGCCTTGTCCAGGGCGATCAGCAGGGCAACCTTGCCCACCGCCGCTTCCCCCTTGTCCGTCGCCCTGGGGTCCCGGCCGGGTGCCGTGCGCTCCACTTCCACCCGCAGCACCCGGTTTTTGGATCCATCCAAACCGTGCGCGGCCAGGTCTGTCACCCCGTCGGCAACGAAGTCATTGCGCTCCCCGGCGCGTTCGCCCACCTGCTCCACCCGCAAGGCGGCTATCGCCCGCAGCATCGCCCCCACATCGGGCCCGGTTTGCGGCGTCCCAGCCCCCGGAAGCGCCGAGGGCTCCGCCAAACCAAAGGAGGGGGTCTCATACCGCCACACGCCCTGGGCCTTGCGCAATGCGACCGGCGGCTTGGCCCCCACCGGACCGGTGGAAAGCTTGAACTGCTCCAGGTCGGTTTCCGACCCCAGAAGCGCCCGCTCGCGCAACGCACCGACCGGCCGGAACAGGGGTTCGAGGTCCCGTTCCATCACAACCTGCGAGGTATTGCCCCGGCCGCTGGTACGCACAAAGGCGATGTTGCCAGTGGCTCCCGGCACCGTCCTGCCCAACACCAGGGAGTGGTCCTTGCCATCTTTCCCGGTCAATGTGACGGTGGCCACCGGCTCATCCAATCCGGTTTGGGAGGCCACGGCACCCGCATCGCGGTCCTCCTCGCGCCGGCCTTCCAGCACCGCCCGCACCAGGCTGTTCACCGCGAAGCCGTCGGCAGTCCCCCGGAATGGTTCCTCAAACACCCAGTTGCCCCCCTGGCCTTCACGCTTCAGCACCAGGGTTTGCTTCTCGGGTTTGGAACGCTCCAGCCGGATCGCGACGATATTCTCACCCGGGTTCACATCCACCCCGGTGGCTTTCAGCAGTTCCGGAAAAAGCGCCCGCCCCTGATCTCCGTTTTCAGGGCCGATGGTTATCGCCACCGCCAGCAACAGCAGCAGCGCCAGGAAAATACCACCCAAAATGAATGTTGTGCGGTAGTTCATGCTGCACCCAAAACCCGTCAGTAGGATTCAAACTCACCATCCGGTCCCGCCAGCGGTCACGCGTTGCGGCGAACCAGCCACATGCCGGCCCCCAGGCCGAAAATGGCGACCATGGCCAGCCCCAGCGGCAGCCAGCGCATGCGGCCCAGTTCGAGGGTGTCGCGCCGGGTCCGCAACTGGTAGGTCTTGCGCTCGAACTTCTGGTTGGATTCCACCGGTTTGCTGCCGATGCCGGGGCGCTCGCGCAGCCAGCCGCAACAGCTCGCCACCAGTTCCAGGCTGACGGTGTCCCCCACCCGGCGGATAAAATCGTCGGTCACGAAACGCGCGTTGCCGATGACCACCGCCCGGGGCTTGCCCCCTTCCTGGGAAGTCACTCCCAGCGACAGGAGCCCGGTCGGCTTGGCGGGATTTTTCCCCTCCTTCCAGCCCTCGCTTTTGACCAGTTCCTCGAACGAGGCGGATGCATCGGTCACGGCGCGGGTGTCGAACTGGGGATACGCCACCAGAAACGGCTCCACCTCCAGCGCGGGCGGGGCGCCGCCCGGCTCGGCCGGTGAGGACAGGGCCTTGACAGGCCGGGCCTCGCGCATCGGGAAGGGGATGGGCTGCCCCTGGGAGATGAACGCCTTGGCCAGCGGCGAGCCCGACCGCGGATTGGGGATGCCCACCGCGTCTGTCGGCGGCTTCAACCGGGCGGAAAGAAGGATGGAATCCTCCAGCTCCACCCGCAATTTGGCCAGAAGCCCCTTCAGGCGGGGCATCGGGCTGAAAACCTGGCGCCCCCCTTGGCGCTCGCGTGCCGCATCCAGCAGCAGCACCAGCTTGCCTTTTTTCCCACCATCGGCTCCCTGCAGGTAGCGGTCCAAGGCCGTGATGGCCTCGGCGGGCGGATCCAGGCGCGGGCCGGCCATCAAAACGATGTCGGCGTCCGCCGGAACCGACTTGATCGAGGCGTCCAGCGGCAGTTTTTCCACCCGGTAGTTGGCTTTGTTCAACTCGGCGGCCAGTTCGGCGATCGAACCGCCCTGGGCGGCTGTCTCGCCCCCGGCGCTCTCGTATTCCCCGTTGCCGGTGGTGAGGTAAATCACGCCCTTGGATTTGTTTTCCGACAAAAACACCAGGGTGTCGAAAAGCTTCGCCTCGCCCAAAAACTGCAGGGTGGCCGGCGCGGCGGGCTGGCCCGGCTGCGTCATCGGCCCGCGGTCCTGACGGTACAGGTCGGACAGCTTCACAAACTCGTGGTTCTGCTTCCCCTCGGCCCCGTAAACGATCAGCATGCCCAGCTCCCGGGGGAACTGGTATTTCTGGCCCAACCGGTCGTATTCCTCCAGATCGCTGGGGACTTCCAGCAATTTGAACCGCACCAGGCCGGGCTGCACCCGCCGGCAGTTTTCGATCAGGGTCGTCATCTCGGCGCGCACAAACTGGCTGGCGCCCGAGAAGGGGTTCACAAACAGGTACACCTCCACCGGCTCGTTCAATCCCTCGAGAAAACCGGTGGATTTCGGGCTCAGGGTGTAGAGCGCGCTTTCGGTGTGATCGAAGGTCTGGTTGAACAGGTCGAACCGGCCCAGGCGCAGGTTGCTGAACACGTTCACAAACAGCAGGATGCCGACCAGCAGCATGCCCGCCACCACGGTGTTGGCGCCGTACATGAGGCGTCGCATGGCAGGGCCCTGGTGCTCGCTGCCGCGGGCCATCAGGCTGGCCCCCAGTAGCAGCGCAACGCCCAGAATCAACAGGCTACCGGTGATGACCAGCGGCAGGGGTTGCCGTCGCCACTCTGTCAGCCCGCCCCCGAACACCTCGCGAAACGGGGCGTGCGCGAACGGCAACACCAGCCCCATGACAAACAGCGCCAGCCCGGCCCCGGCTAGCGACATGACCGTGAGGAATTTTTGCGAGGCCTTGGACTCTTCGACGGGAGCTTCGGGTTCCCGCACCCTGACCGGACCACTCATCAGGCCACCTCCTCAAACACCGCGCGGACCATCTGGCGGAAAGGCCGGTTCATTGCCACCTCCTGGCTTCCAGGACCTTGGTGGCCACAAACAGCGACAGCACCGCCAGGCTCAGGTGGAAAACCAGTTGCCGGGGCACCAGCTTGCCCTCCAGCGAGCTCTCCCACAGGTTCAAAAACGAGACATGCTGCAGCACCGTGCTCCAGGTGGTGCCCTCGATTCCCTGGCGGAATTGCAGGATGTAGGGGGCCAGCAGCAAGATCATCGCCGTCAGCGTCAGGGCGCCAGAAATGAGCTGATTGCTCGAAAGGGAACTCAGCGCGAGGCCCAGGGCGATGAAGCCGGCGCCACTCACCACCAGGGCCACCGAGTAGCTCAGCAGGGGCCGGTAGTCGAAGCCGGGCTGGTTGGTCACCGGCAGCGCCAGCAGGTACAGGCCGAACGGCAGCCAGATGATCAAAAAGGTCACCAGCGCCGCGAAAAACTTGCCCAGCACGATGGAAGACTCGTCCACCGGCGCGGTCAGCAGCACCTCCAGGGTGCCCGAGCGCTTCTCCTCGCTGAGCAGGCGCATGGTCAACAGGGGCACGCCAAACAGCACGCACAGCACGATGAAAAGCTCGATCACATACTGGCCCAGGATGGGCTCGAGCACCTGACGGTCGGCCAGCCGGTCAAGGAACATGCTGTAGCTCGTCCAGGTTCCCAGGGCGAAGGCCATCATCACGAAGTAGGCGATGGGCGACAGGAAAAACGAAGCCATTTCCCGGCGGAAAATCACCACTGCCGGGCTGTCGGACACCAGCGAAAACGAGCCCAGCCCCACCAGCAGGGAAAGCGCCAGGATGATCCAGCCCCCCGGGATGAAGTGGCTGCTGCCCTGCGCCTTCCAAAGGCCCCACGCGTGCAGGCCCGACCGCGCCAGAATGGCCAAGGCCAATCCCATCCCCACGTAGCAGGCCAGCCAGCCCAGCCGGTTGGCCCCATCGCTCCCAAATCCCACCAGCCCGAGATAGCCCAGACCGGCCACCAATCCCAGCAGCGACAAAACGGTGGGCAGACCAATACTGGTGAACTCACCCCGCTCGGCCAGCACAAACAGCCACAGGATGCCCAAAAGCGCCCCGCCGGCCCCCAGCAGTCCGACCACGCGTGGGGCCCAAAGGGCCGCCAGCCTCCGGGAGGGGTCCCTCCCCGGGCTATCGCCCAATCCCAGCGACCGGGCCGCCGCCAAGGCCAGGGGCAATCCGGCCAGGAACCCGCCAACACCCAAGGCACGGGCATCCAGTGCCAGCCTCGGGTTCACCAGGGCCACAAGGCCCGCGGCCATCAGAACGGCGCCCAGACCGAGATACGCCAGCAGGATCACATCGCTGCGTTCCAGCGTGGCGTGCACCACCAGCAGCAGGAAACCAAGCAGCGCGCCCACCAGGCCCACGGCGGGCCCCACCGGGAAGGATCGTTCGGCAAAGTGCATCGCCACGGCAAACAGCCCGACCATCACCATCACCGCCCCGCAGGCGCCAATGGTGGGCGGCAGCGAACGGTCCTCCGCCAGCAGGTCGGAGGGACCGCCCGAATTCGGTTTGCCCGGCACCGGCTGCCGGAAGGAGTCGAGTTGGCTCATGGCGATCAGCCCCCCACAGCCTGGAGATTGTTGGAATCCATCGCCCGCGCCCGCCCGCTTCCGGGCAGCGCCTCCGCGTTGTTGATCTCGTTCCAGCGGTCTTGCAGGGTGCGACGGCGAAAATCCAGCCGCCTCAGCGGCAGCGATCGCTCATGCAGCGCCCGTGCCACCTCCGGCCTCGGGTCAAGCCCCTCGGGAAGCCGCACCGAGCACTCCACCCACCCGTCTTCCAGTGGGCTGGTCTGCAGGGGATGCTGCCCCAGAAAGCCTTTCAGCACCGCGATCACCGCGTTGGTGTCGCCACGGGCTTCGACCAAAAGCACCTGGTCGCGCTCGAGGGTTTCCAGCCGTTCGTTGAAGGCCAGATGCCCCCGGCGGAGGATGAGCACGCGATCGACGATCGCCTCCACCTCCACCAGCAGGTGGGAGCTGAAAAGGATGGTGCGGTCCCGTCCCAGATCCTTGAGTAGGGCCAGGGCATCCTGCTTTTGACCTGGATCGAGTCCGTCGGTCGGCTCGTCCAGGATCAGTAATTTCGGGTCGGCCAGCAAGGCATCCGCCAGCCCAACCCGCTGCCGGTAGCCCTTCGACAGCGTTCCCAACAGCCTCCGGCGCACACCGCCCACCCGGCATCGCTCCATGATCGCGTCGATCCGTTTGGCGCGGCTGGAACGGTCCATGCCCTTCAACTGGGCCCGGTACGCCAGGTACTCTTCCACCCGCATCTCGGGGTACAGGGGGATGTTTTCGGGCAGGTAACCAATCCTGCGACGCACCTCCATCGACTGGTTGAGCACGTCAAAGCCGTCCACCCCGGCCGTGCCCGAGGTGGCCGGCAGGTAGGTGGTCAAAATGCGCATCAGCGTGGATTTTCCCGCGCCGTTGTTGCCCAAAAGCCCGACAATCTCGTTGTTTTGCAGGCTGAAGCTCACGTCGCTCAAGGCCAGCACCTGACCGAAATGCTTGGTCAGCCGGCTCACTTCCACCATCATGTCCGCCATGGTGTTGCGCGTCTCCAAATATGAGGCAAACCCAAATTCAATATAGACTTAGGGAAAGCCTGGACCAGATGGACACCCGGATTCCAGCGGTGCCGCTCCGGACATTGGTTACCCGGGTGCGGGACTGATTCTTAGACTATCAATGACTCTACGAACCGGGATCGGTTCCGGTTGGCAAAGTGCCCGCCGGTCCGAAAGCGGTCTTCCACCAATCCGTCAGTCAGGAACCCGAATCATGGCAGCTTTTGTCACGCAACCAGCCCCCGCTTTCACCGCACAAGCCGTGGTGGGCGAGGATTTCAAAACCGTTCGCCTGCACGATTACTTGGGCAAGAACGTGGTCCTGTTTTTCTACCCGCTGGATTTCACCTTCGTTTGCCCCACCGAAATCATCGCGTTTGACCAGAAACTCGAGGAATTCACCAAGCGCAACACCCAGGTGCTGGGCGTCTCCATCGACAGCCAGTTCACCCACTTGGCCTGGAACAAGACCCCCCGGAACCAGGGTGGCTTGGGTGGCGTTCGCTATCCCCTGATTGCCGACTTGACCAAGTCGATCGCCAAGGATTACGGCGTGCTGCTTCCCGATAACAGCGTTGCCCTGCGCGGCCTGTTCCTGATCGACAAGACCGGCGTGCTCCGCCACATGCTGGTCAACGACCTGCCCCTCGGCCGCAGCGTGGACGAGGCGCTCCGCCTCATCGACGCCCTCACCGAGTTTGAGACCGTTGGCGAGGTCTGCCCCGCCAACTGGAAGAAGGGCGAGGCCACCATGAAGGCCGATCCCAAGGGTTCCCAGTCCTACTTCAGCAAGGTGAAGTGACCCCGTTGTCCGCTTCCGATGCCAATCCTGCGGCGGCATCCGATGCTGTGGCGGCCCTCGCCGCCGCGCGGATGCCGCTGTTGCTGGCCTCCGGCCCTGTCAGCCCTCATCAGCGCCTGCTGGCGGACGGCTTGCTGGCGCTGGGGGCCTTGCTGCTGACCGACCATCCAACCGGCTTTTTCCAGGGAAACATCCTGGATCTGGGATCTCCGGAACCGGGGGCCCCCTTGCCCGAGCAGGCCTGGAAACACGCCGAGGAAGCCTGCAAGAAAACCGATCTGGCCCTGGCGTTCGAGCCCATCGGACCCGAGCTGACCGCCTTGGCCGACCTCGTCGCCTGGTCGGGCACCCCGGTGTTTTCCGTCCCCGCCGAGGGATCCCCCCGGGACTCCGGTGGCGGCAACCCGGTTCTCGATCTCCACGCGGCACTCGCCTGGCTCCAGGCGGTCCGCGCCCACAAGGATTCCACCCCGTGACCGCACCCCTGATTCTCGATGGAAAGAAACTTGCCGCCCAGGTCCGCCTCGAGGTGGCCGAAAAGACGGCCAGGCTCAAGGACCAGCGCGGCATCACCCCGGGTCTGGCCGCGGTGCTTGTGGGCGATGATCCCGCCAGCCATGTGTATGTGAAAAACAAGCGCCAGGCCTGCGCAGATGCCGGTATGGCCAGTTGGCTGCACCAACTGCCCGCCGGAACCACCCAGGAAGAACTGCTGGATCTGGTGGACAAACTCAACGCCGATGATTCGGTTCACGGCATTTTGGTGCAACTGCCGCTGCCCAAGCATCTCGACACCGCACTCATCCTCGACCGCATCGACCCCCGCAAGGATGTCGATGGCCTCCACCCGGACAATCTCGGCCTGCTGGCGGATGGCCGGCCACGCTACCTGCCCTGCACGCCGCACGGGGTATGGCAACTGGTGAAGCGCAATGGCATTTCCTGGGCCGGCAAAAATGTGGTGATTCTGGGCAGGTCCAGCATCGTGGGCAAAAGCCTCGCCTTGCTGCTGCTGCAAAAGGGCGTCGATGCAACCGTCACCGTGTGCCACAGCCGCACGCCCAATCCCGGGCACTACCTGAAACAGGCGGACATCATTGTCGCCGCCATCGGCCAACCCCTCTGGCTGAAGGCCGACATGGTCAAGCCGGGCGCGGTGGTGGTGGATGTCGGCATCCACCGCAAGCCCGCAGGCGGCCTGTGCGGCGATGTGTCCTACGACGAGGTCGCTCCCCTCAGTTCCGCCATCACACCGGTGCCCGGCGGCGTGGGCCCCATGACCATCGCCATGCTGCTGGTCAACACGGTCGAATCGGCCTCCCTGGCCGGCAAATAACCCGTTCACTCCCCCACAGATCGAAAAAAGCAGAAGCGGGTCCTGCCTTCCGGCGGGACCCGCTTCTGCTTTCTGGCAAACCCTAGACTCAGGTCAACCCGGCGGACGCCCGGACCTCCGCCAGTTGTTCCGGCCTTTCCCTGCCCAGTGCCGTCCAGGCTTCCGCAGCGGCCTTCAGGCATTCAGCCGGCGCGCCCCTTCCCGCCAGGCAGGCGCTCACCTGTTTGCCCAATTCAGCGTCCAGTTTGTCCGCATCGGGGGTGCGCAGGGCCACCACCGGATTCACCGTTTCAGCGGGGGAAAGGGTGGCGCGCAGGGTTGACTGCCATTGGGCCAGCCGGCGCGCGTCCAACTGCAAACCATCCCAAGGAGCACCCTGCAGGTGTTGTTCCCGCACAGGCCCTCCCAGTTTGGGATCCAGTACCAAATCCAGCTGCACCTTGGGCTGCACGAGATAGGCGATCAGGTCCCACACCGCGGCCTCTGCCCCGGTGTCGGCCACCGCCATGGCTCCCTCGCTGCCTACCAGCGGGATGGCATTTCCCTGCCCCGCCTGCAGCAATCCCTCCTCCAGAAAAACCTTGTCCGCCCCCGGGAGCGGATGGATATCAAACCGGTCGCGCAGCGGCCCCCGTTGCAATTCACCCAGAATGTTGGCGGGAACGATGGCCACCATGGCCTCGCCGCGCGCAAACGCTTGCCATGGCTGGCTTTCGGTCTGGGAAGGCCGGTAGGGCCCCTGACGGGTCAGCCATTCTAGCGCCTGAACAAACGCTTGCCCGCCCACCTTGGGTTTCCCGGTCAACAGGTCGAAATCCAGGGCGTAATGGTTGTTTTCAGCCTCCTTGCCGGACCGCAACCGTTGTCCGGCGGCCAGCCTTTCCACCGCGAAGCAGGCGGCTACCTGCCGCAGCAAACGCAACTGGTCCACGGGTGCTTGCGGAAGGGGCGGCAAAACGGGAGCCCCCGCCCTGGCGGGCAATTTGCCATGCAGGGCCTTTCCCAACTCCACCCACTCCTCCCAAAACCGGGGCACCCGCAGCGGCTTTCCGGTAGCCTTTTGGTGCGCATTTTGCAGCGAATCATCAGCCAGCCAATCGGACCGGATCACCTGGACCCACATATCCCCCTGCACCGGGACCGCAACGATACTGCCACGCCAGGCGGACAACCGCTCCCGCCAGACCGGCAGCACATCCGGCCAGGACACCTCCTGCCGGGCTAACAAATCCCCGGGCACTTTCCCCAAAAGGGATGCCATGGTTCCCAATAACTTCGGCGGAATCAGGGCGACCTGATTCTTATCCAGCTTGGCCTGCACCACACCGGTCCGCACCGTCACCGAACGGTTGTTTCTTCTGGCCCAGGGCTTGGAGGTATGCAGCACCCAGTCCGCCACCTTACGGGAGGCGGCAATCACCTCCACCGCAGAATTTCCACCACCGGCCCCGGCCGAGGCAAATTGGGCAAGGGGGCCAAGCAGGGTCGCGCTCGAAAGGCCAAGTCCTCCAGCGGCAAGGAAATCTCGTCGCGGCATCATTTTCGAGAAATTATCCATTTGGTTGCTTGCTTTTCCCATGGGTATTCATTCTACTGAAAGAAAGGTCAGGCCTTCGCCCTGGTCTCCTTTTACACTCTGCGATTTCGCGCACGCTTGGCGCATCGCATGCTTTCATTTTCCATCCATTTTGCCGCCCGGGCGAGATGGGCCTCTCGGTTTTTCGTCCAGGAGAGCCGCTCAGCATGAGAGTGCAGTTGGTCGTCAAAAACGCGGGTAAGCAGCAGGGTATGGTTATTCCCGTTGCTGTCCGTCAGTTTTTAATTGGCCGTGAGGAAGGCTGCCAACTCCGCCCCGCCAACGAATTGATCAGCAAACGCCATTGTGCCATCCTGATCGCGCCCCAGGCCGTCTTTGTCGAAGACTTCAAAAGCACCAACGGCACCCGCATCAACGGCACGGCCATCCAAGGGCGCGTGACCGTGAAACACGGCGACACCCTGTCCGTGGGCACTCTCGACTTCGAACTGCAGATTTTTGCAACCGCCCCGGTACCCCAGGCCAACCCGGGTGCACCCGCCACCACCGCAGCCCCCAAACCCGGCAGCATCGCCAGCCCCACCCCCCTTCCGCCCACCAACAAGACGGTTCAGGCCATGGCAGGGAAGGTTGGCATCGCGCCCGGCGCGCCGGCCACCACGGCCGCGAAAGCTCCCCAGGCTCCGGCCCCCGTGGCCGCCAAACCCGCCGCCCCTTCCACCCCGAAAGCGGAACCCTCCGCCGTGGACGATGACCTGGCGGCGCTGTTGATGGATGACGATCCCGTCAGCGATAGCAAGGCTCCCATCATGGAAGCTCCCACCGTGGAGGCCTCCACCGAGGAAGCCAAGCAGACGACCACCCCGGATCCCAACCAGCCCTACGCCGGCGCTCCCCCCAAGCCCACGCCGGCCATGTCAAGTTCCGACAGCGCCCGCGCGCTGTTGGAAAAACTGATGCGCCGCCCCCGCTGATCCCCCACATTCCGGCCCGTTCGTTGCGAACCAAAACCCCTCCCACACCCCCCTCTCGCATCACCGGTGCGGCGCCCGACCCGGCCGCCCTGCTCCCGGAATTGCCCTGCGCCCTGGTAGCCTGGTTCACCAAAACCGCCCGCGATCTCCCCTGGCGCCACACCAAGGACGCCTACCGCATCTGGGTCAGCGAGGTGATGCTACAGCAAACCCAGGTGCGGACCGTCATCGGATATTTCCGAAAGTTTTTGGATCTTTTCCCCACTTTGGCCGACCTCGCAGCCGCCCCCGAGGAAAAGGTCCTGCGGGCCTGGGAGGGCCTGGGTTACTACCGCCGGGCCCGCGGACTGCACGCCTCTGCCAAACTGCTGGTGAAACAGGGACACGCCAACCTGCCCCCCGATCCGGAGCTGCTGGCCACTCTTCCAGGCATGGGCGAATACACCCGCAACGCGGTCCTTTCACAGGCCCATGGCCTGCCGCTGCCCATCATTGAAGCCAACAGCCAAAGGGTCCTCTGCCGCATCCTTGGCGTGCAGGAAGATCCCGCCAGGGGGCCCGTGAAAAAATGGTTGTGGCATGCCGCCGCCAAGCTGGTGTGCACCCGCGACCCGGGAGCCTACAACCAAGCCCTGATGGAATTGGGAGCCTTGGTTTGCTCCCCCCAGAAGCCTGCTTGCTTGGTGTGTCCCGCCCGCCCCTGGTGCGCCGCGGCGGCTAGTGGTGCCCCGGAAGCCCTGCCCCTCAAGACCGCCCGTCCAACCATCACCCAGGTGACCGAAGTGTGCCTGGCCCTCCGTACCGGCGAGGGCCCCGCCACCCGTTGGCTGCTGGTGCGCAGGCCAGACACGGCAAGCCGTTGGGCCGGCCTGTGGGAATTCCCGCACCAACCCGTGCCCGACGACAGCACCCCCGAAGCCACGCTCGAAGAAATGGTTCAGGGCCTTTTGGGGAAAAGCGCCAAGCCCGCCATCCGCCATGCGGGAATCATCCAACACGCCATCACCCGCTACCAGGTGAGCATGCGGGTCGAGCTCGGAACGCTGAAGACCCCCCGAACCCCAGCCCTAAGCGAGCACGATGCCTCCGCCTGGCTTGCCACCCCCGAAATCGCCTCCTTGCCACTCAGCGCCCCCCAAAGGCGCGTTTGGAACCTGGTGGCCCAAGTTGGGCCGGTGTAAGCGGGTCGGAATAAACGCGCCGCAAAAAAATCCGCAACCCATTGACTGCCAATCTCTTAGGTCAAAGCCCAACCAGCAAAAGCCGGGTCGCCGGCCGGTCACTTCGGGGTGGTGCCCACACCGCCTTTTCGGCTATGTCAGCTCAAGCGTGGACGACTCCTTTTCGAGGCGATGCCTGGCATGATTCTTCCCGCGGATCACTCCGCAGACGCAGCCATCATCGGCGGCGGTTTTTTCGGCTGCATGATCGCCTGCCACCTGGCCGAGCAAGGCCAGCGTGTCATACTGCTCGAGCGCGAGGAAAACCTGCTCGACAAGGCGAGCTACCGCAACCAGGCGCGTGTGCACCAGGGCTACCATTACCCGCGCAGCCTGATCACCGGGCTGCGCAGCCGGGAAAATTACACCCGCTTCGTGTCCGAATTCGGCGAGTGCGTCCACACCGGCTTCGAGAAATACTACGCCATCGGCCGCGAATTCTCGAAGGTGAACGCCGCCCAGTTCGAGCTGTTCTGCAAGCGCATCGGCGCGCCGCTTTCAGAGGCGCCCGGCCATGTGAAGGCCCTGTTCGACCGCGGCCTCATCGAGGAGGTCTACCGGGTGGAGGAGGCGGCTTTCGACGCGCGCAAACTCGCCGGTCTCGTGAAACGCCGGCTCGAAAAAAACCAGGTGCGGGTGTGGACCCGCACCGAGGCATCGCGGGTCGAGCCCGCCTCGGGCGGGTTGCGCCTGCACGCCAGCCAGTCAGGCCTTCCGGTTGGCATCCAGGCATCCCAGGTCTACAACTGCACCTACGGCGATCTGAACGGCATCCTGCGCGGCAGCGGTTTGCCGCTGATCCCCCTGAAGCACGAGCTGGCCGAAATCGCCCTGGTGGAACCCCCAGCCCCGCTCGCCAACCTGGGGATCACGGTCATGTGCGGGCCGTTTTTCTCGCTGATGCCGTTCCCCTCCACCCCATGGCACAGCTTCAGCCATGTGCGCTACACCCCGCACGCCGGCTGGAACGAGAACACCGCCGACGACATGTCCCCCGCCGAGGCCCGCGCCACCGGCACGCCCGTCAGCCGGGTGGAACACATGCGACTCGACGCGCTGCGCTACATGCCCGAGGTGGGCAACATCATCCACAGAAAGTCGCTGTTCGAGATCAAGACGGTGCTTCCCGTCAACGAGAAGGACGATGGCCGCCCCATCCTCTTCCGCCGCGACTGCGGCCTGCCCGGCCTGCACTGCGTGCTGGGCGCCAAGATCGACAACATCCACGACATTCTCGATGAGATCGACAACGCGGAGGCGCCACCCGCGCGCCACGCGGCCTGACAAAATCCCCACGGAACACCACGATGCGTACCGCTTTGGTCGGCTGGTCGGGCCTGGTTGGCGGCAACCTGCTGGCCCAGGCACAATTTGACCACCGTTTCCGCTCCACCGACATCTCCGAACTCCCCAACCACTCCTACGACCTGCTGGTCTGCGCCGGCGCGCCGGCGGAGAAGTGGAAGGCCAACCAGGACCCCGAAGGCGATCTTGCCCGCCTGGCCCCGCTGTTCGAAGCCCTGCGCCGGGTGCAGGCCAAAAAGGTGGTGTTGATCTCCACCATCGATGTCTTCGCCAAGCCGGTCGATGTGAACGAAGACTCCCCCACCCTCAGCGACACCGCCTCGGTCTATGGCAAGCACCGGGCCCGTTTGGAGCAACTGGTACGCGACCGGTTTGACGCTGCCATCCTGCGGCTGCCCGGCCTCTTCGGTCCCGGCCTGAAAAAGAATGTGATCTTCGACCTGCTGCACAACAACCAGGTGGAAAAAATCCACCCCGGCGGCGTCTTCCAGTACTACCCGCTCACCCGGCTGTGGGCAGACATCCAGATCTGCCTGCGGGAAAACCTGTCCCTGGTCCACGCCGCCACCCAACCCGTGGCAACCGATCGCATCGCCCGCGAGATCTTCGGCGTGGAACTGGCACCCAGGGAGGGAGCGCCTGCCCGCTACGACTTCCACAGCCAACACGCCGCACCATTTGGCGGCAAGGCAGGCTCACCCTACTGGATGACGGATGCTCAAGTGCTGGAGGAGATGCGAAAGTTTGTGGATGGAGAAAGACGCAGACTCCATCCCCTTTGATCACCTCCCGATCAGCTTCGCAAACCCTTCCTCATCCAAAACCTTCACACCCAGTTCCCGCGCCTTGTCGAGCTTGCTGCCGGCGTTGGCCCCGGCCACCAGGTAGTCGGTCTTCTTACTGACGCTGCCGGCGGCCTTTCCGCCCAGCTCGCGGATCAGCCGCTCCACCTCGGCGCGGTCGAATTTTTCCAGCGTGCCGGTCACCACCAGCGTTTTGCCGGCCAGCACCTGCTCCTCACGGGCCGGCCGCGGCGGCGCCTGCATGTTCAGGCCCAGCCCGGCCAGCTCGTCCACCAGCCCGCCGTTCGCATCATCATCAAACCACGCTCGGATGCTGCCAGCCCGCTCCGGCCCGATGCCCGGGATCGAAGCGATGGCCTCCTCGGTGGCGCCGCGCAACTCGGCGATGTCGGCGAACCGCCCCGCCAGGGTGTCGGCCACCGTCTCGCCCACATGGCGGATCCCCAGCCCGGTGAGCAAGCGCGCCATGCCCCGCTCCTTGCTGGCCTCGATCCCCGCCAGCAAGTTGTTGACGGATTGCTCCCCCATCCGCTCCAGGGGCAGCAACTGCTCCTTCTGCAGGCGGTAAATGTCGGCCAAGCTCCGCAACAGCCCGGCGTCCACCAGTTGGTCCACCGTCTCGGATCCCAGCCCCTCAATGTCCATCGCGTTGCGCGCGGCGAAGGCCCGCAGCCGACGCCTCGCGACACCGATGCAATCCTTGCCCGTGCAGCGTGTCACCGCCCCGTCGGCATCGCGCTTCACCGCCTCACCGCACACCGGACAATGCCTGGGGAAGTGGTACTCCTTCTCCTCCCCGGTACGGGCCGAAGGCTCGCTGCGCACAATGTACGGGATGATCTCCCCGGCCTTCTCCACCACCACCAGGTCGCCCACGCGGATGTCTTTTTCCCTGATGTAATCCTCGTTGTGCAGGCTCGCCCGCGTCACCGTGGTGCCCGCCAGCCGCACCGGGTCCAGGTTCGCCACCGGCGTCAGCGCGCCGGTCTTGCCCACCTGGATGGTGATCTCACGCAGCCGGGTGGTCCCCTGCTCCGCCTCGAACTTGTAAGCCGAAACCCAGCGCGGCGACTTCGAGGTGTTGCCAAGCGCCTTGCGCTGCGCCAGGTCATCCACCTTGATCACCAGCCCGTCAATCTCATAGGGCAGTTCGTTTCGGCGCGTTTGCCAGCGGTCCACCAGCTTCAACACCGCGTCGATCGTCTCGCATACCTCACCCAGCGGGTTGACTGGCAGCCCCCATTCTTTCGCCTTCCCAAGGGCCTCCTGGTGGGTTTTCATACCCAGCTCATCCGCTTTCTGGATGCCGTAGACGAACAGCCTCAGCTTCCGCTTGGCGCACAATGTCGGGTCCAGCAGCTTCAGTGATCCGGCCGTGGAGTTGCGCGGGTTGGCGAAGGGCTCCAGCCCCTCGGCCTCGCGGGTCTTGTTCAGGTAGGCGAAATCGGCGCGGGCCATGTATACCTCGCCCCGCACCTCCAGCACCGGAGGATGGTTCCTGCCCAACAGCCTCAGCGGCAGGTCCCGCACCGTCCGCAGGTTGCTGGTGACATCATCCCCCTTCTCACCGTCGCCGCGGGTTAGGCCCTGCGTCAGGACGCCGTCCTCATAGCGCAGCGCCATGGCAACGCCATCGATCTTGGCCTCCACGAAATAGCGCACCGGCGCCCCATCCAGCCACTTGCGCACCCGCTTGTCGAACTCGCGCAGGTCGTCGGCGCTGTAGGTGTTGTCGATCGAAAGCATCGGCTCGGAATGGCGAACCGTCACAAAGCCGTCGATGGGGGCGCCTCCCACCTTGCGGCTGGGGCTGTCCGGGCGGTCCAGTTCCGGATGTTTCCGCTCCAGTTCCACCAATTCAGCCATCAGGCGGTCGTATTCCCGGTCGGAAATCTCGGGCTTGGCCTCGGTGTAGTACAGGTGGTTGTGGCGCTCGATCTCCCGCCGCAAATGCTCCACCCGGTCCCTGATTTCAGTGTGGCCCTTGGTACCCACGGCTCATTCCCCCTACCCGTCCCGCTGACTTCCCCGGCCTATCCCTTTGAGATAGGTTTCCCCAAACGATTAGACAGACCTAAACACCGCCCGGTGCGCCTATTTTTGCGGGCATCCGGATGGGTGCGTGGGGATGATGCAAAGTCAGTTTTTCGCGCCGATCACGACGGGCGGCAAAACCATGGCCGGAGCAGGGGCAGGAGCCGGTGGGGCGGCTGGTCCCGCGGCTTTGGGTGCCTCGGGCTGCGTCACCGAGGCAGGCAGCGCTGCCGGCGGCTTCGTCTCCGGGGGCCCGTGGCTCACCGTCTGGATGGGGGATGTGCCGGCACCGTTCTTGTTCTTTTTGGCAGGGTCCGACCAGGCAAAAGGCTCGGTGGGCTTCACCCTGGTGCCCTCGTGCTCCTCCGACCAGGAAAGATCCGTGAGCGGGATGGTGCTGCCGCTGATCGTGGTGCCCCGCTGGATGGTGCCCGAGCGGAAGGGGCCCATGCCGAAGACAAAGGCATCCTTGGCAAAAGACGAAAATTGCTGCACGCCCGACTGCCAAACGATTTGACCGCTTTCGCGGTGATAGGCGAACAAAGCCAGCTTCGCCACACCCGTCTGCTTCGTGCGCTTGGCCAGGGGAATTTCCGGAACCGAACTGGGCACCCCGGGCACAGGAACCACCTGGGGGATCGTCATCTGCGGAACACCCACCATCACGCTGTGCGAATCGGTTCCCAGGGCACCCGTGCGGGCTTCCACAATGTAGGCGGCCTTGTCCTTGGCCTCGGTTACCTTCACCCCGGAAGCCATCATGTGCTGGCGAATACTGCTGATCACATAGCCTTTGTCAACAGTTGACTCCAGGTAGGTGGTGTCCAAAAACACCTCCTTGCCCGAAAGGTAGCTCAAATCGAATTCGCTGACCGTCTCATCCACGGCGTTGGAGAGCAGCAGCATTTCCGTGGCCGTGCGCGCCGTCTCTGTTTGGCGGGTGGTGCCACAGCCCATGACCAATAGAGCCAACCCAAGGCACAGCCTTGACTTGCGACCATACCAGCCCGACTTTTCCACCTGCGCCGCCATCAAATCTCACACCCTCCCGCCCCTGGGGAATCCAGAGCGGCGTGGGCATACCCGCAAAGGGGGAAATGAATCAACCCTTGCCCTTGGGCCGGGGAGATTTGTTTTTGGGAGCCTCCGGGGCGGGCTCCGCCAACTGGCTCAATAAATCCCGCAGATCCGCCAAGGGAGGTTGGTCCAGATGGTGTGCTTCTGGAACAGGGGGCGGCATGCGCGAACCCCTGCCCTCGGGCACCACCGGAACCGGCGGAAAATCATCCTCCTCGGGAAGCAGCGCGATCAATGGCTCATCGCGCAAGGTCACCGCCGTGGGTGGGCGTGCCGGTATGGGCGGAACCTCCTCATCCAATTCCAGTTCCAATTCCATGTCCGCATCCACCGGAATAGCCGGCAAGAATTGGCCTTCGTCCGGGGCATCCGGCAAATCTTCCAAATCAACCAGCTCCACCTCGTCCGGTTCTTCCTCGGGAACAGCCAATGCTTCCAGCAACTGGCCCTGGCGCAACCGCCGGGCCGCGTCGGCCTGCAGGGTGTACTGCAGCACAAACTCCACTTTGCCGATGCGCAGCTTGGAGCCCGGATTGATTTGGGTCAGCCCGCTGACCCGCGTCCCGTTGACAAAGGTCCCGTTGCTGCTGCCCTGGTCCTGAACGTGCCAAAACCCGTTCTTGAACGAAAGCAGGCAATGCTTCCGGCTCACCTCCGGCGCGGGGATGCGCAAAGTCACGCCTTCCGAACGCCCGACACTGATGGCCGGCTTGGTCAGGTGGAATCGCTGAACCGGCTTGCCCGGACGCGCCAGCACCAGAACCCCCAGCGGGGCCTGACCCTTTCCTGCATCAGTTTTGGAACTGGCCATGGTCGGCTCGCTTTTCCCCACCAGATGCTGGTACGCGCAAAACCCGTCTCAAAAAGGCAAGGCACCCGGGGGTTTGCCCCCCAGGTGCCCTTATTGCACACCAGATTCGTTAGCCGATCAACGGCTGGCGGGTTTGCCACCATCGATCAGGTTGCCACCCAGGCCGTTTAACCGGCCCCCTGCGGCCTCGGTGGCCATACGGGAGGTCACATCCTGACTGTTCTGCATGAAAGCCTGCACCCGGTTTTGGTAGACCCGCTTGGCGGAAGCCGAGGCCTCAGCGGGCTTCACCGGGGTGGCCACCGGCTCCACCTGCTGCACGGTGCCGGCGCCACCGCCACGGATACCGCCGCCCGAGGGCAGGTTCGGCTCGGTCATGCGGCGCAGGGCGTGGAACACGTCCTGACCCTTGGCCTTGTCGGCCGGTGCGGTCATCTTGGGCGGCAGCACGATGGCCAGATCCTTCCGGCGCCCGTCGTTCAGGTTCACCTTCAGGGTGGGGTTGCCGTTCAGGTCCACCGTCTGGATCTCTTCCAGCTGCTCGGGTGACCCCTGGTGGTGGATGATACGCACCTGGGCCTTGCCATTCACCGGCATGCCCCAAG